>NZ_JBQHDG010000028.1:0-154627 GCF_052068095.1 Phytohabitans sp. LJ34 | reverse complement strand
GCCTTGGTGGTGACCTCACCGGCCACATGCACCTGACCGGTCGTGATCAGCGTCTCGACCGCGACCCGGCTACGCGGGTCCTGGGCGAGCAACGCGTCGAGAATGCCGTCACTGATCTGGTCAGCGATCTTGTCCGGGTGGCCCTCCGTGACCGACTCGGACGTAAACAGACGACGCGCCATCGACCTCTCCCTGGTGAGTTCGGCTCACCACATCGTCGCGGGTCCGGGCGGCGAGCGGGAGTGGACGGTTGAGGACGGTCCGGCGAGTGTCCGCATCGGACCAGCATGTTGACGTGTGGCCGGTGTCATCGGCCGTACGTCAGGCGCCTGAGTAGCCACTCAGCCGGTCCGCGTCGCCGACGCGACTCCATGGCGCTCGCGACCAGCACCGACGTGAACCACACCACGACGGCGGCGGCGAACGCGGTGTACGTGGAGCCGCCGAGGTCGAGGGTGAACGGGACGAAGAGCACGGTCCAGGCCACCGACTGGAACAGGTATCCGCTCAAGGATCGCCGTCCGAGCGTGGCGACCGCGTCGACCGCGGGCCGCCGCCGGCTGTCCGAGAACCGCAGTGCCAGCAGACCGAACAGGGCGACGTAGCCCGGGCCACCGGACATGCCGCTGGCCGTGTGTAGGTAGGTCATGGCATCGAGTGTGGCGGTGTCGACGTGAATGGTGCCGGCGGCGGCCAGCGCGTATGGCAGCCCACCGAGGAACGTGATGGCGAGAGCGCCGACCGCGACGCGGCGCAGCAGGACCCGGTGCGCCGCCGGTTCCTCCAGGATGTGGCGGCGGCCGGCCCACATGCCCAGCCAGACGATCACGATGAACGGCAGCACAGAGGCGGTGTGCGCCGGCCACTCCTGTATCCGGTCCACAATGGAGCTGTCGTAGGAGTTGGCGGCCAAGGACGGGTTAGGGGAGTTGGTGACGATCGCGTCACCGCTTCGGGCGCTGGCGGTCAGCCTGGCGGCGATCACCACGACGGAGGCGAGTTGCAGGCCCCACAGAAACAAAACGATGTGGTGGAACCGGTCGCCGCGGCGCAGCAGCAGGACCGTCGCCACGACCCCGACGATGCCGTACGCGCCGAGGTAGTCGCCGTAGTAGAGCAGTGTGGCGTGGGCGGCGCCGAAGCCGACGAGCAAAGCGTTGCGGCGCAACAGGACCGCGCGCGTGGCGGTGCCGGCGGCATCGCTTCGGCGAGCCAACTGCACCACGCCGTAGCCGAACATGATCGCGAACACCGGGTACGCGCGACTGTCCACAAAGGTTGCCAAGAAGAAGTTGAGGACCCGTTGGAGCCCATGCGGCGTACCGTCGAGACCGGGTTGGCCGGCGAAGGCGAAGTTTGCCGCGTTCGCGAGCGCGATGAACAACAGCATCCCGCCGCGGGCCAGGTCCGGCGCGAGCGCGCGGGCGGCGCGGGGTACCGGCCCCGCCGTCGCCGCCCGTAATGGCGAGGTGACTGTCGATTGTGTCATGGGCCCACGCTAGGCCGTTAGAGGCCCACCGTCGCTTGGGCAGAACATGCCACGTAGGGCACAGGGCTAGCGCAGGCCGGCGAAGAGGTCGTCCTCGCCACCGGATGGGTGGACGTCGCCGTGCTGAAGGATGAAGTATTCCTTCGCGAAAACCAGGTGCTGGATCTCGCGCGGCAGGAACAGGAAGAACATGTTCTCGCCCTGACTTGTGTGCGCCTCGAGTGCCTTGCACTTGCCCTCCGCGTAGGGAGACACGTCCACTCTCGTGCTGACCTCGTCGTCCGGGATGCCGAAGTCCTCCGGCGGCTCGAAGCCGAGCTCGATGCCGGCATCCCGCATGTGCTCGAACAGCTCTCGGAGCGCGCCACGGGGGATGGCGGTGTGGTAGAACTTGCGCGGAATACCGGTCGTTCTTGACGCTTCCACGGCGATGCGGTGGGCCTGGATGTGGTCGGGATGGCCATACCCGCCGTTCTCGTCGTACGTCACGACGACGTCGGGCCGGTACCGCCGCATCAGCGCCGCGAGGGGAGCGGCGGCGTCGGCCACGGGGATGTTGCTGAACGCCTCGGGGTGGTTGTTCGCCTCCCAGCCCGGCATCCCCGAGTCCCGGTAGCCCAGCAGCTCCACATGGTCGATGCCCAGGTGGCCGGCCGACGTCTGGAGCTCCTCCAGCCGAAGCCGGACGACCTCAGCCTCGTCGTGCCCGTCCTGGTCCGGCTTGATGCCGCCGGGGCCGTCGCCCTGCTCACCGTTGGTGCACGTCACCAGCACCGTTCGCACGCCCTCGGCGGCGTAGCGGGCGAGGATCCCTCCTGTGCTGATCACTTCGTCGTCGGGGTGCGCGTGCACCGCCATCAGTGTCAGTCCCATGCTCGCACCCTAGATGGCAATCTCAGCGGACCACAGAGAGCTGAACGAGAGGAGGCCGACAGGTTGGGGACACCGTACGCCCTGGCACGAACAGACCACTTCCGGGACGAGAAGGGGGCGCAAAAGATAGCCAGCGTAGGCGGTTGATGCCCCGTCCTCGGAAGGAGCCGTGCGGATGGCCCTCAATACCTCCACCGAAAAGTCCGGTGTCGGCAGACACGCGAGCGAGGTCCGCAGGCTACTGAGCCCCGTCGAGCGCTGGCTGTGGATCTCGCATCAGATTTCGCCGATGAACGGGTTCGCGTGGGTGCAGGTGCGCGGCCGGCTTGTTCCGGAGCAGCTGGCCTGGGCGGCGGCCGCGGTGGTCGCCGAGCAGCCCCTGTTACGGGTCTCGATCCACGCCAAGCCGGATGGCACCGATCCACGGTTCGAGCCCGCCACCGGCCCGGTCATGCCGATCCGGATCGTGCACGCCGATGCCGACGACGAGCAGGCGGCCGAACGGGAGCTCGACACCCGCGAGATGAGGGAGCCGGTGGACACCACCACCGCCCCGATGGCCCGGCTGGTCGACGTGGTGCGGGGCGCCGGCACCGACGCGGAGACCCACGACCTGATCCTGACGATGTCGCACACCATCGTCGACGCCACCGCCCGGGTCGGCATGCTCGCCCAACTGCTGCGCTACGCCGCGGAGTGGGATCCGAACAGTGACGAGCCACGCCGTGTCGTCTCCCGAGAGCCGGTGCCCCCGATCGGCTACGCGCTGCCGCGCGGCGTCCGCGGTCTCGGCCGCGCCATTGCGACGGTGTTCACCGAGCACATGGCGTCGCTTCGGGCGCACACGAAGCCCATGGCACCGGAGCGACACGTACCACCGGCGGACAAACGCACCCGACTGCTGCTCCGCAAGCTGTCCGGCGACCAGCTCGATGCGTTGCTGTCCACCTGCCGGCGCAGAGGCGTGACCGTCCACGCTGCGCTGTCGACAGCCACCGCCCGAGCGGTCGGCCGCGAGATCGGCATCACGAACGGCAAAGTCACCATCCGCACGCCCGTCCAAGCCCGCGCGGAGCTGTCCCCGCCACTGACAAAGAGCGACGTCGGAAACTACATGTGCGTCACGCAGACGTACGTGAACGTGGACCCGAACGCCGACTTCTGGGCCGTCGCCCGCCAGTTCAACAAGGACCTCAGGAAGCGATTGCGGCTGCGGGCACACCTGTCCTCCATCGCTCTCATGCGCAAGTTCGCGCCGAAGTCCCTCGCGACCAGCACGCGCTTCGTCGACGGGATCGACGACCGGGCGGCCGGGGCCGTGCTGGTCTCCAACCTGGGCCGGGTCGACTTCCCCGACCGAGTCGGGGACTGGGAGCTGTCGGCGGTTCAGTTCTTCTCCACCATGTCGGTCACCGGCCAGATGGCCATCTGCGCGGTGACGAGCAACGGCGTGCTCCACCTCAACACCTGCTATGTCGAGGGGCAGAGCTCGGCCGAGCGCGCGGCCCGTGTCACGGACGACACGCTGGCGATCCTGATGGCCGCGGTCGGTAGGGGATAGCCGATGATCAAGACCGACGCCTGGGTGCTGTACGCGCATCCGGCGCATGCGGAGCGACCGACCTTCGTCGAGGACGTGCTACGCCGGGAAACCTTCTCGTTCCCCGAGCCCGACGAGGACGAGGTGCTTGTCGAACCGCTGTTCGGGTCCTACGAGGCCAACATGGACCACGCGTTGACCCGCGACCCGATCGACGTGTGCCGGCAGCGCGGCGAAGAGTCGACGGTCATCGGCAACCTCGGCATCGTCCGAGTGCTGCGACCCGGATCCCTTGCCCGGACCACGTTGCGCGAGGGCGACGTGTGCATGGTCATGCCGTTCGGCAAACAAGACCGCCACGGCTACGCCGAACTCGTCTACGCCTTCGACATGCCGGGGACCGTCGGCCTGATGGCCAAACGCACCAAGGTGCGGGCCGAAAACCTGCTTCCCGTTCCCCAGGACAGCGCCTACTCACTGCCGCAGTGGGCCGCCTACGCGCGCTACTTCACCGCCTGGGACAACTGGAAAGTCGCCCTCCGCTGCTGGAAGGCGCAGCTGGACAACGTCGACCCGGGCGACCATCTGGTGTTCGGCTGGGGCGGCGGCGTCTCCGTCGCCCAACTGGAGCTGGCCCGGCGTGCCGGCTTTCGGGTGGCGATGACGGCGAGCAGCGACGACCGGCTCGCCTATGTGCGGAGCAAAGGAATCGAGCCGGTCGACCGCAGACTCTTTCCGGATCTGGCGAGAAACGGGCCCAGCGGGCAGTTCGACGCGATCGCGGAACGCCGCTACCGCGCCTCCGAACGGGAGTTCCTGCGGGTGATCTCCGACCTCAGCGACGACGCGGGCGTCGCGATATTCGTCGACTACATCGGCGCACCGGTGTACAAGGCAACGCTGAAGTCGCTGGCCCGGGAGGGCGTGGTGACGACCGCGGGCTGGAAAGGCGGGATGGACCTGCTCAACCGTCGAGCCACCGAATGCATCAAGCGCCACCTGCATGTGCACACGCATGTCTGGCGTTTCCAGGATTCGCCGGTGATGCGGGACTACCAGGAGGAGACCGGCTGGATCGCCGACATCGATCCGGACGCGATCTACGGCTTTGACGAGATCCCCGTGCTCGCCCAGGACTACCGGATGGAAAAGCTGAGCACGTACTTCCCGATGTACCAGGTCAATCCAGTGTAGGAGCGGTATCGATGACCGAGTCCATCCTCGCCAGCGCTGCCGAAGAGCAGTCGCTTGCGTTTCCCATGGCCCGAGGGTGCCCCATGCACCCGCCCGCCGAGTACGCGATGCTGCGCCCGGATCGGCCGGTCGCCAAAGTCACCCTGCCGTCCGGCCTGACCGCCTGGCTGGTCACCCGGCACGAAGAGGTGAAGCAGCTGATGGTCGACCCGCGGCTAAGCTCGGACCGCACCGCACCGGGGTTTCCGCTCATGCTGCCGGTGCCGCCGGGCATGCTCAAGCAGCTGAACCTCTCGCTGATCTCGATGGACCCGCCGGAGCACCCGGCGCACCGGCGCATGCTGATTCCCGAGTTCACGATGAAGCGGATGCAGGTCCTGCGTGCGCGCATCCAGCAGATCGTGGACGAACGCGTCGACGCGCTTCTCGCCGCGGACCGCCCAGCCGACCTGGTCGCCGAGCTAGCGATGCCGGTGCCCTCCCTGGTGATCTCGGAACTGCTCGGCATCCCCTACCCCGATCGTGACTTCTTCCAACCGCTCGCCATGCGGATCGTCAGCCGCGACAACAGCCCGCAGGTCCGGGCCGCGGCGGGCCAGGAGCTCGCCACCTACCTGCACGAGCTGGTCATCGCCAAGGAGAAGGACCCGACCGACGACCTGCTCGGGCGCCTGATCGTGAAGAACCGCGAAGAAGCCGTGATGACTCGTGAGGACATCACGAACCTGGCCCGGCTGATGCTGATCGCCGGACACATCACCACGACGGACATGATCTCGCTCGGCACCATCGTGCTGCTGGAGAACCCCGACCAGCTGGCCCTGATGCGCGAGAACCCCGAACTCGTCGGCAACGCGGTCGAGGAATCCCTGCGCTACTTCGGCATCGCGGACATGTCGCGTGCGGTGCTCGAGGACGTCGAGATCGGCGGTGTCGTGATGCGCAAGGGCGACGGCGTCATCTGCGCCGCCGTGGCGGCCAACTGGGACGACGAGGTCTACGAGCACCCGGAGCGGTTCGACGTCCGGCGCGGCGCCAAGAACCACCTCGGGTTTGGTCACGGCGCACACCAGTGCCTCGGCGGCAATCTCGCCCGGCTGGAGCTGGAGATCGTGTTCAAGACGCTGTTTTCCCGGATACCGACCCTGCGGCTGGCCGCCCCGGTGGAGGAGATGCCGTTCAAGTCCGACGCCACGCTCTACGGGGTCTACAGCGTGCCGGTCACCTGGGACGCGGACGCGAGCTAGGGGAGCCGACCGCGCAGGAGGCATCCCTTGCGTAGCGCGCCGCAGAGTGCCATATCGATATCAGGGCTGGTCAAGAACTTCGGACGCACGCGTGCGCTGGACGGTCTCGACCTTTCCGTGAACACCGGGGAGGTGCACGGGTTTCTCGGGCCGAACGGTGCGGGCAAGTCGACGACGCTTCGCGTCCTGTTGGGTCTGATCCGTCCGGACAGCGGCACGGTACGCGTGCTCGGCGGCGACCCGTGGCGCGACGCCGTCTCACTGCACCGCCGCCTCGCGTACGTTCCCGGCGACGTGACACTCTGGCCGACACTGTCCGGCGGCGAGATCATCGATCTGCTCGGCAGGCTGCGCGGCGGACTGAACCCGGCCCGCCGCGCGAGGCTGATCGACCGCTTCGAGTTCGACCCCCGCAAGCTAGGGCGCGCCTACTCGAAGGGAAACCGGCAAAAGGTGGCGCTGATCGCCGCGCTCGCGTCCGATGTGGAGCTGCTCGTGCTCGACGAGCCGACATCGGGCCTGGACCCGTTGATGGAGGCGGTCTTCCGCGACTGCGTCGCCGAGGAGAAGCAGCGTGGCCGCACCGTCCTGCTGTCCAGCCACATTCTGGCCGAAGTGGAGACGCTGTGCGAACGGGTCAGCATCATCCGCGCCGGCCGCACAGTGGAGACCGGCGCCCTCGCCGAGCTGCGCCACCTGAGCCGTACGTCGATCAGCGCCGAGCTGACCCGGCCTCTGGTCGGATTGGACGAGCTGCCGGGGGTGCACAGCGTGTGGATCGACGGCCGGCGGGTCAGCTGCCAGGTCGAGGCCGAAGCCCTGGACCTGGTGTTGAGCCATCTGGTCGCGGCCGGTGTACGCGGTCTGGTCAGCCGACCGCCCACACTTGAGGAGCTGTTCATGCGCCACTACACCAGGGGCCGGGCGGATCAGGTGGTGGGCACGTGACCGGTCTCGTCGGCACCGGCATGCTGGCCCGGCTGGTGCTGCGACGCGAGCGGGTGGTGACCGCGGTCTGGGTGCCGCTCCTCGCGGTCGTCCTGATCGGCTTCGCGGCTGGAGTGCAGTGGCTGTACCCGACAGCGGCGAGCCGGCAGGAGTTCACCGCGTCCGTGGCGGACAACCCGTCGCTGGTCGCCATGTACGGCCCGGTGTTCAGCTCCTCGATCGGCGGCCTCGCCGCGTGGCGCAGCGTGTTCGTCCTGCTCGGTGCGGCGATCGCCGCCCTGCTCACGGTCGTCCGGCACACCCGCGCTGACGAAGAGGTGGGGCGCCGGGAGCTCCTCGGCTCCACTGCCGTGGGGCGCCACGCGTCCGCCGCCGCGGCGCTGGTCGTCACGTTCGGCAGCACCGCCGCGCTCGCCACCCTCATCGTGCTCGGCCTGATCGGGCGTGGACTGCCGGTCGCGGGATCGGTCGCGGAAGGACTCGCGGTGGCCGCTGTCGGCATGGTGTTCGGCGCGGTGGCCGTCCTCTGCGCCCAGTTGACCGAGAGCGCCCGGTCCGCGCGCGGGATCGCCGCCGCGGTGCTGGGCGGCGCGTTCCTGCTGCGGGTCATCGGCGATCTGAACTCCGACAACGGCCTGTCCTGGCTGTCGTGGACCTCGCCGTTCGGCCTCGTGCAGCGGGTCAGGCCATTCGCCGACGAGCGCTGGTGGCTGTTCGCGCCGATCGCCGCGCTCGTCGCGCTCCTCGTCGGCCTGGCCTTCGCGGTCGAGTCGCGCCGAGACCTCGGTGCCGGCCTGCTGCCGGCGCGGCTCGGCCCGGCCGCCGGCGGGCCGAGACTCAGCAGCCCCTATGCGCTGGCGTGGCGGCTGCACCGCGGCGCCCTGTTCGCCTGGACGGCCGCGTTCGCCGTGGGTGGTCTGGTCGTCGGCGGCGCGGCGCAGGGAGCGGTGCGGATGCTCGACGACAACCCACGGCTGCGGGTGATGTTCGAACGGCTCGGTGGCAGCGGTGCGGCCGCCGACACATTCCTGGCGGTGGTGCTCGTGTACATCGGCACAGTCGCCGCCCTGTACGCGATCCAGGCGGTGCTGCGGCTGCGAGGCGAAGAGCTCGAGCACCGGGCCGAGCCGCTGCTGGCCACACCGGTGTCCCGGCTCGAGTGGACAGTGAGTCACCTGGGTTTCGCCTTCGGCGGGCCGGTACTGCTCATGGCGGCGGCCGGTGCCGGCGCCGGCGTGGTCCGGGGGGCGGCGAACGGCGACGTCGCGCACCACGTCGCCCAGCTGCTCGGTGCGGCGCTGGCGCAGCTACCCGCCGTGTGGGTGCTGCCGGGTCTGGCGATCGCGGCGTTCGGGCTGGTGCCGCGATGGGCGCCGCTCGTCTGGGCCGCCGTGGCGTTCTTCGCGCTGCTGGGAGAGTTCGGCGCGATGCTCGACCTCAACGGCTGGCTGCTGGACGTGTCGCCGTTCCACCACGTGCCGCGGCTGCCCGGTGGCACCTTCGCGGCCACTCCGCTGATCTGGCTGACGGTCATCAGCGGATCGCTCGTGCTCGTCGGCCTGATCGGCGTCCGCCGGCGCGACATCGGCTAGTCCGAGACGAACCAGAAGGGCGGAAGCATGCCGCACGACTCCGATCCGCGCCGGTGGTGGGTGCTGGGCTTTCTCGCGGTGCCGTTGCTCGCGATCGGCCTGGACGGCGCGATTCTCAACGTCGCCCAGCCCACGCTCGCCGCGGACCTGGGCGCCTCGATCACCGAGCTTCAGTGGTTCAACAACGCCTACACCTTGGTGCTCGCCGCAGGCATGCTGCCGGCCGGCCTGCTGGGCGACCGCTTCGGCCAGAAGCGCCTGCTGGTCGCGGCCGTCATGCTCTTCACCCTGGCCTCCGTCGCCTGCGCGTACAGCACCTCGCCTGAGATGCTGATCGCGGCCCGCGTCTTACTCGGCATCGCCGCCGCGTTCATGCTGCCGCTGTCCTTTTCGATACTCACTGTGGTATTCCCGCCCGAGGAACGCCGCAAGGCGCTGTCCATCTGGGCGACCGCCACCGCCGCCGGCATACCGCTCGGCCCCGTGCTCGGCGGCTGGCTGCTCGAGCAGTACTGGTGGGGTTCGGCCTTCCTGATCAACGTGCCGCTGCTGGTCGTGACGGCGATCGCGCTGGTGCTGCTGATCCCGCCCGCGCCCGGCTCCCGCGAGGTGCACATCGACCTGACCGGTATCGCGCTGTCCAGCCTCGGCCTCACCGCGCTGACGTTCGGCATGATCGACGCCGGACGGCACGGCATGCGGTCCGGGGTGGCACCCGCGGCGATGACCCTGGGCCTGGCCCTGCTGGTCGCGTTCGTCATCTGGTCGCGCCGGGCGAAGAGTCCACTGGTCGACCTGGGCCTGTTTCGCAACAGCGACTTCTCCTGGGGCGCGGCGCTGGGCACACTCGCGTCCTTCGGACTGATGGGCGCGCTGTTCATGCTTCCGCTCTACTTCCAGGCCATCGACGGCACCAGCGCACTGGAAACGGGTTTGCGCCTGCTTCCGGTCGTGGCCGGGATGCTCGTCGGAGTCCCGGTCGCCGAGCGGATCCAAGGCAGGTACGGTCCTCGTTCCGTCATCCCGCTCGGCTTCGCCCTCATGACCGCAGGCCTGGTGGTCGGCACCGCGACGCGGGTCGGCAGCGGGTACTGGCTGACCGCCGTGTGGCTGGCGATCCTCGGGCTCGGCCTGGGGTTCGCCCTGCCGATGTCGCTCAACCTCGCCCTCGGATCACTGCCCGTGGCGCGCAGCGGCGTGGGTTCCGGGCTCGTCCAGGTGCTGCGGCAGTTCGGCAGCACGGTCGGCGTGGGCCTCCTCGGCACGGTGCTCAACCTCACGTACCGCGCCGGCGTCGACGTGTCCGGACTGAGTGACGACGAGGCGCGGACCGTGCGGCGCAGCGCGACGGCCGGCGTCGACGAGGCACGCGATCTGGACCTGCCCCACCTGGAGGCGTCGGTGCGTGAGGCGTTCCTCCACGCCATGCACACCACCCTCTGGGTGGCCGCGGCGGCCATGCTCGCCGGGACCGGACTCGCCTACGTGTTCTTGCGCAAGCCAGTGCGGGAGCCGGCCGCGCCGGCCGTGTTACAGGCCGTCGACAAGTAGGCCCGTCCCGAACGCCGCGATGGCGACGGGGCTCGCCGCCGCTCCGGTGCCGCCGGCGAAAGCGACGTCGGTGGCACCTTCGCGGATCAGCCAGGCCCCTCGCCGATGGCATGCGCGCCTGAGGCGCGCGCCGTCGTCACGCTCATATTCGACCGCGCCAACCCAAGCGGATCGCGAGGACCGTGGCCGGCCCGTGCGGCCTGGACCGTCGGTACCGGCCCCGGGTGAGGCTAGACGTCAGCCGCGGTTCGAGAGAGCTGCGACTCGGTTTGCGTCCTTTCCCGGGCGACCTCCTCGGCGCCGTATACCTTTCCGCGCCGGTCGCGCCCGAACAGGCCACGTACGCCGTGGATCGCGCGGCGCACCGCGGTGTCAGCGACGTCGTAACCCAGCGCCCACGCGGTGATGACGAGGAGGAAAACCCCGAACGTCTTGGTAACGGCGGGTGGCCTGGAGCCGACCTTGAGGTCGATGAACGAAGGCTCCTTGATGGCCTTCATGGTCAGGTCCGCGCGCCGCCTGAACCGCAGGAACGGCAGCCGCCACAGCGCCGGCATCGGCGCGTCCGCCCGCATGGCGCCGGTGGTCGCGCGCAGGTTGACGCCGTGGTCCATCCGCCAGATGGCGCGCCGCGCGGCCCGCTCGTGCAGCCGTTCGACAAAACGCGCGACCCGTGCGGGATGCACCGAGCTGAACGGCACCACCGACTGGGACAGGAAAAGCCGTCGGCTCAGGCGCGTCCGTAGCTTGGCCAGGTCGGGCGTCTCGTTGCTGGTGTAGCCGTCGGTCTGGGACAGCCAGCGCGAGATCCCCCACCTGATGCCGGTGGCCGAGCCGAAGACGAGGTAGTCGATCCAGTGATCGAGGATGAAGAACCGGCTGTCCGCGATGGCCCGGCCGTACTTCGACTGGACCATGCTGCGCATGATCCGCCAGTCGGCGAGTACAGCGTCGTTCACCCGCTTGATGTACTTGGTGTCGAGGACACCCTCGCGCAGGTCGCGTTCGACGATGTTGGCGCCGTGCCACGAGGTGGCCAGCGACAGTGAGATGCCCTGGCTGTAGTAGGCGTCGATGATGGACGACGCGTCGCCGACGATGACGTACCGCTCGGGCGAGACGTAGGTGTCGCTGATGTACTGGAGATCGCGGTAGGCCGAGAAGTCCAGGACGTTCTCCGGCTGGAGCCAGTCGAGCATCGGGTAGCGGCGGATGATCTGCCAGAACGCCGTGCGGAGGTTGCGGTCCAGGTCGGTCCGGGTCTTGTGCAGGCTGACGCCCACGCTGATCCGGTCGTCGGTGAGCCGGATGAGCCAGATCCAGTAGCCGTCACCCCACAGGTGGACGGTGTCCAGGTCGCGCCGCACCACGTCGCCGTCGGGAAACTGGAAGTTCCACCGCTCGTCGAAGAACTCGTCGGTGCAGCCGGAGAACTGTCCCCAGACCGATGAGCTGACGAAGTCGTCGTCGAGGGGGACGTCGTGCCCAAAACGCTTGACGAGCAGCCGAGCCCGGCCCGAGCAGTCGACAAGCCAGCGGGCATGGACCGTGCCCTCGGCGCTGTTGTCCTTGGACCGCCAGGTCACGACGTGGTCGGCGTCCGATCCGCGTGAGCCGCCCAGTTCCAGGTCGCGGACGAGGCCGCGGTCGATCAGGGTGATGCTTTCGAACTGCTTGAGGCGGTCGCGGAGCACGGCCTCGATCTCCGGCCGGACGATCTGGCAGTCGCCGAACATGGTCCGCTGGAACTTCTTGTCGGTGAACGCGTCCTTCCAGCGCTCCGGGATGGCGTGCTGGAAGCCCCATTCCGAGACGTTGCCTTCGAAGCTGGTCTTGCCTTCCAGGCCGTAGCTGAACCAGACACCTCGCTTCTCGAAGGATTCGGAGAGCTCCTTGTCGAGCTCGCCGATCGTGCGCAGGAACGCGTTCGAGAAGATGAGCAGGGACTCGCCGACCTTGTAGGCGCTCTTGCTGCGTTCGGTCAGCTCGTCGACGACCACGACGCTGAATCCGCGTCGCGCGTACTGTAAGGCGTTGTGTAGACCGACGATACCGGCGCCGATGACGCAAACGTCAGCGCGCACTGTTTCGGACATCACCCGGCTCCCTTCACGACGCCCGACGACCGGTGATCTTGGCCGGGAACACCCCGGCCCTCGCCATGCCGGTGACGGAGTCGCCGTCGAAAGTCAGCTCCATCTTGGCGATGACCTTGATCGGCCGGGTGATCTTCGACGTCCAGCTCAGCGTGTTGCCCTCCAGTTGCGGATTCGTCAGCTCCTGCGCCTCTTCCTGCTCGTACCTGCTCTGGCCGGAGATCTGGTCGGGCCCGTGTTGCACCAGGTCGAGCTCGAACTTCCGGTCACCCACCGGAGTGGCGATCGAGAGCTGCCAGGTACCGGTCAACGACATGTTGGTCCTTTCCTTAGTCCTGGATGAGCGACAAGGCTTCGGTGGGGCACCCTTCGACCGCCGCCGTGACGGTGTCCAGTTGGTCCGGGGCGACGTGTTCGGCGAGGACGAGCACCGCGCCGTCGTCACCAACCTCGAAGACGCCTGGCGCCGTGACCTCGCAGAGGCCCATCCCCAAGCACGTGATGCGATCAGCAGCGACCTTCATGGCCCAACTCCCAGCTGGAGTCAGTCGCGGGTGGACACAGTTCCTTTCAGACCATGCTCACCGGCGCGGGCGCCGATCGGGAGTGGACGCTTCATGACGGTTGGCCACCTGTCCGCAATGGACCACCTGGGAAAACGTCAGGCGCCGTCGGTGAATCGCCTGACGATGCGCCGGCGCAGCGTGACGGCGACGGCGAGAGCGGTAGTGGCTCCGACGCAGCATCCGATCACGACGTCCGCGGCGCTGTGCGGGCGCCACTGCACGAGGGTGACCGCGCCCGGCGGCGTCAGCAGACCGAGCCAGCGCAGCGGTGAGGGCAACCACCAGGGCGCGACGGCCAACAGCAGGAGCAGTCCACTGAGGACCTTCAGGATCCCGACGCCCTGCGTCCGGTCACCGGCGAAGGCGGCGGCCGTTAACATGATCAGCGGCGCCTGCGCGGCACCTAGCACGATCGCCGGCAGCAGTGCGGGCAAGGCGTTGGGCACGAGGCCGCAGAGCGGCACGGCGACCAACAGGCTGGCCAGCGCCAGCAGGCCGGTGAACGCCATCCGGTACCCGAGGTAGCGCTCCAGCGTCACCGGCGTCACCCGCAACAGCTGGAGCCGGCGCTCGGCCACGTCGTCGAGCGTCAACAGCGCGCCCACCATGCCCATGATGAGCGGCACGTGGATGACCACACCGACGGTGAGCAGCAGTTGCCGGTACGGTTCGAGGTCGAATCCGGCGCGGTCCCGCACCAGGTCGGCCAGCCACGGGTACCCAAACCGGATGCCAACGGCCAGCGCGACCGGCACCACCGTCAGGAAGGTGGGGAGGAGGTCCAGGCGAGCGGTGCGCATGTCGGCCCGCGCGAACGTCACCACCCAGCCGCCCCGCCACTGGATCCGCCGTGTCCTGTCCACCCGGGCGGGCCGGGTGGCCGGGGCTTGCACCGCGTGCCGGTGGAAGCGCCGCCGCGCCAGGACGTACGCGCCGCCGATCCACAGCAGCAGGTAGCCGGTCGCCGCGGCGCCCGCTGCCGGCGTGAGCGCCCCGCCGGTGAGCCCGGCGGCGATGAGGTCGGCACCGCCAGTGGTGGGCAGCGCGTACAGCAGGGGATGGTCGGCGACACCCGCGATGTGCGCCAGCGGCGCGGCCAGCAGCGGAGCGATCACCATCGGCGCGGTCGTGAGGTACCCGACCAGGGTGCGGTGCGGCTGCACCAGCGCGAACGCCAGCAGCAGCGTGAGGATCGCGACCAGACCCACGCCCAGCAGTGCGAGTGCCGGCTGAGGCGGGCGCAGCCGGGCCGCCGCCAGCCCGACCGGCACCGCGGCGGCGAGCGACAGGCCGGTCAGCACGGCAAGCCGCACGCCGAGGTACTCCGCGAAGCGCAGCGGGCTGACAAGCAGCGCGGCGAGCGCGCCGTCGGTGCGCTCGCCAAGAAACAGCGCGGGAAGGAAGAACCCGCCGAACGTGGCGGTGTCCAGCACGAGAACGGCCGTGCCCAGCCGCCCCGCCACGGACGCGGGTACCACCGCCAGTGCGACCGTCCACATAACGCAGACCGCCGCCGCGACGGTGGGGATCTGCGCGTGCAGCTCAAGCCGCCACTCCAGGCGGGTCAGCGCCGCGATGCGCCGCACCGCTGGTGCGGTCACAGCCGCCCACCCGTGATCCGCACGAACACGTCGTCGAGCGAGGCCTCCGTGGTGTGGATGGTCTCCACCCGGCCGGCGCGCAGGAGCTCCAGGAAGTCGGGATCGGTTGGCAGCTCGGCGAGCCGGAACTCCCTGCGGGCGGGCGCGTCTCCGTCCCGGTACTCGACGGTCACGCCGTGGTGCCCGTACCGCAGCCGGAAGCCCCGTGGCGAGTCGATGTCGGCGATCGTGCCGGAGACCACGAAGGCCACCCGGTCGCACATCTGGTCCGCGGTGGCCATGTCGTGGGTGGTGAGGAAGATCGTGCGTCCCTGGTCGACCTGCTCCCGGATCAGCGCCCGGACCGCGGCCGTGTGCACCGGGTCGAGACCGGAGGTCGGCTCGTCCAGGAACACCAGGTCGGGAAGGTTGACGAAGGCCCGGGCGAGACCGAGGCGCACCTGCATGCCTTTGGAGAAGGTGGCCACCGGACGATCGGCCGCGTCCGCGAGGTCGACCCGTTCCAGCAGCCGGCGCGCGTCGGCGACCGGCGGCTCGAACAGCGAGGCGAACGCCTCGAGGTTTTGCGCGGCGGTGAGCTTCGCGAAGTGGGCCGGCAGCTCGAAGCCGACGCCGATGCGCTGGTAGTAGTCCGGCCCCCAGGCGTGGACCGGACGGCCGAGCACCTCCGCCCGCCCCTCGTAGCCGCGCAGCAGCCGGGTCAGCACCTTTTGCGTGGTGGACTTGCCGGCGCCGTTGGGCCCGAGAAATCCAAACACCTCACCGCGAGCCACGTGGAAGGACATGCCGTCGACGGCGTACCGGTCGGCGCCGCGGTAGCGGACCCGCAGGTCCTCTACCTCGATCACCGGACCGCCGTCACCTGGGTGGCTCATCGATCGATCGTAAGCAGTCCACCAAGGGCGTCCCGATGCTGGGCGGCCGTGCCCAGCGCGATCGAGTCCGCCTTGGCCCGCTTGAGGTACAGGTGCGCCGGGTGCTCCCAGGTGAACCCGATCGCGCCGTGCAGTTGCACGCACTGCTCCGCGGCGTGTACCGCCACCGGCCCGCAGTGCGCCTGTGCCAGTGCCGCCGCTACCGGCGTGTCTGGGTCTCCCTCGGCGAGGCAGCCGGCCGCGTAGCGGGCCACCGCGCGGGCCTGGGTGACCTCCACCCACAGCTCGGCCAGCCGGTGTTTGACTGCCTGGAAGGAACCGACCGGCCGGCCGAACTGGTGCCGCTGTTTGACGTAGGCAAGGGTGGTGTCCAGGCACCACTCGGCGACACCGAGCTGCTCGCTGGCCAGCAGCACCCGGCCGGCGAGCAGCGCCGCCGCCACCGCGGGTCCGGCGTTCGCCACCCAGGTGGCTGGTGCGCCGGCCAGCGTGAGGTCGGCCAGTGGCCGGGTCAGGTCCAGCGAGGTGACCGCGGATACCTCGACCACCTCCCGTGGCACCGCCCACAGCCGGCCGCTGGCGGGCACCAGCAACAGGTCCGCGGCCGCCGCGTCGGCCACGCCGCCGACCGTGCCGGTGAGCCGTTCGCCGTCGGCGGTGACGGTCGCGGGCGGGCCGACGCCGGGGTGGGTGGACAGCGGCAGCGCGAGGACCGCGACGACGGCACCGGTGGCCACCTTGGTCAGCAGTCCGCAGTCGTGGCCGGTCAGCAGTGCGGCGGTGGCCATCGCCGCGCCCAGGTACGGCACCGGCGCGACCGCCCGGCCCATCTCCTCGGCGACCACCGCGGCCTCCCGGTAAGAGCCGCCCGCCCCTGCCCGATCCTCGGGGATGACGAGACCGGCGCAGCCCACGTCCGCCGACAGCGTCCGCCACAGGTCGGTGTCGTAGGGTTCGGAGCTTTCCACCCGGGCCAGTACCGCCTGCCACGGCGCCCGGTCGGTGAGCACCTTGCGTACACCGGCGCGCAGGTCGTCCTCGATCTCGGAGTACCGGAGGCTGATCACGCGGTCACCTCGCGGGGCAGGCCGAGCACCCGCTCGGCGATGATGTTGCACAAGATCTCCGAGGTGCCACCCTCGATGGAGTTCGCTCTTGCGTACAGGTATCGGTAGGCCGGCACGCGCCCCTGCCAGTCCCTGATGGACGGTCGGCGCATCGTCCAGTCGTCGTAGCGCAGCGCCTCGTCGCCGAGCAGTTCCAGCTCGAACCCGGAGATCTCCTGGTTGAGCCGCGCGTGAGCGTGCTTGACCGCGGAGCCGTCCGGGCCGGGCTGCCCGGCGGCCAGTTGCTCGCGCAGCCGCTGTGCGGTCAACCGGCTCGCCTCGGCCGCGACCCACAACCGCAGCAGCGCGTCGCGCGCGGCCGGCGTGCGCACCTCGGGCCGCTCACGCCACTGCCGGGCGACCACACCGATCATCCCGTGCTCGCGCGGCACCAGGTCGCCGCCGAGCACCACCCGCTCGTTCATCAGCGTGGTACGGGCGACCCGCCAGCCCTGCCCAACCTCGCCGACCCGGTCCGCGTCCGGGATACGTACCCCGGTCAGGAACACCTCGTTGAACTCCGCCTCGCCGGTGATCTGCCGCAGCGGCCGTACCTCGACGCCGGGGGCGGTCATGTCGCAGGCGAAGAAGGTCAACCCATCGTGCTTGGACGCGGACGGGTCGGTGCGCGCCAGCAAAAGCGCCCAGCGGGCCTCGTGCGCCGTGGACGTCCACACCTTCTGCCCGTCGACGACCCAGCCACCATCCTGCTCACGCACCGCCCGGGTGGAGACGGCGGCCAGGTCCGAGCCGGCGGCCGGCTCGCTGAACAGCTGGCACCACACGTCCCGCTGGATCCATAGTGGACGCAGCCAGCGCCGGTGCTGCTCCTTGGTGCCGTGCCGCAGTATGGTCGGCGCCGCCATGCCCAGCCCGATGCCGATCCGTGGCTGGACATCGGGCGCCCCGGCCGCAGCGAACTCGGCATCGGCCAACGGTTGCAGATCCCACGGCAGGTCGAGCCCGCCCAGCCCGACCGGAAAGCTCACCCAGGCGAGCCCGGCGTCGAACCGGGCGCACAGAAACGGCAGCCGCTCGCTGGTGGCCGGGTCGTGCTCGGCGAGAAACGCCCGAACCCGCCGGACCAGTTCGTCACTTCGCATTCGAACCCTCGACCGCGTTAGTCCACAATGGTGACCCGAGAATTGTGCTCACTACTCGAACGGGTAAACAAGCAACTGCCCCATACGACCTTGTGGCCGCTTCCGGGAGCCTGGTCCGGGCTGGCAGCAACTGTCCACTACCGCCATAGGTGTGGCCGGGGAAGCATGACTGGGACGGCCGGGTCATACCGGCGCCGCCGAGTCACTCACTCCGGGGGCCGCAACGCCATGTCCGCAAAGAACGTCTTCCTGTTCGCCGGCCAGGGATCGCAGTACTACGGAATGGGGCGCGACCTGTTGTCCGGCCATCCGGTTTTCGCTGCGTCCATGCGCGCCTGGAGTACGGTATTCGCGGACCTCGGCATCCCCGGCATATTCGACGAGATCTATCGCACCGACCGCACGGCGGCCGACGCGTTCGACGAAATCCGGTTCACCCACCCGGCGATTCTCATGGTCGAGCTCGCCATGGCGGAGACGCTGCGCGCCGAAGGCGTCGAACCCGACTACGTGCTCGGCGCGAGCCTTGGCGAGTTCGCGGCGGCGGCGGCGACCGGCGTGCTCAGCGCGGAGGACCTGGCCAGCTCGATCGTGGAACAGGTCGGCATGCTCAAGGCGCACCGGGTGCCCGGAGCGATGCTCGCGGTGCTCGGCGACGTCGCGCTGTACCACGACGACGCGTCGCTACGCGCCGACGTCGAGCTGGCCGGCGTCAACTCGGACCGCAACTTCGTGGTCTCCGGCGACCCCGCCGGCGTGGCCCGCGCCGAGCGCCGCCTGCGGGAGCTGCGCGTGCTGTACCAGCGGCTGCCGGTCAACTACGCCTTCCACTCCTCAGGGCTGGACGCGGTCGCCGAGCCGTACCTGACCTCGCTGGCACGGCTGACACTGCGACCTCCCGCGGTGCCGTTCGTGTCGTGCGAGTCGGCCGGCTACGTCACCCGGTTCGAGCCCGAGCACTTCTGGCGACTCGTGCGGTCACCCATCCGATTTCGTGACGCGATCCAGTTCCTGGACCGGCAGGACCCCGATCTGGTGTACCTGGACCTCGGTCCGTCCGCCACGATGGCGAACTTCGTGGCGAGCATCGTGCGCGGCGACGGCCGGGCCCGCGCGGTACCCATCCTGGATCCTTTCGCGCCGCGCGGACGGTCCCTGGAAGCCATCAAGGCCCAAGCCATCCGGTCACGGCGCGGTCCCACCACAGCCCAAGGCCAGCGGGGGAGTCAGATGAGAGCGGTTGTATTTCCGGGTCAGGGTTCACAGGCGCGCGGCATGGGCGGTGACCTGTTCGCCCGCTTCCCCGAACTGACCGCCATCGCCGACGAGATCCTCGGCTACTCCGTCGCCACGCTGTGCCGCGAGGACCCACGCGGCCAGCTCGACCAGACGCAGTTCACCCAGCCGGCGCTGTTCGTGGTCAACGCCCTCACCTACCTGGCCCGCGGGCAGGACGGCGAGCCGGCGCCCGACTACTTCGCCGGGCACAGCCTCGGCGAGTACAACGCGTTGTGCGCGGCGGGAGCCTTCGACTTCGCGACCGGGCTGCGCCTGGTGCGCGAGCGCGGCCGGCTCATGGCGGCCGCCACCGGAGGCGGCATGGCAGCGGCGGTCGGGCTGAGCGAGGGCGCGGTGCGCGAGATCCTGTCGCACGGCGGGCTGTCCGGCGTCGACCTGGCCAACCACAACGCGCCGGACCAGTTCATCCTGTCCGGACCGCGGGAGGCGGTCGAATCCGCGCGCGAGCCGATGCTCGCCGGCGGCGCGCGGGCGTACCTGATGCTCCGGGTCAGTGGCGCCTTCCACTCCCGATACATGGCACCGGCGTGGCGAGAGTTCCAGCAGGTGCTCGCGGACTGCGAGTTCCAACCCCCGCGGGTTCCGGTGATGGCCAACGTGACCGGCCGCCCGTACGAGCCGGGGTCGGTACGGGAGATCCTCGCCGAGCAACTGGTCCGGCCGGTGCTGTGGGAGCAGACCGTGCGTCATCTGCTCGCCGCTGGTGTGACCACCTTCGACGAAGTCGGGCCGGGGCAGGTGCTGACCGGCCTGGTCAAGAAGATCCGGCAGTCCCCGCCGCCCCAGCCGGCAAAGGCTCCCGCGCCACCGGCGGCGGTGTCGCCCCTGTCACCGGCCGGCGCCGCGCGGTTGCGGCCGGAGGATCTGGGCAGTGCGGAGTTCCGACGCACCTACGGCACCCGGTACGCGTACGTGTGCGGCGCGATGTACCGCGGCATCGCCTCCGAAGACCTGGTCATTCGGGCGGCCGGTGCCGGCATCCTGGCGTTCTTCGGCACCGGCGGCCTCGACCAGTCCCGCATCGCGGCGGCCATCGACCGGCTGGCCGCCGAGCTGGGCGACGGCCGCCCGTACGGCATGAACCTGGTGCACAACCCGGCACAGCCCGACGTGGAGGACGCCACCGTCGGGCTGCTGCTCGACCGCGGGGTGCGCAACGTCGAAGCCTCCGCCTTCATGAAGATCACGCCGGCCCTGGTCCGCTACCGGCTCGCCGGGCTCAGCAAGGACACCGACGGCGAGGCGGTCGCCGCCAACCGCATTATCGCCAAGGTGTCCCGGCCCGAGGTGGCCGAAAGCTTCCTCTCTCCCGCCCCCCAGCGACTTGTCAGCCAGCTGGAGCAGGCCGGGCTGATCACCGCCGAACAGGCCGCGCTCGGCGCCGGCGTACCGATGGCGGACGACCTATGTGTCGAGGCGGACTCCGGTGGCCACACCGACCGGGGCGACCCGATCGTGCTGCTGCCCACGATGCTGCGGCTGCGCGACCGGATGGTCGCCGACCACGGGTACCACGCGCGGGTACGGGTTGGCGCGGCCGGCGGCATCGGCACTCCCGAGGCGGCGGCCGCCGCGTTCGTGCTCGGCGCCGACTTCGTGGTTACCGGCTCGATCAACCTGTGCACGGCCGAGTCCGGTATGAGCCCGGCCGCCAAGGACATGCTCGAACAGATCAACATCCAGGACACCGACTACGCACCAGCCGGCGACATGTTCGAGCTGGGGGCGCAGGTGCAGGTGCTCAAGCGGGGCGTGTTCTTCCCGGCCCGGGCACGCAAGCTCTACGAGCTGTACCGGCGGCACGAGTCGCTTGAGGAGATCGACGCCGAGACCCGGTCGGTCATCGAGACGCGATACTTCCGCAAGAGCTTCGACGAGGTGTGGCAGGACACGCGCGCGTTCTTCACGGCCCGGGACCCGCGCGAGATCGAAAAGGCCGAGCAGAACCCGAAACACAAGATGGCACTGGTGTTCCGCTGGTACTTCGGGCACAGCCAACGCGCCGCGATGGAAGGCCGGGAGGAGTACCGGGTGGACTTCCAGGTGCATTGCGGCCCGGCCCTCGGCGCGTTCAACCAGTGGGTCCGCGGCACCGCCCGGCAGAGCTGGCGCAACCGGCACGTCGACGAGATCGGCGAGCTGATGATGCGCGAGACCGCGGCCTGCCTGGAGGAGCGGCTCGAGCAGCTGGTGAATGCGGAGGGCCGATGATGGAGCAGACCGCGGTGGCGGTGACCGGCATCGGCTGCCGCGCGCCCGGCGCCCGCGACCACCGCGAGTTCTTCGACAACCTGCGCCGGGGAGTCAGCTCGATCCGCGAGGTCGACCGGCAGCGGTGGAACCCGGCCGAGTTCTACTCGCCGGACATCTCGATACCGAACAAGACCGTCAGCAAGTGGTGCGGCCAGATCGCCGACCCGTACGGCTTCGACGACAGCTTCTTCCGGGTCTCACCCAAGACGGCCAAGCTGATGGACCCCCAGCAACGGCTGCTGCTGGAGGAGACCTGGCACTGCATCGAAGACTCCGCCACGCCGCTGCGCGCGCTCCAGCAGTCTCGCACCCTGGTCTTCGTCGGCGTCGCCTCGCGCGACCACCTTCAGCAGGGTACCGAGCCCGGCACCACCGTGGAGGCACACACCACGTTCGGCGGCTCCGACTACATGCTCGCCAACCGGGTATCGCACGCGTTCGGCCTGCGCGGTCACAGCATGGCCATCGACGCGGCCTGCGCCTCGTCCGCGGTCGCGATCCACCTCGGCATGCGCGCGCTGCTGGACGGCGACGCCGACTTCGTCCTCGCCGGCGGCGTGCTGCTCAACCTCCATCCGTGGAAGTACATCTCGTACTCCAAGGCGCGGATGCTCAGCCCGTCCGGGCTGTGCCGGACCTTCGACAAGGACGCCGACGGCTTCGTCCCGGGCGACGGGGTCGGGATGGTGATGCTGCGCCGGCTGGACGACGCGGTGCGCGACCGCGACCACGTCTACGGGGTGCTGATGGGCAGTGCCGTCAACCACAACGGCGCCGGTCGTACCATCACCGCCCCCTCGGTGGCGGCGCAGCGCGACGTCATCACCGCGGCCCTGGAGCGTGCCGGCTTCGACCAGTCCACGGTCTCCTATGTGGAGGCGCACGGCACCGGCACGCCGCTCGGCGACCCCATCGAGGTCGAGGCGCTGCACAAGGTGATGTCCGCCGTGCCGCGCGAGGACGGCGGCTGCTGGATCGGCTCGGTCAAGCCCAACATCGGACACCTGGAGGCGGCAGCCGGGGTCGCCGGGCTGGTCAAGGTGCTGATGATGATGGCGCACCGGCGGGTCCCGCCGAGCATCCACCTGCGCACGGTCAACCCACTGATCAAAGTGGACGACGGCGTGCTCCGCCTGGCCCGCGAGGAGAGCACGTGGGAACCGGCCGGCGATCGGCCGCTGCGCGCGGGAGTGAGCTCGTTCGGCGGCGGCGGCGTCAACGCGCACCTGTGCGTCGAGGAGTACCGCCCGGCACCGGACAGCGGCGCCGACCCCACGGCGGGCACCGCCCAGCCGTTCCTGCTCTCCGCGCCGTCCGCCCGTTCGCTGGAGCTGCTGCTGGACCGCTGGCGGGCCGGCCTGACCGGAGACGGCTGGATCCGCGGCCAGGTCACCGACATCTGCGCCACCCTGGCCACTGGCCGCGAGCACTTCGCCGTGCGCACCGGCGGCCTCGTGTCCACTGTAGACGACATTGTGTCCCTCCTGGCCGATCCGCCGTCCCCGACCACCGCAGAGCCCGCACGGGACTGGGCGCTACGGGTGGGCGAGCTGACCATGCCACCGCTCGGGCAGCTGCGCGCCCTCCTCGACGCGCCGCCCGTCGCGGACGTCCTCGCCGCGATGGCGGCCGAGGCGCCCGAGGCCGGCGCGGAGCTTGCCGGGCTGCGCCGCGGCGGCGATGGGCCGGAGGAGCGTTTCCTGCTCACCTACCTGGTGGTGCGGGTGCTGCGACAGCTGGGATTCCGGCCAGCGACGGTGACCGGGCACGGGGCCGGCGTGCTGGCCGCGCTCGCCGCCACCGGCGCGCTCGACTGGCCGGCGGCGCTGCCGATCGCCCGGGGCGGTTCCGCGGACGTCGCGCTGCGCGCCCCGGACGTGCCGCTGATGCACGCCGCCACCGGCCGGACCGCCTACCCGTACCTGGTCTTCGGCGGCTACTTCAGCGATCTGCTGGACGGGCTCACGGTGGAGCCGGAAGTGGCCGCCGCGGTTGGCGCCCGGGCCGCCCCGATCATCGGCGGCCAGCGGGTGCTGCGCCGCGCGGTCGACGAGTGGAACAGGGTGCTCGGCCTGCGCGGGCTGGGCAACTGGCGCGTCCCGACCGACGAGGCCGGCCTCGCGGTGGGCGCCGGCGCCGACCCTCGTGCCGTCCTGGTCCGCGTCCTCGCTCTGGAGAACGCGTTCGACCAACTCAACCGGGAGTGGAAGCTGTCGCTGGACCGGCTGGTGCCGGACGCCCGGGTCACCGAGTTGCTGGACCTGCTCGCCGACGGCCTGGTGTCGCCGGACGGGCTGCTCGGCCTGCTGAGCGGCGAGTCGGCGGAGCGGGCCGCCACCGTGGACCAGGTGCAGCGCGGTGCTGCCGGACTCGTGATTTCCGGGGACAGCCGGTACCCCGTGCTGCGCGGCCGGGCGCGGATGCCCGCCGGACTCGACACGGCCGCGGCGTGGATGCGGGACGCCGCTGCCGGTGATGCCGGCACCTCCGAGGACGCGGCGGCGACCGTCTCCGTCGGCACGGTGCCCGGCATCCCGGAACGCAGCGACCACGTAGCGATCGCCGATCCGCGGGCGCTGGCCAACCAGCTCGCGACGCCGCTGATCGCGCTGTGGCGGCGCGGCGTGGACGTCGACTGGCTCCGGTTCTACGCCGGCCGTGGTGCGCGCAAGCTGCCGCTGCCGACCACCGAGTACGTGCGGACCGTGCACCGGCAGGCGCCGGCCGCACCGGCGGACCAACCGCACGGGCCCGACGTGCGGCTGGTCGAGCTGGAGGCCGGTTGGGTACCCGACGACGGCTCCGCGAACCCGGTGCGGGACAAGACGGCCCTGGTGGTGGCACCTGCTGTGCTGCTCGACGACGTCCGTGCCGCGGCGGCCGCCGCGCTGCCCGGGTACCGCATCGCCTTCGCCGGCATCGGTACGCGGTACAGCCACGAGGCCGTGGAGGTGTGGACGGTCCGTGCCGAGGAGGACGACTGGGACCGGCTGTTCGCGGAGCTCGCCGAGCAGGGTCTGCGACCCGGCTACGTGGTGCGGCTGGCCGGGCCGGACGGCACCGACCTGGCCCGGCGGGTCGAGGACAGCGCGCTGGTGCCGTTTCTGCTCGCGCAACGACTGCTCCGGCGCCGCGACGGGACACCGACCCTCATCCTCGACGTGGCCGTACCCGGCGCGCCGGAACCCGACGCGGCGGCGGCCCTCGGCCGCTGCGTGCGCTGGGAGAGCGGTTCGGTGCGGCTACGACCGATCACAGTGGACAGCGCACACGCGGCAGCGGAGACCTGGCGCCGGATCGCCGAGGAGTTCGGCGTCGCCGGCGACGACCCGGTCCGCTACAGCGGCGATGTCCGGTACGCCCGGCGCTTCACCGCTCGGGAGCCCGAACCGCCTACGACCGCGCCGGATTCCGTGGTCCGGCCGGGCGGCGTCTACCTGGTCACCGGCGGCCGGGGCGGCCTGGGCCAGGCGGTCGCGGCCCACCTGCTGTCGGTGCCCGGGGTCCGGGTGGCGCTGGCCGGCCGCAGCCTGATGAACACCGAACTCGCCCGCGACCTTGCGACCGTGGCCGAGGCCGCCGGCGACCGGATCGCGTACTTCCCGGCTGACGTGTCCGACCTGGAGTCCACCCGCAGGCTCGTGGCGGACGTACGGCACCGGTTCGGTCCGGTCAACGGCGTGGTGCACGCGGCCGGCGTACTGCGTGACCGGTACCTGGTGAACAAGTCCGTCGCCGACCTGCGCGCGGTTCTGGCTCCGAAGGTGCGCGGCGCGGCGAACCTGGACGTGGCCCTGGCCGACGAACCACTCGACTTCTTCGCGCTGTTCTCGTCGCTGGCCGCCGTCACCGGAAACCCCGGCCAGGCGGACTACGCGGTTGCCAACGCCCTCATGGAGACTTTCGCCGTCGATCGGGAGAGCCGGCGCGCGGCGGGCACCTGCCGGGGGCGCACCGTGGCGATCGGATGGCCGTGGTGGGACGCGGGCGGCATGACGGTGCCGGACGGAGCCGGCGCCGTGTTCTGCGTCGAGAACGGCTTCGCGCCGATGCCGGTGCCGGTCGGCCTCGCCGCCCTGGACTCCGCGCTGCGCGGCGCCTCCGCCCGCCGGCTGTTCGTCTTCGGCGACTCGGAGCGGGTGCTGCCGCTATGTCACGGCGGGGCCGGCGCGCCCGCACCCGCGCAGCCGTCCGCGGCCGGTGACAAGCCCGACGTGCCGTGGGCCTCCCAATACATCACGTCGCTGTTCTCGGATCTGCTGGACGTGCCGGAGCACGACATCGACCCTGGGCGTGGGCTGGACAGCTACGGCGTCGACTCGATCCTGGTGCGCAACTTCAACACCCGGGTGGAGCGCGACCTGGGCGCGATTCCGCACACGCTGCTGTTCGAATGCCGCACCCTGGCCCAGGTCGCCGCGGTACTCGCGAGCCACTTCCCGGACGTCGCCACCGCGCCGCGCGCGGACACCACGTCCGCGGCGGATCGTCCCGGACCGGCACCGCGGCGACCGGTCGAGCCGGCCGCCGCGCCGCCGCCAGCGGTTGGTGAGCGGGCACCGATAGCCATCATCGGCGTCTCGGGTCGGTATCCGCAGGCGCCGGACATCGACGCGTTCTGGCGCAACCTGGTCGCGGGCCGCGACTGCGTGACCGAGATTCCGGCCTCCCGGTGGGACTTCCGCGAGCGGTTCACCGAAGACCGGGAGGACGGGACGTACTGCAAGTGGGGCGGCTTCCTGGACGGCGTCGACATGTTCGACCCGCTGTTCTTCAACATCTCGCCCCGCGACGCGGAGCTGATCGACCCGCAGGAGCGCCTGTTCTTGCAGACGGCGTGGAACGCCTTCGAGGACTCGGGCTATCCGCCCTACCGGCTCGGCAGCCCGGACGCCGCCGGGGAGCGCGCGGTCGGCGTGTTCGTCGGCGTGACCACCCAGTCGTACCTGTTGTGGGGGCCGGAGCAGTGGCGCCTGGGCAATATGGTGACACCCACCTCCACGCTGTGGTCCATCCCCAACCGGGTCTCCTACTGCCTCGACTTGCACGGTCCGAGCATGCCGGTCGACACCGCGTGCGCGTCCTCGCTCACCGCACTGCACCTCGCGTGCGAGAGCCTGGCCGCGGGGGAGTGCCGCATGGCGCTGGTCGGCGCGGTCAACCTGTACCTGCACCCGAGCAAGTACGACTGGCTCTGCCAGATGCAGATGGTCTCGCACACCGGGCGCTGCCACACGTTCGGCGCGCGGGCGGACGGCTTCGTACCCGGCGAAGGCGTCGGCGCGGTCGTGCTCAAGCCGCTGTCCGACGCGGTGCGGGACGGCGACCGGGTCCTCGCGGTCATTCGCGGCACCGCCGTCAACCACGGCGGCCGGACCAGCGGGTTCACCGTTCCCAACCCCAACGCCCAGGCCGATCTCGTCGTCCGCGCGATCAGTGCCGCCGGGCTGGACGGCGCTGCGATCGGCTACCT
Organism: Phytohabitans sp. LJ34; assembly: GCF_052068095.1. Lineage (NCBI taxonomy): Bacteria > Bacillati > Actinomycetota > Actinomycetes > Micromonosporales > Micromonosporaceae > Phytohabitans > Phytohabitans sp. LJ34. Next base: position 127,821 of record NZ_JBQHDG010000028.1, on the reverse strand, counting down.
GGAGGCGCACGGCACCGGCACGTCGCTCGGCGACCCGATCGAGATCGCCGGGCTGGGCAAGGCGTTCGACCAGTTGGGCCAGCGGGAGACCTGCGCGATCGGCTCCGTGAAGACCAACATCGGCCACCTGGAAGCCGCCGCCGGCCTGGCCGGGCTGACGAAGGTGTTGTTGCAGATGCGGCACCGGCAGCTCGTGCCGTCGCTGCACGCCGAACCGGCCAACCCGAGCATCGACTTCGCCGCCACCCCACTACGGGTTCAGCGCACGCTGGAGCCTTGGGTGCGTCACCGCTCACCGGACGGCACCGAACTGCCGCTGCGCGCCGGGATCAGCGCGTTCGGCGCGGGCGGCGCTAACGCCCACGTGGTGGTCGAGGAGTACCTCGGACCGCAGCCCGTACCCGACGCGACCCCCGGCGAGCACCTGGTCGTGGTATCGGCGAAGAACGGCGACCGGCTGCGCGCGCACTGCGCGAACCTGGCCCGGAGCATCCAGGAGCAGGACGAGCAGGTCAGCCTCGCCGAGGTGGCGTACCAGTTGCAGGTACGCCGTGAGCCGCTGGCCGAACGCGCCGCCCTGCTCGTGTCCACAGTGGACGAGCTGGTCGATGCGCTGGACGCGCTGGCCGCGCACCGGGCACCGGAGGTGCCGCACTGGTCACGTGCCGGGCGCTCAGGACCCACGCGACCCGACGGTGAACTGGGGCAGCTCGCCCAGCGGTGGGTCTCCGGCGCCGAGGTGCGGTGGGACGAGCGGTATCCGCGCCCGCTGCGACCGGTCGCCCTGCCCGGTTACCCGTTCGCCCAGGAGCGGTACTGGATCCCCGAGGTCGAGTCCGGCGAACCGCACCCCTTCCTCACCGGCTCCGGATCTACCCACTTCACCGGCGACGAGTTCTTCCTCGACGACCACCGCGTGCACGGCGAGCGCATCTTCCCCGCGGTGGGCTACCTCGAGATGGCCCGCGAGGCCGCCTCCGCCGCCGGGTACTCGGCGCGCCGCCTCTCCGGCAACGTCTGGGCACACCCGATCACCGTCTCCGAACCTCGAACCGTCCACGTCGAACTGACCGCCGATCAGCGCGGCGCCCGCTACGTGGTCTACAGCGACGGCGCAGCCGGCGAGCGGGTCGTGCATGGCCAGGGCCGGACCGACAACGCCGGCGACGCCGGCACGCCCGAGCGGCTGGACCTCGCCCGCATCCGCGGCCGTTGCACACAGAGCATGCCCGGCGGCGACTACTACCCCTGGCTGCACCGCCTGGGCCTTCAGCTGGGCCCGGCATACCAAGGGGTGCGGGAGCTGCACTGGGGGGACGGGGAGCTGCTGTCGGAGTACCGGCTGCCCGACCGGGTCGCGGACGGCGCCGCCCGGTTCACGCTGCATCCCTCCACCTTGGACTCGGCGCTTCAGGGCGCGCTCTGGCTGCTAGGCCAGCACGGCGGCCTGGACCACCTGCACCTGCCGTTCACGATGGGCTCGGTCGAGGTCTTCGGCCCGACCCCGCGACACGGCTTCGCGCACGTCGTCGTCCGCGCGTCCAGCGACACCGGCAAGAAGGTCGACATCGACGTCACCGACCCGGCCGGCGACGTGGTCGTGCGTATCCGGGACTTCTGGCTGCGACGCTGGAACACCGGCGGGCCCGAGCAGCCGGCGAGTGCTGGCACCTTCCTGCGACCCGACTGGGTAGCCGCTCCCCGTGCGGCTGCCGTGGCGGCTCCGGCGGCTCCCCCCGCCGCCGGAGCCATGCCAACCCTCGTCCTGGCGCCGTCGGCGGCCGCCGGGGACCTGCTCGTCGCGGCGCTGGAACGCTCCGGTGCAGGAGCGGTGCGGGTGGTGACGCCCGGCGCCGACGTGGCGGCGGCGGTCGCCGCCCTGCCGGCGGGCGGCGATGTCCGCCGCGTGGTGTACGCCTGGCCGCGCACGATGTTCACCGGAACGGCCTCGGGCGCCGCCCGGCAGGTCGACGACGGGTTCATGCCGCTGTTCCACTTGGTGGCCGCGCTGCTGCGGGCGGGCGGCAGGGAGCCCGTGCACCTGCTCGGCGCGTACCCCGCGACGGCGGCGGGTACGCCCGGATACGAGGCGCTCGGCGGCTTCCTGCGCACCGCCCGGCGGGAGAGCCCCCGGCTGGCGCACCGTCTGGTCGAACTTCCCGAGGGCGAGTTCGCGGAGCTCGTCGAAGGCCGCGGCCCGGCCGCCGACCGGCTGGCCGGCGAACTGGCCGACTTGCCGGGCGCACCCGAACACGTGCGGTACCGGCCCGGCGGACGCGAGGCCCACCGCTGGACGCGCCTGTCGCCGCCTACCGCGGCCCGCCCCGGCGCGCTGCGTACCGGCGGCACCTACCTGGTGACCGGCGGAGCCGGCGGGCTCGGCGCGCTGGTGGCCCGGTGGCTGGCCGAGACCGCTTCGGCGCGCGTGGTGCTCACCGGTCGCTCACCGCTGGGACCAGCCGCAGAGGCGGTGCTGGCCAGCGTGCGCGAGGCGGGCGGCGACGGCCGGTACCTGCCCGCCGACGTGTCCACAGCGCAGGGATGCGAGGCGGTGGTACGGGCGGCCCGCGCGGCGTACGGCGAGCTGCACGGCGTGTTCCACGCGGCGGGCGTACTGCGCGACGAGTACCTGGTGAATCTGGACGCCGGCCAGGTCGCGGACGTGCTCGCCCCCAAGGTCGCCGGCACCATGCACCTCGACGCGGCGACCCAGCGCGAACCACTCGACTTCTTCTGCCTGTTCGCCTCGCTCGCCGGCCCGATCGGCAGCGTGGCGCAGGCCGGATACGCCTACGCCAACAGCTTCCTGGACGCCTTCGCCGGCTGGCGGGAACGGCAGCGGGCCACCGGAGCCCGCCCCGGCCGGAGCATCTCCATCGACTGGCCACTGTGGATGGGCGGCGGGATGGCCGTCGACGACGAGGTGCGGGAGTCGATGTGGCGGCAGTTCGGGATGCGCCCACTGGAAACCGTGGAGGGCCTCAGCGCGCTCGCCACCATCCTCGACAACGTCACCGGCCAGGTCGCATACATCGCCGGCGACGGCAGCCGGCTCACCGCTGAGTTGGCCGGGAAGACCGCGCCGCCGCCGCAAGCGGCCGCCACCGGGGTACCGGAGCTTGAAGGGCTGATCACACGCATCGTCGCGGAGATCGTGAAGCTGGATCCGGCACGGGTCGACCCGGCCGAACCCATCGGGAGCTACGGCTTCGACTCGCTCGCCTTCAACCGGCTGGCGAACGAGGTCAACAAGGCGCTGGACCTCGACCTCACACCGGCCACGTTCTTCGAGTACACCACCGTCGCCGACCTCGCCGCGCACCTGCTGGACCGGTACCCGGCCCAGCTGGCCGCCCAGGTCACCACGCCGGCGCCTGAAGCACCCCCGGCAAGCCCCGTCTCGGCGGCTCCGGTGCGCGAGCCGATCGCCATCGTCGGCATGTACGGCCTGATGCCCGGATCCCGCGACCTGGCCGAGTTCTGGTCGCACCTCGACCGCGGCGACGACCTGGTGACCGACGTACCGCCGGACCGGTGGGACTGGCGCGACTACTACAGCGCGACCGCCGGCACGCCGGACAAGACCAATAGCAAGTGGGGCGCGTTCTTGTCCGAGGTGGACACGTTCGACGCCCGCTTCTTCGGCATCTCGCCGCGCGAGGCCGACCTGATGGACCCGCAGCAGCGGCTGTTCCTGCAAACCGTCTACCGCACGATCGAGGAGGCCGGTTATGCGCCGTCGGACCTCGGCAAGGGCCGCACCGGGCTGTTCGTGGGCGTCGCCAGCCACGACTACTACGACTTGCAGCGCGAGGCCGGTCTCCCGGTGGAGGCGTACACCACCACCGGCTACTTCCACTCGATCCTCGCCAACCGGATCTCGTACCTGCTGGGTCTCCGGGGTCCGAGCGTGCCGATCGACGCAGCCTGCTCCAGCTCCCTGGTGGCCATCCGCTCGGCTATCGAGTCCATCTGGGCGGGCAGCTCGGACGTCGCCATCGCGGGCGGGATCAACCTGCTGATCTCTCCGATGATCTACATCTCGTTCTCCCGTGCCGGGATGCTCAGCCCGACCGGCCGTTGCCGCACCTTCGACGCGGGCGCCGATGGGTACGTGCGCGGTGAGGGCGCCGGCGCCCTGCTGCTCAAACCGCTGTCCCGCGCGCTGGCCGACGGCGACCACATTCACGCGGTGATCCGCGGCAGCGCGGTCAACCACGGCGGCAAGGTCAACACGCTGACCACCCCGAACCCGAACGCCCAGGCCGAGCTCATCGTCAGCGCCTTCGAAGAAGCAGGCGTCGACCCGGAGACCGTCGGCTACATGGAGATGCACGGCACCGGCACCGCGCTCGGCGACCCCATCGAGGTCAACGGGTTGAAGAAGGCTTTCCGCGAGCTGCGCCGCCGGGCCGGAAAGCCCGAACCTATCGCTGCGGAAACGCTGATCGGCTCGGTCAAGTCCAACATCGGGCACCTGGAGGCCGCCGCTGGCATGGCCGGCGTGTTCAAGGTGATCCTCGCGATGCGCCACGGCCGGATTCCCGGAAACCTCCACATCGTCGACGTGAACCCGCACATCCAGCTGGACGGCAGCCCGCTTCGCATCGCCCGCACCACCGAGGCGTGGCCCCGGCTTGGTGACGTGCGGACCGGGGCCGAGCTGCCCCGCCGCGCCGGCGTCAGCTCGTTCGGGTTCGGCGGGATCAACGGCCACCTGCTCATCGAGGAGCACATCCCGACCACTCCCGCCGCCGCGCCGGAGCCGGCCGCACACGTGCTGGTGCTCTCCGCGCGTACTCCCGAGCAGCTCGCCGAGCGCGCTCTCGAGCTGGCCGCGCACCTGGAGCACCAACCCGGCCGGGCCGGCGCCGGTGTCGAGGCTGAGCTGTCCGACGTCGCGGCCGGCCTCCTGGACATGCCCGCGGCGGACCTACCGACCGGCGAGACGTTGGAGGACCTCGGCTTCGGCCTGGCACGGCTGCGCCAGCTCCACGACTGGATCACCGATCGGTACCCGGCGGCGGCCGGCGTAGCGGTCCTGCCGACCGACACCCTGGACGGCGTCGCGGCGCGGATCGGGACGTGGCGGCCGGCAGCCACCGCGACCGGATCGCTGCGCGACATCGCCTACACGTTGCAGGTCGGGCGGGAGCCGATGGCGCATCGCCTCGCCCTGGTGGTGGACTCCGCGCACGTCGCGGCCGCCGCGCTGCGCCGCTTCGCGGAGACGGGCGACCTGCCGGCGCGCGGATACATCGGACCGGCCGACCCGGCGCTGCGCGGTACACCCGCCACCCCGGCGGCGGACCTGCCGGAGCTGGCCCGGCACTGGGCGGCCGGCGGCGAGGTCGACTGGACGAGCGGTTACGGCGGGGACCGGCCGCGGCGGGTGTCGTTGCCGACCTACCCGTTCGCGCGGGTGCGGCACTGGATCGCGGCACCCGTACGGGAGCAGAGCGCGCCACCGCCGTCAGCATCCTGGATCACGTTCGACCAGCCGACCGGCGACCTGTCCACCGGGCTGGTGTACCGGACCCGGCTCGCCGCCACCGACCCGGTGGTACGCGAGCACCGGGTGCGCGGCGCGGCGGTCCTGCCCGGCGTCGGCCACCTCGAGATCGTCCAGGCGGCCGTGGCGCGGGTGGTACCGGAGGCCACTCGGCTGACCCGCGTGGTGTGGCTGCGCCCGCTGGCGGTACCCGAGGCCGGCCTGGACGTCCAGGTGCGCCTGGTCCGCACCGAAACCGGTGTCGAGTATCAGGTGCGGGCGCTCGACGGCGCCGAGCCGGTCACCTTCTCCCAGGGAGCCTGGGACGTGCCGGCCGCGGCGCAGCGGCCGGTGCCACCGCGCTCGCCGGCCCAGCTGCGCGACCGGTGCCCGCGGGTGTTGGACACCGACGAGCTGTACGCGCGCTTCCAGAGCCAGGGCATCGACTACGGCCCGTTCTTCCGTGGCCTGCGGGACGTACGGGTGGGCGACGGCGAGGTCGTCGCCAGCGCGCGGATGGCCGCGGCGGACCCGGCCCGGCCGTTGCATCCCACGCTGATGGACGCGGCCCTCCAGGCGGTCGCCGCGCTCGACCCGGACGGGCCCGCCCTGGCTCGGCTGCCGTTCGCGCTGGAGGAGATGCGGCAGTACGGTCCGCTCGGCGCGGCCTGCCACATCCACGTGCGGGCGCGCGGCGGCGACGGGTACGACGTGGACCTGCTCGACGACGCCGGCCGGGTGCTCGTCGCGCTGCGCGAGCTTTCAGTGCGCGAGGTGGCGGCCCGCGAGGCGGCCGAGCCGTTCTTCTACGCGCCGTACTGGGAGCGGCTGCCGGCACCGGCCGCCACGCCGCCGGCCGGGCATGGCAGCTGTCTCGTGGTGCATCCGGCTGGCGGCTTCGGGTTGGCCGGCGACCTCGCCGCCGCCTGGTCGGGCGGGCAGGTGCGCACGCTCCGGATGGACGCCTCCGCCGGCGGTGTGGCGCTCGCCGGCCAGCTGCGCGAGCTGGGCCCGATCCGGCATGTGTGGTTCCTCGGCGGGCTACGCGAGTCGGCGAGCGATTCGTCCGAGCCGGCGCCGGCACTCTTCGGTCTGGTGAAGGCGCTGGCCGAGGCCGACCGGATCCAGGACGTCGAAACCCTGCGGGTGCTGGTCAACGGCGTGCACGACGCGGCCGGCCGGCGCACCACGAACGCCGCCGCGGGCGCGCTCGTCGGCTTCGTCAAGACCTTCGGCAAGGAGTACCCGCGCATCGCCACGAGCTGCCTGGACATCGGCCTACCGGTGGGCGGCGTTCTCGCCGATCCGGATCGTGCCGCGCTGGTGCGTGCCGTGCTCGCCGCGCCACTCGACGGGAACGACGAGGTCGCGCTCGTCGACGGCCACCGGTACGTGAGGCGGCTGCGACCCGTCGCGCTGCCGGCGCCGGCCCGTCCGGTGTTCCGCGAGCGCGGCACGTACGTGCTCGTGGGCGGTGCCGGTGGCATCGGCCGTGCGCTCGCCCGACACCTCGCCACTACCCGGCGGGCCCGGCTGGTCCTGGTGGGGCGGCGGCCGGCGGACGCGGAGATCGAAGCCGAACTCGCCACGCTGGCACGGCTGGGCGGCGAGGCGATGTACCGCGACGCCGACGTCACCGACGAGATGCGGCTCGCGGCCGTCCTCGCCGAGGCGCGGGAGCGGTTCGGTCGCATCCACGGTGTCGTGCATGCCGCGATGGTGCTGCGCGACGGGATTCTGGAGCGGATGGACGCCGCCGCGTTCGAGGCGGCGCTCGCGCCCAAGGCACGCGGCACCGAGGTGCTCGGCGAGCTGTTGCGCGGGGACCGCTTGGACTTCCTACTGCACATGTCGTCGGTGCAGTCCTTCACCGGCGCCGCCGGGCAGGCCAACTACGCCGCCGCCTCGACCGCGCAGGACGCGCACGCCCGCCGGCTGGCCGGCCGGGGCGCCTACCCGGTGAGGGTGGTCAACTGGGGCTACTGGGGTGCGGTGGGCCGGGTCGCCTCGGAGAGCTACCGGCGCGGCATCACCGCACGCGGCTTCCACCCGATCGGTACGGCCGAGGGCATGGACGCGCTCGAGCGGGTACTCGCCTGCGACGAGTCGCAGGTCGTGGCGATTCCCGCCGAGCCCGAGGTGCTGGCCGCCATCGGGGTCCGGCAGCCTGACCCGGCGCAGCCCCGCCCGCCGGTACCCGACGCGGCGCCGTTGCCGGTTACGGGCGCCGACGAGGACGAGCGAGCGGCCGGCGAGGACTACACCGCCCGCGCCCTCCTGCGATCCCTGCGCCGTGCCGGACTCTTCCCGCGCCCGGACGCCGAGCACGCCGATCCGCACGCCGACCTGGGCGCGCTGCCCAGGTACCGGCGGCTGGTCGACGCGCTCACCGCCATCCTCGTCCGGCACGGGCTGATCGCCCACCGGGCCGGGCGCTACGTGCTGCTCGACCCGGCCGCCGCGGTGACCGACGGCGCCGCGCTGCGCGCCCGGTTCCCCGACCTGGCCGCCCGGCTGGAACTCGTCGATGCGTGCCTCGCCGGGCTGCCCGAGGTGCTGCGCGGCAGTGTGTCCGCGACCGAGGTGCTGTTTCCGGGCGGATCCACCGAACTGCTGGCCCGCGTGTACCGGGGCGAGCGGCTGGCCGGGTACTGCAACCGGATCGTGGCCGAGCAGGTAGCCGAGGCGGTGCGGCAACACCCGGCCGCCGAGGTACGGGTGCTGGAGATCGGCGCCGGCACTGGCAGCACCACAGAGGTGGTACTGGACGCGCTGCGTGCCGTCGGAACCCGGGTCAGCTACACGTTCACCGACGTCTCCGACGCCTTCCTACGCCAGGCCCAGCGCACCTTCGCCGGCGGCGGGCCGGTGCCGGTCACCGTCGGCCGGCTGGACATCGCCCGGCCGCCCGCCGCGCAGAGCTGGGGGCCGGGCGGCTACGACATCGTGCTGGCCGGCAACGTCATGCACGCGGTCACCGACGTGGGCGCCGCCCTCGCCCACGCCCGCGAGCTGCTCGCCCCTGGTGGTCGCCTGGTGCTGACCGAGGTCACTCAGGTGCAGGCTTTCCACACGGTCACCTTCGGGCTGCTAGATGGCTGGTGGCACTTCGCGGACGAGGCCATCCGGCTGGAGTCCGCGCCCCTTCTCGACGTTCCCATGTGGAGGCGCAGCTTGGAACACGCCGGGTTTCACGCCGTGCGGGCACTGGGCAGCGCCACCGTGCCGGCGGACCTGTCCCAGCGGGTCATCGTGGCGCACGCGCCAGCCGCCCCGCCGCAGCCGCCGGCCGCCACAGGCGCCGGTGGCGAGCCGCCGGAGCGGTGGCTGCGCCGGCTGATCTCCGAACTGACCGCGCAGACCCTCAACATGGCGGTCGCCGAGGTGACGCCGGACGAGTCGCTGGCCTCGCTGGGCGTCGACTCGATCGTCGGTGTGGAATTGATCAACCGGCTCAACACCGCACTGGGCATCACGCTCAAGACGATCGTCATCTTCGACCATCCGACGGTGGCCGACCTGACCGCGTTCGTCCTCGATCGGCACGGCGAGCAGGTCGCGGCGTGCGCGGCCGCCGCCTCGCCCGTGCCGCCTTCCGCCCCGCCCGTGGCGCCTTCCACCTCGCCGGTGCCGCCTTCCTCACCGGCCCCGCCGGCGCCGATGCCTACGGCCGCCGTACCCGCCCTGGTCGCGCCGGCCGGGTTCCAGGCCGTGCGGTTCACCCGGCCCGGCAGCCCGCGCGAGCTCAGCATCGCGCCGATCGAGCCGGCCGCTCCCGGACCCGGCGAGGTCGAGATCCAGGTCAAGGCGTTCCCGATCAACTTCTCGGATCTGCTGCTGGCCAAGGGCCTGTACCCGATCATGCCGGACTACCCGTTCACCCCGGGCGTCGAGGTGTCCGGGGTAGTCCGCCGAGTCGGCCCCGGAGTGACCACGCTCCGCCCGGGCGACGAGGTGATCGCGCTGACCCGCCCGGAGATGGGCGGCCAGGCCTCGGTCGTGCTCACCGACGAGAACTTCGCGGTACCCAAACCGCCGAACGTCTCGCACGAGGAAGCCTGCGGGTTCCCGGCCGCGTTCCTCGCCATGTACCTCGCCTTCGAATGGGCGCAGGTGCGCCCTGGCGAGCGGGTGCTGATACCGGCGGCCACCGGCACCAACACGCTGATCGCTGTGCAGCTCGCCCAGCTCGCCGGCGCCGAGATCGTGGCGACCGCCGGCTCGGCGGCGAAGGTGGACTTCCTGGCCGGGATCGGCGTGCCGGACGCCATCGACCACGGACGGGCCGACGTGGTCGCGGAGGTACTGGCACGCACCGGCGGGCGTGGCGTCGACGTGGTCGTCAACACGCTCGGCGGCCGGGCCATCCAGCAAGGGCTCAGCGTGCTGGCCCCGGAGGGCCGGTACGTGGAGATCGCGGTCTTCGGCCTACAGTCCTCGGGGCCGCTGGACCTGTCGCGGCTGGTGGACAACCAGCGGTTCTACAGCCTCAACGCGAAGAAGTACTTCCTGGCGCATCCGGAGCGGCGCACCGAGTACCTGCGCACCATGGCGGACCACCTGGCGTCGGGGAAGGTGAAGCCGCTCGTCAGCCATGTGCTGCCGTTCGACCGGATCCTCGACGCGTACGCGCTGAAGGAGGACCGCGCGACCGTCGGGCGGATCGTGGTGATGGCACCCGATCCGGCGCCGGCCGCGACGGAACCGGCCCGGGTCGTGGCGCCGCCGCGCGAGACGCCGCCGCGTGCCACGGACATCGCGGTCATCGGGATGGCCGCTCGGCTGCCCGGCGCGCGCGACGTCGACGAGCTGTGGGCCAATCTGGCCGCCGGGGTCAGCGCGATCCGGGAGATCCCGGCGGGCCGGTGGTCCAACGCCCGTTTCTACGACCCCGACCCGACCAACCTGGACACCACCTACTGCCGCTGGGGCGGGTTCCTCGACGACGTGGACCGCTTCGACGCACCGTTCTTCACCATCTCCGGCAAGGAGGCCGAGCAGACCGACCCGCAGCAGCGCGTCTTCCTCGAGGAGGCGTGGCGGGCGCTGGAGGACGCCGGCTACACCGGAGACAAGCTGGCCGGCAAGCCCTGCGGCGTCTTCGTCGGCGCCGGCGCCAGCGAGTACCTCACCCGGATGAACAAGGCCGGCGCGGTCAAGCAGGCACAGGCGTTCTGGGGCAACGAGGCGTCCATCCTGGCGGCACGCATCTCGTACTTCCTCAACCTCAAGGGCCCCAGCATCGCGGTGAACACCGCCTGCTCATCCTCGCTGGTCGCGCTGCACCTGGCGTGCCAGAGCCTGCTCGCCGGAGAGAGTGAGATGGCCCTGGCCGGTGGCGCCTTCATCACGCTCGCGCCGGACTACTTCGTCGTGGCCAGCAACGGAAACATGCTCTCGCCCGAGGGGCGGTGCAAGACCTTCGACGCCTCGGCCAACGGGTTCGGGCCGGGCGAGGGCGTCGGCGTGCTGGTGCTCAAGCCGCTGGACCGGGCGCTGCGCGACGGCGACCAGATCCACGGGGTGATCAAGGCGACCGCCATCAACCAGGACGGCCGGACCAACGGCATCACCGCGCCGAGCGGACTGGCCCAGACCGAGGTGGAGCTCGCCGCGTACCGGCGCGCCGGCATCGACCCGGCGACCATCGGCTACGTCGAGGCGCACGGCACCGGCACCCCGCTGGGCGACCCGATCGAGGTCGAAGCGCTGACCAATGCCTTCCGTACGTATACCGACCGCACCGGGTTCTGCGCGATCGGGTCCATCAAGACCAACATCGGGCACACCGCCGCCACCGCGGGTGTAGCCGGGATCATCAAGGTACTGCTGTCCTTCCGGCACCGGCAGATCCCGCCATCGCTCCACTTCGAACACCCCAACCCGCTGATCGACTTCGCCAGCTCGCCGTTCTACGTCAACACCGAACTGCGCGACTGGACGGCCGACCCGGCGCGGCCCCGACGTGCGGCGGTCAGCGGTTTCGGTTTCAGCGGCACCAACGCACACGTGGTGCTCGAGGAGCCGCCGTCGCGGGCGTCGGCGGTGCCGCCGGCCCAGCCGCCGTTCGCGGTACCGGTCTCCGCGCACACCGACACCGCCCTGAGCACCCGCCTGGACCGGCTCGCCGCCTGGCTGGCCGGACCGGGCGAGGCCTTCACCCTCGCGCAGATCGCGTACAACTTCCAGGTCTTCCGGGAACACCGCCCGGTGCGCGCGGTCTTCCTGGCCCGTGACCACGCCGACCTGGCCCGCCAGATCCGCGACCGGGCAACCCCTGGGCCGGCGACCGGGACGCTCGGCGACCTGGCCGGTCGGTACCTGGCCGGTGAGGACGTGGACTGGCGGTCCTGGTGGGCCGGTGCCAGCTGCGAGCGGATCCCGTTGCCGGGCTATGCGTTCGACCGCCATCGGTACTGGTTCGCCGACGTCGACACGGTCTACGCCGACGGCGCCGAGCCGGTAGGCACCGCACCCGCGGTGCGGTTCGAGCCGGCGGGCGGCGGGTCCGTGCGCACCACCCTGACCGGGCGGGAGTTCTACCTGCGCGACCACCTGGTGAACGGCCGGCGGGTACTGCCCGGCGTGGCGTACGTCGAGTTCGCCCGGCGCGCCGCCGAGGCCGCCGGTCTGCCCGCCGGCCCGGTACGCGACCTGCGGTGGCTGCGCCCGCTGGAGGTCAACGGTTCACCCGTCGACGTGACCGTCCACTTCAGAGACGAGGACGGTGGGCTCGGATTCGACCTACGCTCGGCTCCGGACGTGGTGCACGCACGCGGAAGGCTGCTGCCGCCCGACGAGGCCGGCACCGCGGGACGGGTGGATCTGAGCGCGGTCGCGGCGACCTGCCCGCGGACCGTACCGGTGGCCGACCACTACCGCAAGCTGCGCGCCCTCGGCCTGGCACACGGGCCGGCCCTCACCTCCATCCAGGAGATCCGCGTCGGTGACGGCGTCCTGCTGGCCCGGCTGCGGCTACCCGCGGCAACCGACACCGAGCCGGACGCCTTCGACCTGCATCCGTCCCTGTTGGACGGTGCACTCCAGACACTCGGCGCCTTCGACGGCCCGGACCACCTCCAGCTCCCGATGTCGGTTTCGACGGTGACACAGTCGCAAGCCCTGCCGGCGGAGTGCCTCGTGTACGTGACGGCGGCGCCGACACGGCCGGGGGACGCGGTGCGCGCCTTCGACATACGGCTTCTCGACGACGACGGTCACGAGCTGGCCGCCCTGCACCACCTCACCGTCAAGCGACCGGCCGGCGGCCAACCGGCCCCGGCCGACCAGGTGCGTGCGTTGCTGCACCGCCTGCGCACCGGTGAGATCAGCGAGGACGAAGCGGAAACGGCGATGGAGGCATCCCTTGCGAACTGACGCGCACGGCCGCCGAGCCGTCCTGAGCAGGGTCAGGTCCGGTGAGCTCGACGTGGAGGAGGCCGCCCGGCTTCTCTTGACGCCACCGATCGCGGAGTCGGCACCGCGAGACCTCGTGCTGGCGTGGCTGGCCGGGCTCGTCTCGGAAGAGGCGAAGATACCGGCGGAGCGGATCGTGCCCGAGGAGCGGCTGGACCGCCACGGCTTCGACTCGGTGATGGCGCTCAACCTGGTCCGCGCCCTGGAGCGGGACCTGGGCAAACTGCCCGCCACGCTGCTGTTCGAGTACCAGACGCTCGCCGCGCTCGCGGACTACCTGCTGGAGCGGCACGGTCACGCGCTCGCCGAGCGTTTCGGCGCACCGCACGAGGTCGCCGCGCCGGCCGCCGCCGCGGCGCCGGACGGACCCCGGGGGACCGGCGAGCCCATCGCGATCGTCGGGCTCAGTGGTCGCTTCCCGCTCGCCGACGACCTCGACGAGTTCTGGGACAACCTCGTCGCCGGGCGCGACTGCATCACCGAGGTGCCCGCCGGCCGGTGGGACGTCAACCGCCACTTCGACCCGACACCCGGTACGCCGGGCAAGACCTACAGCAGGTGGGGCGGCTTCATCCGCGACGTCGACGCCTTCGACAACGCCTTCTTCAGCATCTCGCCGCGCGAGGCGGAGCGGATGGACCCGCAGGAACGCCTGTTTCTGCAAGAGGTCTGGCACGCCCTCGAAGACGCCGGCCTGACCCGCGCCGGCCTGTCCGGCACCGCCGTCGGCGTCTACGTCGGCGTCATGTACTCGCAGTACCAGCTGTACCAGGCCGAACAGGCGCTGCACGGAAACGCGCTGTACCTCGGCTCCTCGTACGCCTCGATCGCCAACCGGGTCTCGCACTACTTCGACTTCCGCGGGCCGAGCCTGGCGCTGGACTCGATGTGTTCCTCCTCGCTGACCGCACTGCACCTCGCCGGCGAGGCGCTGCGCCGGGGCGACATCACCACGGCCGTCGTCGGCGGTGTGAACCTCACCATCCATCCCGCGAAGCACGTCGACCTCAGCCAGGGCCGGTTCGCCTCCACCGACGGCAGGTGCCGAAGCTTCGGCGCCGGCGGCGACGGGTACGTGCCCGGCGAGGGAGTCGGAGTCGCCGTGCTCAAGCCGCTGGCCGCCGCGATCGCGGCCGGGGATCGGGTGCACGCGGTCATCCTGGGCAGCGCGATCGGCCACGGTGGACGGACCAACGGCTACAGCGTGCCGAACCCCGCCGAGCAGACCCGGCTGATCCGGGCGGCGCTGGACGACGCGGGCGTGGACCCGGCCGACATCGGGTACGTCGAGGCGCACGGCACCGGCACCGCGCTTGGCGACCCGATCGAGGTGCGCGCGCTTGCCCAGGCGCTCGGCGAACGGGAGCCCGGTGCACCGGCGCGTGCGATCGGCTCGGTCAAGTCGAACGTCGGCCACCTGGAGGCCGCCGCCGGCATCGCCGGACTCGTGAAGATCGTGCTACAGATGCGGCACCGCACCCTCGTCCCGTCGCTGCACGCCGACCCGCCCAACCCACACCTCGACCTCGCCACCGCCGGGCTGCGGGTGCCGCGCTCGGCCGAGGAATGGGCGGCGCCGGAGGGCGGGCTGCGGACCGCCGGGCTCAGCTCGTTCGGCGCCGGGGGCGCCAACGCCCACGTGGTCGTCCGCGAGTTCCGGCCCGCGCCCGCGCCCACACCGGCAGCCGGCCCGCAGCTGATCCTGCTCTCCGCGCAGACGCCCGAGCGGCTGCGCGCGGTCGCCGCCAGCCTGGCCGCCGAAACGGACAGCCACACCGGCACCAGCGCCGCGGAATGGCTCGCCAGGGCGGCCCACACGCTGCGGGTCGGGCGGGAGCACTTCGAACACCGGCTGGCGCTGGTCGCCGCCGACACCGACGACCTCGGCCGCCGGCTGCGCGCGTTCGCCGGCACCGGCACCCACGGCGACGGACTTGTCCTCGGCAGCGTCGACAGCGCGACCCGGGCTGCGGACGCGGACCGGGCCCGGATCGCCGACCTGCTCACCCGCGGCGCCCTGGCCGAGCTCGGCGAGCTGTGGGTGCGTGGCATCGAGATCGACTGGTCCACACCGGACGGCGAACGTCCACTCAGGACAGCGCTGCCCGGCTACCCGTTCCTGCGCGAGCGGCACTGGCCGCGACTGATCGACGCGGCGGACGCGCCGGCGCCACCGCTGTCCTCGCCGCATCCGCTGCTGCACCGCAACGAGTCCACCTTCGACCGGCAGCGCTTCGTTACGTCGTTCGACGGATCGGCTCCGCTGGTGCGTGACCACACCGTCGGCGGCCGGGCCCTGCTGCCCGCCGCCGCCGCGGTCGAGATGGTGCTCGCCGCTGGCCGCGCCTCCGGGCTGACCGGGCCGTTGAGCGTACGGGAGACGGTACTGGAGGCGCCGATCGAGGTACCGGCGGGCGCGCGCCTTGAGGTCGCCGTCGAGCTGCACCGGCTGGAGTCCGGCGTCGCGTACACGCTGTCAGATCTGGACGGCGGCAAGGTGTACGCGCGGGGCCGAGTGGTCGCCGGCACCGTGCCCGCGCCGGACCGGCTCGACATCGAGGCGATGACAGCAGCCTGCGGCGCGCCGGTCGAGGCCGAGCGGTGCTACCGCGCGCTGGCCGAAAGCGGTCTGCTGTACGGGCCGGCGCTCCGCGTCCTCGAACATGTGCGGCCGGGCCAGAGCCGGGTACTGGCGCGCTTCCGGCTCTCCGAGAAGTCCGGCAGCGCCCCGTACGACGTGCATCCGGCGTTGCTGGACGGCGCGTTCCAGGCCCTCGTCGGCTTCAGCCTGGACGGACCGGCGCCCGCACGCGTCCCGTTCGTCATCGAGGAGGTGGCCACCACCGCCACCAGGCTGCCCACTACCGGCTGGATTCTGGCGACCGCGCGCTCCACCGGCGGACAAGCCGACGTGTTCGACCTCGCACTCGCCGACGACAGTGGCACGGTGGCCGTCCGTGTCACCGGACTCGCCGTACGGCCCGTGGCTGCCGGTCAGCCGGACAACCCACGCCACGACACCGTGGTGCTGCGGCCCGTCTGGCGACCTACGCCACTGCCGGACGAGACACCGACCACCATGGACGGTGGGACCGTGCTCGTGTTCGACCACGCGAACCTGGGCGACCAGATCCGCCGGGACCGGCCCGGCATCCACGTCGTGACGGTCCAGCCCGGAGACGGCTGGGAACGGGTGGACGGCGACACGTACCGGATCGACCTTGCCGACCACGGGCACTACCGGCGCCTGCTCGACGAGGCGGCACCGGGCCAGCTGCGCGGCATCGTCCACGCCTGGTCGTACGCCGCACCGGTAGCGGACGCCGCGGCCACCGAGGAGCACATGGCGCTCGGCTTCGGCTCCCTGCTCGCGCTCTGCACCGCCCTGGCAAACCACTCGTCGACCGCGGAGATCCGGCTCGTGTGCGCGCATCCGGCCGGTGTGCCGGCGTACGCGGCGCTGGGCTCCTTCCACCGGGTCGTGGCCACCGAGCACCCCACGTACCGGGTCAGCACCGTGGAGTCGTCCATCGAGGACCGGCCGCGCCGGGTGCTCGCGGAGCTGACCGTCACGGCCGCCGGCGCGGAGCAGGTGCGCTACGACGACGGCGTCCGGGAGGTGCTCGGACTGACCGAGCACACCCTAACGGCCGGCCCGCAGCCGCGCGAAGGCGGCGTGTACCTGGTCACCGGCGCCCTCGGCGGGTTGGGCCGGATCGTCGCCCGCCACCTCGCCGAGCGGCGGCACGCCCGGCTGGTGCTGACCGGCCGCTCAGCCCTGGACGAGGACGGCGCCGCCTTCCTCCAGGATCTGGAGCGCGCTGGCGGCAACGCCGTGTACCTGGCCGCCGACTGCGCCACGGGTGCGGGCGCGCGCTCGCTCGTCGACGAGGCGATGTCCCGTTTCGGCCGGCTCGACGGCGTCGTGCACCTGGCCGGGGTGCTGCGCGACGGGCTGCTGATCGGCAAGCGGCGCGCCGACGCGGCCGCGGTGCTCGCCCCCAAGGTCTGGGGCACGTACCACCTCGACGACGCCACACGTGACCTGCCGCTGGAGTTCTTCGCCCTCTACTCCTCGGCCACGTCGGTCATGGGCGTGACCGGGCAGAGTGACTACGCGTACGCCAACGGTTTCCTGAACTGGTTCGCGGACTGGCGCGAGCAGCGGCGCCAGGCTGGGCAGCGCTCCGGTGCGACTGTGGCGGTGGCCTGGCCGCTGTGGCGCTCCGGCGGGATGGACGTCGACGACGCCAGCAAGACCTGGATCGAGGAGAACCTCGGATGGGTGCCGCTGCCACCCGAGCACGGCACCACGCTGTTCGAGGCGTCGTTGCGTCAGGACACGACCCAGCTGACCGTGTTCCACGGTCACCGCGAGCGGATCCTGCGCGCGGTCGACGCGGCGGCGCCGCCCTCAGCCGAGGCGACCACGCCTCCGCCCGGCGCCGATCTCGACCTCGACACGCCCGCCGGACGGGCGCTGCTCGCGCACCTGCGGCAGATCGTGTCCGAGCAGTTGCAGCTTCCCGTGGACCGGTTGGACCCGCGTGCCCGCTTCGAGCGGCTCGGCCTGGAATCCGTGATGGTCATGAACGTCACCAACCGGCTCAGCGAGGTCTTCGGTGACCTGCCCAAGACGCTGTTCTTCGAGTACCAGACGCTGGCCGACCTCGCCGCACACCTGCTGCACCGGTACCCGGCCGCGGCACAAACCCGGTTCGGTACGGCCGGACCGGTCCGCCCAGACCCTGCCCCGGCGGCTCCCCGCGCGGACGTGCGACCGGTGGGACGGGAGTCCAGCCCGGCCCGCGACACGGACGAGCCCATCGCGGTCGTCGGGCTCAGCGGCCGTTACCCGATGGCCGCCACGCTGGAGGAGTTCTGGGAGAACCTGAGGCGGGGGCGGGACTGCGTCACCGAGGTGCCCTCCGACCGCTGGGACCACGACCGCTTCTTCACGCCGGGTCCTGGCGACGCCGGAAAGGCCTACTCCAAATGGGGTGGTTTCCTCGACGGGGTCGACGAGTTCGACCCGCTGTTCTTCGGCATCTCACCGCGCGAGGCCCGGCTGATGGACCCCCAGGAGCGGCTGTTCCTCCAGACCGCTTGGCACACGCTGGAGGACGCCGGGTACGCCCGCGCGGGCCTGTCCCACAGCCGGGTCGGCGTGTTCGTCGGCGTGATGTACAACCAGTACCAGCTCTACGGCGCCGGTGAGGCGATGCAGGCACGCGGGTTCGTGCCCAGCTCGCTGGCCGCCTCGGTGGCCAACCGGGTCTCGTACGTGCTCGGCCTGACCGGGCCCAGCCTGGCGCTGGACACGATGTGCTCCTCGTCGCTGACCGCGCTGCACCTGGCCTGTGCCAGCATCCGGGCCGGCGACTGCGACCAGGCACTGGCCGGCGGCGTGAACGCGATCCTGCATCCCAACCGGTACCTGCAACTGAGCCAGGCCCGGTTCGCCTCGACCGACGGCCGCTGCCGCAGCTTCGGGCTGGGCGGCGACGGCTACGTGCCCGGCGAGGGCGTCGGCGCGGTGCTGCTGAAGCCGCTGTCGCGTGCCGAGGCCGACGGCGACCACATCTACGGCTTGATCCGCGGCTCAGCGCTCAACCACGGTGGGCGCAGCAACGGCTACACGGTACCCACGCCGGTCGCGCAGGCCCAAGTGGTCGCCGAGGCGCTGGCCCGGTCGGGTGTCCACCCCGACGACCTCGACTACGTCGAGGCGCACGGCACCGGCACCGTTCTGGGCGACCCGATCGAGGTCGACGGTCTCGCCAAGGCGTTCGCGGCGGCCGGGTCGCGCCGCTCGGCGCCGTGCCCGATCGGCTCGGTCAAGTCGAACATCGGGCACCTGGAAAGCGCCGCCGGCATCGCCGGGATCACCAAGGTGCTACTCCAATTCCGGCACGGCGAATTGGTGCCGTCACTGCACGCCGACCGGCTCAACCCGAACATCCAGTTCGCCGACGCCCCGCTGCGGGTACAGCGGGCCGGCCAGTCGTGGCCAGCCCGGACCGCGCAGGGGCGGCCGTTGCCCCGGATCGCCTCGGTCAGCTCATTCGGCGCGGGCGGCGCCAACGCCCACGTCGTCCTGGAGGAGTATCCAGCCGCCACGGCGGCGCCCGGTCCGTCCGGTGCCCGGGAACTCGTCGTGCTGTCCGCACGCACCGCGGAACAGTTGCGCGAGCTGGCGCGCGACCTCGCCGACCGGCTCGACGCACCACCGGCCGCCGGCACGCCATCCACTGTGGACGCCGCGCTGCTGGACCTGGTGCGCGGCGCGGCCGCCCAGATCCTCAACGTGCCGCCGGCCGATATCGACCTCGACGAAGATTTCGAGAGCCTCGGCCTCGACGGCCTGGCACGGCTGGAGCTCGCCGAGCGGGTGCGGCAGGGGCATCAGTCAGCCGACCTGGAAGGCTGCGCCAACCTCCGCGGGATCGCCTCCCGGCTGACGCCGTCCGCGGTGGACGGTGGGACGGGCGGGGCGACCGGCGCGCCGACGCCGTCGCTGCGCGACATCGCGTACACGCTGGCCGTCGGCCGTGAGCCGCAGCGCGAGCGCCTTGGCGTCGTGGCCGGCGACGCCACCGATCTGGCAGCGAGGCTGCGCGCCTTCTGCGCGGGGCAAGCCACCGACGGGGTGTACACCGGGCAGGCGTCCGCGCCGGCCGGCCCGCTCGACACGCTGTTCGACGGCGCCGCGGGGGAGTCGTTCCTGGCCGCCCTGCGCGCCACCGGCGACCTCGACAAGTTGGCCCAGCTCTGGGCCTCCGGCACCGACCGGGCCGCCGCACCCACGGCCGGCGACCGCCCGGCCCGCCGGTTGTCGTTGCCCACCTACCCGTTCGCCCGCGAACGGTACTGGTTGCCCGAACCCGGTGCGGCGGACGAAGCCGCTGTGCCGGCACGGCCGGAGGTGCCACCCGCCCCGGCCGCCGACCGGCCCGCGGAGCGATCCTCCCGGACCGACGAGGTCCCTGTGGAGCGATCCTTCCGGGCCGACGAAGAACTGCCGGCCATGGCGTCGACGCCCCCGCTCGACTGGAACCGCGCGCATCGGGCGGTCGTCGATGCCATGGCCGCGGTGCTGGAGATATCGGCCGAGGAGTTCGAGCTCGACGTCCCGCACACCGACCTCGGTGTCGACTCGGTGCTCGCGGTGTCCATCGTGGACCGGGTCAACGAGGATCTGGGCACCGACCTGAAGCCCACCGACTTCTTCAACTACGCCACCCTGCGCAAGCTCGCCGACCACCTCGCGCAGTCCGTGCCGGCACCGCCCACCGTGCAGCGGCCCGTCTCCCCGCCGGTGCCCGCGCAACCGGTGGTCGGCGCCCAGGACATCGCCGTCATCGGTATGTCCGGCCGGTTTCCCAGGGCACGCAACCTCGACGAGCTCTGGGCAAACCTGCTCGCCGGCACCGACGCGGTAGGGGAGATCCCGGCCGCGCGTTGGGACGTCGCCCGGCATTGGGACCCGGATCCGGCGGCGCCCGGCAAGACGTACAGCAAATGGGGCTCGGTGCTGGAGGACATCGACAAGTTCGACCCGGACTTCTTCGGCATCTCACCGCGCGAGGCCCGGCTGATGGACCCGCAGCAGCGGCTGTATCTGATGGAGGCGTGGCGTGCGCTGGAGGACGCCGGCTACCCAGACCGGGCGCTGGACGGCATCGAGTGCCACGCCTTCGTCGGCACGTCGGCCGGCGACTACCAGCAGCTGCTGCACGCGGCAGGCACACCGGTCGAGGGGTACACATTCATGGGTTCCCACCCGGCGGTGCTGGCCTCCCGGCTCTCGTACCACCTGAACCTGCGCGGCCCCAGCCTCGCCGTGGACACCTCCTGCTCGTCCTCGCTTATGGCCGTTCACCTTGCCTGCGAGGCGCTGCGCGACGGGCGCGCCGACCTCGCGGTGGCCGGGGGAGTGGCCGCACTGAACACACCGGAGCTGCACATCCTCGCCAGCAAGGCGGGCATGCTCTCACCCCGTGGCCGGTGCCAGGCCTTCGACGACGGCGCCGACGGCTTCGTGCCGGGCGAGGGTGTGGGCGCCGTGGTGCTCAAGCGCCTGGCCGACGCGATCCGCGACGGCGACCCCATCCATGGCGTCATCGCCGCGTCCGGCGCCAACCAGGACGGCCGGAGCAACGGCCTCACCGCGCCCAGCGCGCCGTCGCAGGCGGCGTTGCTGCGGTCGGTGTACGGACGGTTCGACATCGACCCGGGGCAGATCGGATACGTCGAGTGCCACGGCACCGGAACCCGGCTCGGCGACCCGATCGAGGTGGAGGCGCTCACCCAGACCTTCCGCCGGTACACCGAACGGCGCGGTTACTGCGCCATCGGATCGATCAAGTCCAACCTCGGCCACACGCTGACCGTCGCGGGCATCGCGGGCCTGCTGAAGACCCTGCTGTGCATCAAGCACGGCATGCTCGTGCCGTCGCTGCACTTCGCCGTGCCCAACCGGCACATCCCGTTCACCGACAGCCCGTTCTACGTCAACACCGAGGCGCGGGCGTGGGAGCCGGACGGTGGCGTGGCGCGGCTGGGTGCGGTCAGCTCGTTCGGGTTCAGCGGCACCAACGTGCACGCGGTCGTGCGTGAGGCGCCGAGTCCGGCCGCCCGGTCCGCGGAGCAATCGGGCCGGGAGCGGCTGTGCCCGGTGTCCGCCAAGACCCCGGCGGCGCTCGCCGAGCGGCTCGACGAGCTGGCCGGGTGGCTGGAAAGGCACGGCCGGCGGCACGAATGGCGGGACGTCGCGCACACATTGGGCGCCGGCCGCTCCCACTTCCCGGTCCGCGCCGCGTTCGTGGCCACCGACGCGGGCGACCTGCGCGACCAGATCCGGGCCTGGCGGGCCGGCGAGACCGGCGGACCGCCGGTGACCGGAGCCGGTGACCTCGGCGACGCGGCCCGCCGGTACGTTTCCGGCGGCGACGTCGGGTGGGAGGCGCTGTACGGCGACGAACCGGCGCGGCGGATCCATCTGCCTACCTACCCGTTCGCCCAGGAGAGCTACTGGATTCCCGGTGCCGCCGCGCCCGCCGCGGATACCGCCGACAGCGAGTGGGTGTTTCCGCACCGCCTGCGGCCCGACCTGCCGCTCGTCCGCGACCACGTCGTGGACCGGCGGCCGCTGCTGCCCGCGGCCGGGCACCTGGAGCTGCTGCACGACGGGCTGCGTGCGGTGCTCGGCGCGGAACCGTTGACGCTCACCCGCCTGGTCTGGCTGCGGCCGGTCTTCGTCACCGACGAGCGCACTGTCGAGGTCGTGATCCGGTCCGCCCAGCCGGGGCGGTACGCGTTCGAGGTGCGTAGCACCGGCCCGGACGGTACCGCGCAGGTGCACAGCCGGGGCGAGGTGCGAACCGGTACGGACCGGAACGAGACGATCGACCTGCCAGCCCTCGGCAACCGCTGTCCCCAGTGGACGGATGCGGATCGGCACTACGCGCGGTTCACCCGGATAGGCGTGCTGTACGGGCCACACTTCACCACGGTCGAGGAGATCCGCCACAGCGAAGCCGAGGCACTGGCCACGCTGGTCCGGCGCGGCACAGGCGGCCCACTACCCGCCGGCGTGCTCGACGGCGCGATCCAGTCGGTCGCGGCCCTGCAACCCGACGCCGACGGGCAACGGCCGTACGTGCCGTTCGCCATGGACGAGATCCACCTCGCACGGCCGATACCCGAGCGGAGCCTCGCGTACGTGCGCCAGGTCAAGCCGGGAGAGTGCGACGTGTCCATCATGGACACCGACGGTCGGGTGTGCGTGGCGATCCGGGGACTGTCCTACCGGGAGCTGAAAGAGCCGGTACGCACCCGTCTGTACACGCCACGGTGGCGGGAGCTCGATCCGCCCGCGCAGGCCGCCATGACCGAGCCGGACAGCGTCCTGGTCGTCGCCCCGGCCAACGACTACGGCCTGGCCGAGCGGCTGGTGGCCCGGCACCGCCCGGGCACCGCCGACATCATCCGGCTGCGCGCCGGCGAGGCACCCGACGCCCTCAGCGGCCGGTTGCGCCAGATACCGCCGCCGGCGCGGGTGTACTTTCTAGGCGGCCTGGACGACGGGTTCGACGGTGCCGGCTGGGACTCGCTCGGCGCGGCCGAGCGCGCGCAAGAGTCCGGCGTGCTGTCGTTGTTCCGCGTGGTGACGTCGATACTCGCCGCCGGCGGGAGTCCGCGGCCGGTCGAGCTGATCTCCGTCACCGCCGACGCGCACAGCCTCGACGGCCGTGGGCCGCGCCGCCCGTTCGGCGCGGCCATCTTCGGCCTGACCCGATCGCTGGCCAAGGAGCAGACCTCGTGGCAGGTCGGCTGTGTCGACGTGGCCACCGGCGACCTCACGGGGGACGGCGCCGGCGCGGTGGCAACCGCGCTCGCCGCCGAACCCGGTCACCCGGACGGCAACGAGGTCGTGCTGCGCGACGGGCGCCGGTGGACGCTGGTGCTGAGCGAGGCCGAGCGGGTGGCGGTGCCCGCCGAGCCACCGTTCCGGCGCGGCGGCACGTACCTGATCCTCGGCGGCGCCGGCGGCATCGGTGCGGAACTCGCCGTGCACCTGGGGCGCCGGGCCGCCGCGAACGTCGCTCTGCTGGGCCGCAGGCCGTTGAACCCGGAGATCCAACGCCAGCTCGACCGGGTCGCCGCCGCGGGCGGCACCCCCGCCTACTTCGCGGTCGACGCGGGCGACGACGCCGGCATGACGGCCGCGGTGGCCGCGGTGCGGGAGCGCTTCGGGCCGGTACACGGCGCGTTCCACTCGGCGCTGGTGCTGCGCGACGCGCGCCTCGACGCCATGGACGAGGCCAATTTTGCGGCGGTGCTGGCGCCGAAGGTGAAGGGCGCGGTCGTGCTCGCGCGGGCACTGCGCGAGGAGCCGCTGGACTTCCTCACGTTCTTCTCCTCGGCACAGTCGTTCAGCGGCAACGCCGGACAAGCCAACTACGCGGCCGCGTGTACCTTCAAGGACGCGTTCGCCGCGCACCTGCGCGGCACCGGAGTGCCGGTGCACGTCGTCAACTGGGGGTACTGGGGCGAGGTCGGCATCGTGGCCAAGGCCGGCTACCGCCAGCGGATGGCGTCGGTCGGCGTGCACTCGATCGACACCGCGGACGGTATGCGGGCGATCGAGGCCGTCCTGGCCAACCGGCTGCCGCAGGTCATGGTGCTCAAGGCCGAACAGCGGGTGCTGGAACGTTTCGGCGTGCAGGACGGCCCGGCGGCGCACCAGGCGCCGGGCGTGCCCGATCCGGACCGCGGCGCCGGATGGGATCCGCTGGCCGGCCGGGCGCCGGGCGCCGCACTCGACGGTGACCGGCTGCTGGCCGCACACCGCCGGCTCGACGACCTGGGCGCCGCGCGGCTGCTCACCGCGCTACAGGAGATGGGCGCGTTCACCAACCCCCAGGAGCGGCGGTCCGCGTCCACCCTTGCGGCCGAACTTGCCGTCGCACCGAAACACGCACGGCTGTTCCTGACACTGCTCGACATCCTCGTCACGGCCGGGTACCTGACCCGCGACGGAGAATGGCTCACCGCGACCGCGGCGGTCGCCGGCCTAGCCGCCAGGGACCTGGCCGCCGAGAGTAGGCGGCTCGGCGGGCGGAGCCCCGAGGTGGCCGCACACGTCGACCTGCTGACCGCCTGCCTCGACAAGTACCCGGACCTGCTGCGCGGCGAGGTGGAGGCCACCACGGTGATGTTCCCGGGCGCGTCGGCGAGCAAGGTGGAGGGCGTCTACCGGGGTGACCCGCTGTCCGACCGGCTCAACGCGCTGGCCGCGCAGGCAGTCCTCGCGTACGTCGACGGCCACGGCGACACCGCCCCGGTGCGGGTCCTGGAGATCGGCGCGGGTACCGGCGGTACCAGCGCGAGCGTGCTCGCCGCGCTCCGAGACCGGGGCGACCGGGTCCGGTACGTGTACACCGATGTATCGCTGGGTTTCTTGCGGCACGGGCGCCGGGAGTTCGGCGCCGACCATCCCTTCATGGAGTTCCGCCGGCTCGACATCGAAAGCGACCCAGCCGACCAAGGGTTCCCGTCCGGCGACTTCGACGTGGTGGTCGCGGCCAACGTGCTGCACGCGACCCGCGACCTGCGCGAGACCCTGGACCACGTCCGGCACCTGCTGAAGGACGGCGGCCGGCTGGTGCTCAGCGAGACGACCGCGTTCAGCCCGTTCGCCACGCTCACCTTCGGACTGCTCGACGGCTGGTGGCGGGCCACCGACGGCGAGGTGCGGGTGCCGGGCTCACCACTGGCCGACGTGCCGACCTGGACCCGGCTGCTGCACGGCGCCGGACTCGGCCGCACCACCGCCCTGGCGCCGGCCGAGGTAACGCACGGCGAGATGGGCCAGCACGTTCTCGTCGCCGAGCGCGAGCCGGCCGCGGCGGTGGAATCGCCGACGAGCCTCGATCTGGCGGAGACCCGGCGGATCGTGTCGTCCACCGTCGCCGAGGTGCTCGGACGGGACAGCGACGACCTCGACGTGGACCGGCCGTTCACCGAGTACGGGGTGGACTCCATCATCCTCGTCGAGCTGGTGAACACGCTCAACGCGCGGCTGGGCACCAACCTCAAGCCGACCGCCCTGTTCGACCACCCGACGCTGGCCGAGCTCACCGAACACGTGTGCGCGGACCGTCCCGGCGCGGACGGCGGGCGTCGCGGCAAGGCCAACGGAAAGAGCAACGGACACGGCCACGGGCCAGCCGAGACGGTACCCGCCGACGTGGAGCTGTTGCAACGGCTCGCCGCCGGTGAGCTGAGTCTCGACGACGCATTGGCGAAGCTGGGGGGCGAGCATGAACGGTGACCTGAAGCGCGTGCTGGAACTCGTGCGGTCAGGGGAGATCTCCCCGACGGAGGGCAAGCGGCGGCTCGCCGCGCTGCGCGCCGGCGATCCCGCGTCCCCGGCGACCGGCCGCCGCGTCGCCGTGGTGGGCATGTCCTGCCGGTTCAGCGGCGGAGCGTCGCCGGAGGAGTTCTGGGAGTCGCTGGTTTCCGGCCGTGATTCGGTGCGCGAGGTGCCACGCGAGCGCTGGGACATCGACCGCTACTACGATCCCGATCCGCACGTGCCGGGCCGGACCAACTCCCGGTGGGGCGGCTTCCTCGACGGCGTGGACGGGTTCGATCCGCTGTTTTTCAACCTCTCCGGCCGCGAGGCGCAGAGCATGGATCCGCAGCAGCGGCTGTTCCTGGAGAGCTGCTGGACGGCGCTGGAGGACGCGGGATACGCCAGCGACGCGGTGTCGGCGACGAGCTGCGGGGTGTTCGCCGGCGCACCCGCCAGCGACTACGCCAGCGAATCCGAGCGGAACGGAGTGGATGCCGACGCCCGCGTCATGATGGGCAACGACACGGCGATCCTGGCCGCCCGCATCTCGTACCTGCTCAACCTGCGCGGGCCGAGCGTCGCGCTGAATACCGCCTGCTCGTCCTCGCTGGTCGCCGTCCACCTGGCCTGCCAAGCCATCGAGTCGGGCCAGTGCGAGATGGCGCTGGCCGGTGGTGTGTGCCTGTTCGTCGGGCCCGGCTTCTACCTCTCGGCGAGCAAGGCGGGCATGCTCTCGCCGACCGGTCGGTGCCGCGCCTTCGACAGCCGCGCGGACGGCTTCGTACCCGGCGAGGGCGTCGGCGTGGTGGTCCTCAAAGACCTCGAGGCGGCGCTGCGCGACGGCGACCGGATCCGCGGCGTGGTGCTCGGCGTGGGTACCAACCAGGACGGCAAGACCAACGGCTTGACCGCGCCGAGCTCCCGGTCGCAGACCGCGCTCCAGCTGTCGGTGTACGACCGGGCCGGCATCAGCCCGGAGACCATCTCGCTCGTCGAGGCGCACGGCACCGGCACCACACTCGGCGACCCCATCGAGGTCGAGGCACTGACCCGGTCGTTCCGCACATACACCGACCGGACCGGGTTCTGCGCCATCGGATCGGTGAAGAGCAACATCGGCCACACCGGCCAGGCAGCCGGTGTGGCCGGCCTCATCAAGTGCCTGCTCGCCCTGGAGCACCGGATGCTCCCGCCGACCCTGCACCTGGAGCAGGAGAACGAGCGGATCGGCTTCGCCACTACCCCGTTCTACCCGGTTACCGAGGCCATCCCGTGGTCGACAGTGGACGGTGCGCCGCGTCGGGCCGCGATCAGCTCCTACGGTTACAGCGGCACCAACGCCCATCTGGTCGTGGAGGAGCCGCCGGAGCGCCCGTTGCCCGCCGCGAACCCCCAGCCGCAGCTCATACTGGTCTCGGCGCGGACCGACGAGGCACTGGCCAGGCGCCTCGACGACCTGGAGTCCTGGTTGGACAGCGACGCCGGGCGGCAGCCGCTGGAGGCGGTGGCCTACACGCTGCACGCCGGGCGGCTGCACTTCGAGAAGCGGGCCGCGTTCGTGGCCGGCGGCGCCGCCGAGCTGAGTGCTGCGATCGCCGCCCGCCGCGCCGGCACGGCCGGCGGTGGCGCCCCCGTGGGCGAGCGGCAGTGGGTGGCCGAGGAGCTGCGCCGCGAGCTCCCGGAAGCGGCGCGGGGAGCCGAGCGGCGAGCGGCGCTCGAGCGGGCCGCGTCGGCCTACGAGCACGGCGTGCCGGTACCCGTGGACGCGCTTCACCCGTCCGGTGGACGGCGGACCGGCCTGCCCACGTACCCGTTCGCCCGCGACCGCTACTGGCACGAGACACGCGACGAACCGGCGCCCCCCGCCGCCGGGCTCGTGTTGGACCGCCTGCCGGACGGCGACGGACCGAGATTCCGTTACCGCCCGGCGGGCACCGACTTCGTGGTCGCCGACCACCTGGTCGGCGGGAAACCGGTGCTCGCCGCGACCGCATCACTCGAACTGGCCAGGGCGGCCGGGCAACTCGCCGGCTTCGAGGTGCGGTCGGTCGAGGACGTCACCTGGCACCGCCGCCTGCCGGCGGTGAGCGAGCAGGGGTTGGAGATCCGCCTCACCCCCGGCGACGGCGGCGTGTCCTTCCAGATCGGCCACGGGACTGGACCGCGGCCGGGTGTCGCCGGCTGGCTCAACCCCGTGGTCGCCGAGAGTGTCGCGCCCACGGTGGATCTGGCGGCGATACGGCGGCAGTGCGGCCGGACGCTGTCCGGCGCCGAGTGCTACCAGCGGTTCCGTGAACTCGGCCTGACCCACGGCTCAGGCTTCCAGGTGGTCCGGGAGGTGCGCACCGATGGCGAACAGGCGCTCGCCGAGCTGAGCCTGCCGCCCGAGCTGAGCGCCGGACTGCCCGGCTTCGGGCTGCATCCCGCGCTGCTGGACGGCGCACTACAGGCGGTGGTCGCACTGGCGCCGGACGCCGGCGCGGGCGGCCTGCGGGTGCCGTACGCGCTGGAGCGCCTGACCATGCACGCGCCGCTGCGCGCCTCCTGCTACGCGCACGTGGTGCCGCGCGGCGAGACGATCCTGGACATCGCGGTGACCGACGAGTCCGGCAAGGTGCTCGTGTCGCTGCACGGCCTGACCGTCGCCGAGGTGGAGGCTCCCGGCGGCCTGGATATCGTGACGCCGTTCGAGGCGGTATGGCGGGAGGCGGCCGTCGCCGGGACCGGGCGTGCGGAAGACGGCGTCATCCTGGTGTGCGACCTCGGCTCCGGACACGTGGATCGGCTGCGTGCCGAGCACCCGGGCCAGACGGTTGTCCACGCCGTGCCCGGCGCCGCCTTCCGCGCGATCGGGGAGCACAGCTTCGAGCTGCGGCCCGACTCGGCCGAGGACTTCGGGCGGCTCGTAGCCGCGTTCGAACCCGACCGGGTACTCGTTCTTTGGTCGCTGCACGACCGGCAGAACCTCGACGGACCACCCGACCTGAGCCTGAGCTTCCACACCACGCTCGCGCTGTGCCAGGCGCTCAGCGGCCGTCCCGGCGGGCCGGTCGCGATCCGCGTGGCCCACCCGCTCGACGGGGACGTGGCGGCGCCGCACCTGGCCGCGCTCGGCGCGCTGGCCCGGACGCTCCGGCTGGAAGACCCCGAGCTGCGGGTGCAGTGCGTGGGCGTGCCGTGCGAGCCGGACGGTTCGGCCCGGCTGGATTTGGCCTGGGACCTGCTGCTGCGCCGCGGCGACCCGGCGGACGAGCCCGAGCTCCAGGTGCGCCCGGACGGCGCGGTGCTCCGGCGCGAGCTGCGCGAACTGCCGCCGCTCGACCGCACCGCACCGTCGCCGGCCGGTAGCGGGGCCACCTGCCTGATCACGGGCGGAGCCGGCTTCATCGGTCGAAACCTGGCGCGGCGACTGGCAAGCGCCGGCGCCAACGTCGTGCTGCTCGGCCGTTCGGCGCTCACCGAGTCCGAAGTGGATGGGCTCGGCGCGGGCGGCGGCCGGGTGGTCTACCGCAGGGCCGACGTCGCGGACGCCAGTGCGATGGCGGCGGTGCTCGACGAGGTGCGGCGCGAGCTCGGGCCGCTCACCGGCGTCATCCACGCCGCCGGTGTGGTGCGCGACAGCCTGTTCGTCCACAAGACACCCGACACGGTACGCGACGTGCTCCGATCCAAAGTAGACGGCGCGCTGGTGCTCGACCGGCTGACCCGCGCCGACCCGCTGGAGTTCATGGTGCTCTTCTCGTCCCTGGTGCCGGCCCTGGGCAACACCGGGCAGACCGACTACGCGTACGCCAACGCGTTCCTGGACGAGTTCGCCGTGGCGCGCGAGCGGCTGCGCGGCGAAGGCAGCCGGCAAGGGCGGACGGTGTCGGTGGCCTGGCCGGCGTGGGCTGGCGGCGGCATGGGCGCCGCCGTCGCGCACGCGATCCCGGACATGCCCACAATGGACGTCGCGGAAGGACTCTCGGCGCTGTCCAGCGTGCTGCGCGCGGCCTCACCGTACGTCGCACTGGTCAAGGGTGACCCGGTCGAGATCCGGACGGCCCTACAGCGCCCGTCCGCCCCGGTTGCGGCGGCCACGCCAAACACCGCGGTCGCTTCGGGCGACCTGCGCGCGGCCGCCGAGTCACTGCTCGCCGAGGTGCTCGCCGACGAACTGCGGGTGCCGGCCGGGCGCATCGATCCGGAGGCGGCGTTCGAGCAGTTCGGCATCGACTCGATCATGGTCATGCGACTGTCCCAGCGCCTGGAAAGCGAGTTCGGGCCGCTGCCCAAGACGTTGTTCTTCCGGTACGGCACGCTGCGCGAGCTCGCCGGGTACTTCGCCGAGCGGCACCGCACGACCATCGAGAGTCGGCTCGCCATCCGACCGGGCGAAGTCCTCGACGCGGTGCGCGAGGCACCCGCGGTCGCCGTGGAGCCGAGCCCGCCCGTGCCCGCCGGCGACATCGCGGTCGTCGGGGTCAGCGGCCGCTACCCGATGGCCGAGCACCTGGACGACTTCTGGAGCAACCTGCTGGCCGGCCGCGACTGCGTCACCGAAATCCCGCCAGAACGCTGGTCGCTGGACGGGTTCTTCGACCCGGCCGGTGGACCTGGCCGCAGCTACGCCAAGTGGGGCGGCTTCCTCACCGACGTCGACAAGTTCGATCCGCTCTTCTTCAACATCTCGCCCAACGAAGCGGCCATGATGGACCCGCAGGAGCGAATCTTCCTGGAGACGGTGTGGCACGTCCTGGAGTCCGCCGGGTACACCAGAGCACAGCTGCGAGAGCGCACCACCGGCGTGTTCGTCGGTGTCATGTATGGCGAGTACGCGCTGCTCGGACAGGCCGCCGATGGCCGGATGGCGGTTTCCTCGCACGCCTCGATCGCCAACCGCGTTTCCTATTTCTTCGACTTCCACGGCCCAAGCCTCGCCCTGGACACCATGTGCTCGTCCTCGCTCACCGCCATCCACCTGGCGTGCGAGAGCCTTCGCCGCGGCGAGTGCGACACCGCGGTCGCCGGCGGCGTCAACCTGAGCCTGCATCCCCACAAGTACCTGCAACTGAGCCTGGGCCGGTTCGCGTCGACCGACGGCCGGTGCCGCAGCTTCGGCGCGGACGGCGACGGGTACGTGCCGGGCGAAGGCGTCGGTGCGCTGTTGCTCAAACCGCTGCCCGCCGCCTTGGCCGACGGAGACACCGTGCACGCGGTGATCCGCGGCACCGCGGTCAACCATGGCGGCAAGACCAACGGGTACACGGTGCCCAACCCGCGGGCCCAGACCGCCGCCGTCGTCACGGCACTGCGCGCGGCCGCGGTGAAGCCGGCCGATGTGGGATATGTCGAAGCGCACGGCACCGGCACGCCCCTCGGTGACCCGATCGAGCTCGCCGCGCTCACCGAGGCGTTCCATGAACTCGGCGCCGCGCCACACGACCCGGTCACCGTCCCCATCGGCTCGGTCAAGTCCGCCATCGGCCACCTCGAATCCGCCGCGGGGGTCGCCGCGGTCACCAAGGTGATTCTCCAGATGCGCCACGGCATGCTCGCACCCTCGCTGCACGCCGACCGGCTTAACCCGAACGCCGACTTCGCCGACTCGCCGTTCCGGGTGCAGCGCGAGGCCGCGGCCTGGCCACCGCGCGGCGACCGGCCGGCCCGCCGGATCGCCGGGGTGAGCTCGTTCGGCGCCGGTGGCGCCAACGCGCACGTGGTACTGGCCGATCACCCCCAGCCGTCGCACGACAGCCGGCCGGACGGACCGCAGGTACTCGTGCTGTCGGCCAAGTCCGCCGACCGCCTGGTCGTGCTCGCGGAAAACCTGGCCGCCTTCCTCGAACGGCGTACCGCCCCGGTGGTGCCGCTGCCCGCCGAGGCGGTCACGGCGGACCTGCTCGACCGGGTACGCGAGCTGCTCGGCCTGCACCAGAACGACCTTGGCACCACCGACCCGCTCAGCGAATGCGGGCTGGACCACGCCGCCCGGGTCCGCCTGGGTACCGTCGTCGCGCAGGCGTACGGGACGGCGTCCGACGAGCTGCCCGCCGCCCTGGACACGGTCGCCGCACTGGCCGAGTACCTGCTGGAAAACGCCGCCTTCCCGGGTCAAGTCCATCCCGCTCTGGCTGGCGGCGACGGGCTGACCCTCGGGGATGTCGCCTACACCCTCCAGGTCGGCCGAGAGGTCATGCCCGAGCGGCTGGCCGTCGTGGCGTCCAACCTGCCGCAGGCGGCCTCCCTGCTCCGGGCGTTCGCCACCGGTGTCCCGTCCGAAGGTGTCTTTTCCGGCCGGCCCCGCGAAGACACCTTGCACGAGTCGGACCGCTCACAGCTCGACCCGGCCACTGTGGCCTGGAGCTGGGTACGCGGAGCGGCGATCGACTGGCGGGCCCTGCACCGGGGGAGGACGCGACGGCGCGTGCCGCTGGTCGGCTACCCGTTCGCCCGCGAACGGCACTGGATAAACGAGATCCCGCGAGCGGCCGTGCCCGCTGCCCGGGAGGAAATGGTGGATCACGTGAACCCAGCGACGGACGCGCCGGCGCCTCAGCCCGATCTCCCGGGGCAGCGCGCCTCGATCGTGCGCGAGCTGATGGCGATGACGGCGGACGTGAGCGGCCTGGACCCGGGCCGCCTCGACGAGACGACCGGCCTCGGCGAGTACGGCCTGGAGTCGGTAGCGCTCAAGCAGCTCGCTGACCGGATCGGCGAACGGTTCGACGCGGCGGTGTCACCGACCCTGTTCTACGAGCGGCGCGGGCTCGGCGGGGTGGCCGACTGGCTGGTCGAGGAGTACGGGCCGCGGCTGGCGGCTCCGGAGAAGACCCGTCCGGCCGTGGCGGAAGTCGCGGCCGTAGAGCCGGTCGCGGCCGCTGGGGGCGCCGAGCCCATCGCCGTCATCGGCATGAGCGGCCGGTTCCCCGGCTCGCCCGACCTCGATCGCTACTGGGACAACCTCGCCGCCGGCCGCGACCTGGTGACCGAGGTGCCCGCCGAACGGTGGGACTGGCGGTCCCTCTGCGACGGCGTGCCCGAGGACCAGCAGGGCCGGTACCGCTGGGGCGGCTTCGTCGACGACGTGGACAAGTTCGACCCGCTCTTCTTCGGCATCTCCCCGGCGGAGGCCGAGATGATGGATCCGCAGCAGCGGGTCCTGCTGGAGACGGTGTGGGGCGCCATCGAAGACTCCGGGTACCGTCCCTCCCACCTCGCCGGCCGGGACGTCGGCCTGTTCGCCGGCGTGCAGTTCAGCGACTACCAGCACCTGCTGCACGAGGCCGGTGTGCTCAACGCACAGGCCGGTCTGGGCAACGAACACTCCATTGTGGTCAATCGCATCTCGTACCTGCTCGACCTGCGCGGACCCAGCGAACCGGTGAACACCGCGTGCTCCAGCTCGCTCGTCGCGGTGCACCGCGCGGTGCGCGCGATCCGCAACGGCGAGGCCAGCATGGCGATCGCCGGCGGGATCGCGCTCAACCTCGCCTCGTACTCCACAGTGGCCGCCGCGATGATGGGGCTGCTCTCGCCGCGGGGCCGCTGCCGTACCCTCGACCGCGGCGCCGACGGGTACGTCAAGGGCGAGGGCGTCGGCGCGGTGGTACTCAAACCACTGAGCCAGGCCGTGGCCGACGGCGACACGATCTACGCCGTCATCCGGGGCACCTCGGTCAACCACGGCGGCCGGGCCGCGTCCATCACGGCGCCAAGCACCGAGGCGCAGGCGGCGCTGCTGCGCGAAGCGGTCGAGGAAGCCGGCGTCGGACCCGAGTCCATCGGGTATCTGGAGCTGCACGGCACCGGCACCGAGCTCGGCGACCCGGTAGAAATCAACGGCATCAAGTCCGCCTTCCGCCAGCTCGCGCGGTCCCGAGGCAGCCAGCTGCCGGGCGAGCCCTACTGCGGCATCGGTTCGGTGAAGACGAACATCGGACACCTCGAGCCGGCGTCCGGTATCGCCGGCCTGATCAAGGTGATCATGTCGATGCGGCACGCGACGCTGCCCGGCCTGGTGCACCTCGACGAGATGAACCCCTACGTCGATCTGCGGGACAGCCCGTTCTATCCGATCCGCGAGACGGTGCCGTGGCAGCGGCTGACCGGTGCCGACGGGCGGCCGTCACCGCTGCGAGCCGGGGTCAGCTCGTTCGGCTTCGGCGGGGTCAACGCGCACGTCTTGGTCGAGGAGTACGCCACGGACGCACCGGCACCGGCAGCACAGCCACGGGACCGGGTGTTCGTCTACTCCGCCAAGACGCCGGCCGCGCTGGACAGCGGGATCGACCGGTTCCTCGACCGGCTGGATCGCTGGGAGAGCGGCACCGAGCCGGCACCGGGTCCCGACGCCGTCGAGTACACCCTGCGCGAAGGCCGGGAGGAGTTCGTCGAGCGGCTCGCGGTCGTGGCGGCCAGCCTGTCCGAGTTGGGTGCACGGCTGCGGGCGGTCCAGCGCGGCGAGGACCAGCCCGGTGTCCACCGTGGACACGCGGGCGCCGCCGGTACGGGTGCGCGGCTCACCGGTACGCCGGATGAGCTCGCCGCGGCTTGGGTGGCGGGGCAACCGGTGGACTGGCCAGGTGTCGCCACCCCGCAGCGGACCTCACTGCCTACCTACGCCTTCAACCGCACCAGGTTCTGGTTTACCGCGCCGGAGGGCCGCGCGGCGCGGCACGACGCGGGTGACGAGGAGACGCTTTCCGGTGAACCGTACATCCGCGCGGTGTTGCGCGACATCCTGCTGGACAAGCTCAAGCTGACCGAGGACGTTTTCGACGAAGACCAGCCGCTACAAGACTTCGGCGTGGACTCGATCCTCGGCGCCCTCATCGTCCAGGTGGTCCAGGAGGAGTTCGACATCCAGATGCCGGTCACCGCGCTGATCGAATACCCGACCCTGCGGGCGCTGTCCGGCTATATCCACACGGAGTTCTTCCAGGGGCGCGAGCCGGCGTCCGGCACCACCGCCCGCCGCAAGGACCGGGGCCGCGGCGACGCCGACCGGCTGCCGCCCGAGCTGATCCCGGTCAACGTGAGCGGCACCCGGCAGCCGTCGTTCTGGGTGCACGGCGCGGCCGGCTACGCGGCCTGGTTCCAGAACCTGTCTCAGGTGCTGGGCCCGGAGTATCCGGTCTACGCGTTCCAGGCCCGAGGCACCGACGGGCACTCGATGCCGCACACCCTGGACGAGATGATCGACTACTACGTGGACTGCATCCGCCGGGTGCAGCCCAACGGTCCATACGTCATCGGCGGGTACTCCTTCGGCGGCATCCCCGCCATGGAGATCGCCCGGCGCTTGCAGGAGCAGGGCGAGACCATCCGCCACCTCATCATGTTCGACACCTACCCCGCGACCCAGGAAGTGTTCGACCGCCACTTCGGCGGCTACGACGACGGATTCCTCCAGTTCTACCTCGCCAACTACTTCCTGAACCTGAACGACAACCCCGAACGTGCCATCCGCCAGGACGACGTGGCGCACCTGCCACCCAACCTACGGCTCGCCGAGCTGGCCCGGCTGGCCAAGGAGCGCAGCGGCAAGCTGCTCGACGTCGACGACATCTACCACTACCTGCGTGGCGGGATGGAGTGCTCCGCGCACGCCGAAGGCATCTACCAGACCTACAAGATGCGCCCGTACGACGCCTCGAACGTGCTGTTCTTCCGGGCGCTGGACGGCTTCACCGGCCGCTCCAGCGCAATGTACTGGCGGGCCCAGAACATCCTCGACGGCTACGACTACGTGCGCCCGTGGCGGGACGTCGTCGAGGGCGAGGTGCGGGTCGTGGAGCTGGACAACGACCACCTCAGCCTCCTGGACGAGCCCACCCTGAGCATCGCGGCCAAGCAGATCGAGTCGGTGCTGCGCGACCCGCCGCCGCTGGACCGCGACCGGTACCTCGACTTCATCACCTCGTTCGACGCGCTCACCGAGTTCGGCGGGCGGCTGCTCGCCGACCGGTTCCGCGGCGCCGGCGTGCTGCCGGTGGACGAGACGCCGGTGCCGGTCGCGCAGGCGCGCACCCAGCTAGCCGTGCAGGACGGGTACGACCGGCTTTTCCGCGCCTCGCTCGACATCCTGGAGCGGGGCGGATACCTGCGCCGGGTGGACGGCGAGCTCGCCGCCACCGACAAGCTCCTCGCCTCCGGCTTCGCCGGCGGGGCGGACGAGATCGAGCGGCACGCCGCCGAGATGGTCGCCGCACACCCGGACGTCCGCGACTACGTACCGCTACTCCTGGCCTGCCAGGCCGCGGTGCTGGAGGTGGCGCGCGGCGACCGGGAGGCCACCGACGTCATCTTCCCGGGCGGCTCCATGGAGCTCGTCGCGGAGCTGTACAAGGGCAACATCCAGACCGAGTACTACAACCGGCTGGTGGCCGAGCGGGTGGGGGAGCACGTGCGCCACTTCACCCGGCGGTTCCCGCTCTCCACCGCGCAGGTCTTCGAGGTCGGTGCGGGCACCGGCGGCACGAGCGCCTACGTGCTGGAGGCGGTCGCCGCGCACGCGAACCGGGTCCGGTACTTCTACACCGACATCGGCGCGGTCTTCGTGCAGGCAGCCAAACCACAGTTCGCGGAGCGGTACCCGTTCACCGAATTCACCGCCTACGACGTCGAGCGGGCGCCCGCGGGGCAGGGGTTCGAACCGCACTCGATGGACGTGGTCGTGGCCAGCAACGTGCTGCACACCACCCGCCGCATGGACGTGACCCTCGACCAGTGCCGGGCGTTGCTCAAGCCGGGCGGGGTCATCGTCGTCAACGAACTCACCCAGCGGCTCGACTACAACACGCTCACGTTCGGCCTCACCCCTGGGTGGTGGCTGTACGAGGACGAGGACGTCCGGATCAGCGGCTCCCCGCTGCTCAGTACCCGGCAGTGGCGGACCTCGTTGCACGCGGCCGGATTCGACGACGCCGAGCTCCACGGCCTCGCCGGGATCCCGGACGACGAGCACGCGCAGTGCGTCATCGTGGCGCGCGCGGTGTGACAGCCCCTATTTCCAAGGGGACCTACGGGTTACCGCGCCGAACCTAGGGGGTGATAGGGGAAAGCCCCGACCGCGCCGGCGGCTATCGTTCCACGCAGGACAGCGTGCCTTTTGGGGGGAACGATGCTTGAGGGATTGGGGCTGGATTCTCAGACGGAGGCCGTGTACCTGGCGATGCTCAAGGCACCAGCCGCCATGCCACATGACATAGCCTTGAGCCTCCGACTGGCGGAGCGTCAGGTGCACGACGCCTTGGGCGAGCTGGCGCGGATGTCGCTACTACAACCGTCCACAAGAGAGCCGCAGAGCTTGCGGCCGGTGCATCCCGAAGCGGCGTTACAGGCGCTCGTGGCCCGCAGGCAGGCCGAGTTCGCCCGTATGCAGCAGGAGCTCGAAGAGGGCAAGGCCGCGGTGGCGATGCTGTTGGCGGAGCATGCCGAGTTGAACCCTCCGGTTCAGGCGCCCGACGTGGAGTACGTGGAGGGTGCGGACGAGGTCGAGGCCCGGCTCCGTGACCTGACCAACGCCTCGCGTTGGGAGGTCTGCGCGTTCGTCCCGGCGCAGTCACAGCTGCCGCTGTCCAGCGAGTCCGGAGAGATGCTGCAAGCGCACGCGATCGAACGCGGAGTGCGATACCGCACCGTCTTCCTGGACAGCATCCGCAACAATCAGCCCGCGCTGGAGCACGCGCAATGGCTGATGGCGCTGGGCACCGAGGTGCGCACGGCGCCGCTGCTGCCGCTCCAACTGTTCATCATCGACCGGGCGCACGCGCTGGTGCCGGCCGACCCCGGTGGCGCCTCGGAGGCGGCGGCGATGGTGTCCAGCGCCGGCATGGTTACCGCGCTGCTCGCCCTCTTCCAGTCCACATGGAACGGTGCGGCACCGCTGGGCGGGCCGCGGCGGCGGGACGGCGACGGCCTGTGCCCGCAACGTAAGCAGGTGCTGCGGTTGCTCGCGTCGGGGTGCACGGACGACGTCATCGCCCGCCGCCTCGGCGTTTCCATCCGCACCGCCCGGCGGGTGGCGTCCGATCTGCTGAGCCGGCTCAACGCACGCAGCCGCTTCCAGGCTGGTGCCCGGGCGGTGGCCTGCGGCTGGCTGGACGTGGACGACCTCGACATGTGCTGACCGCGCGCGGTCAGCGCACGACGATCGCGGTGAGGAGCACGTCACGGCTGAGCAGCCACCGGCCCGAGAAGGTGTCGATCTTCTCGCCGGCCACCTCGGGCCCGGGTACGAGCAGGTTGGCGACAAAGGTGCCGGTCCACTCGCGCGGGTGCAGACGCACCAGGGTCGCGTCGAAGTCGAGCCACGCGCCGGTGAGCGTGAACCAGCTCTTGTACACGGCCTCCTTGGCGGAGAACAGTAGCCGGTCCCAGCACACGCCCGAATACCTACGCGTCAGCAGGTCCACATCGGACCGCTCCTCGGCGTGGCTGATGGTCGCCAGGAGGGTACCCGGCAGCGGCTCGTTCGGCTCGGCGTCGATGCCGATGGAGGTGGCCTGGGACGCCTCACCCACCACCGCGCCCCGGTACCCGGAGCAGTGGGTGATGCTGCCGACGATGCCCGCCGGCCAACGCGGTTCGCCGTGCGCGCCCGGCAGCAGCGGCACCGCCGGCCGGCCCAGCTGACGCAGCGCGCGGCGCGCGCAGATCCGACCTGTGGTGAACTCCCGCCGGCGCTTCTCCACGGCGTGCTCGACGACCTTGGCTTCTTCTGGAAAGAGCGACTCGTCGTTGGCATCGTCGAACGACTCCGCGTACGTCAGGTACGGAGGAAGGATTCGTTTTATCATGGCCCACCCTCAGATCGGCTGGTTTCCGTGTTTGCGCCCGGTCGCCGTAGAGGGCTTGGCGCGCAACAGCTCCAAAGCCCGGATGACCTTCATCCGGGTGTGGCGGGGGTCGATGACGTCGTCCACGAGGCCCCGCTCGGCCGCGTAGTAGGGGTGCATAAGTGTGCGGCGGTACTCCTCGACCCGGCGGGCACGTTGACCGTCGGGGTCCACGGCCGCGGCGATCTCCTTGCGAAACACCACGTTAGCCGCCGCCTCGGCACCCATCACGGCAACTTCGTTGGTGGGCCAGGCGAATGACAGGTCGCATCCGATCGACCGCGAGTCCATGACGATGTACGCACCGCCGTACGCCTTGCGCAGGATGACCTGGATCCGCGGCACAGTCGCCGCGCAGTACGCGTACAGCAGCTTCGCGCCATGCCGGATGATGCCGCCGTGTTCCTGGTCGACGCCCGGCATGAACCCGGGCACGTCCACGAGCGTGAGGATCGGGATGTTGAAGGCGTCGCACATCTGCACGAAGCGCGCGGCCTTCTCCGACGCCTTGATGTCCAGCGCACCCGCCAAGCGTCTCGGCTGGTTCGCGACGATGCCGGTCAGCTGACCGCCGAACGCGGCGAGCCCACAGATCACATTGCGGGCCCAGCCAGCGAAGAACTCGAAGAACGCCCCGCCATCCGCGATCTCGCGGATGACCGCCAACATGTCGTACGCCTTGCGGGGATCCGCGGGTACCAGATCCAGCAGCGCTTCGTTGGTCCGGTCGCGACGGTCCGTGCAGGGCAGCGGCGGCGGCAGTTCTCGGTTGTTCGCCGGCAGCAGGGAAAGCAGGTGACGGACGTCGGACAGGCAGGTCGTCTCGTCGGGGCGGACGAACCCCGCCACGCCGGACAGCGAGCCGTGCGCGTGGGCGCCGCCCAGCTCCTCGTGGCTGACGTCGGCTCCGGTAGCGGCGCGCACCACATCGGGGCCCGTGATGAACATCTGCGCGGTGCCGCGCACCATGAAGACGAAGTCGGTCAATGCCGGTGAGTACGCCGCACCGCCTGCGCACGGACCGAGCATCACGCTGATCTGTGGTATGACGCCTGAGAAGCGCACGTTGCGCTGGAAGATGCCACCGTACCCGGCGAGCGCGGTCACGCCTTCCTGGATCCGCGCGCCGGCACCGTCGTTCAGGCTGACGAGCGGAACGCCCGCGGAGTACGCCAGATCCATCACCTTGTGAATCTTCTCGGCGTGTGCTTCGCCGAGAGCGCCGCCGAAGATCCGGAAGTCATGGGCGTACACCATGACGTCGCGCCCGAAGACCTGCCCCCAGCCGGCCACCACACCATCGGTGTGTGGACGACGCGCGTCGAGGCCGAAGCCGCTGGCACGGTGCCGGCGAAAGAGCTCGACCTCGTGGAACGAGCCGGTGTCGAGCAGGGTGTCCAGCCGTTCGCGGACGGTCAGCTTGCCCTTGGCGCGCTGCCTCGCCGTCGCTTCGGCGTCGCCCGTGTGGGCGCTTTCGACGCACAGTTCGAGCTCGGTCAACCGGTCCCGCATCGTCTCTGGCGGAAGCTGGGTCACGGATGTCGGGACAGACTGTGCTTTTTCCTGCATACGCTCGTCGCCCCCGCCGCCAGCGTGGCTTCACCACGACCGTTCTGAAGAAACACGACGCTAGTCAGCGCGCGCGACCACCGAGAACCCCTACAGGCCCCTAACCTGCGCGGCCTTGACGGCTCATTCCCGCATCGCCACATAGGCTGTGTACGAGTTGGGGGAAAGCAACACTTCCACCTGGTGCGAGCGTGTCTCGTCCAGCACGCGGAAGGTGACCGCCACCTCGGGGTAGGCCGTGGTAAACCCGAGAAACGTGAAGTAGTGGTCGCTGTTGAGCGTCAGGCGGTAGGTGTGCCGATCAGACGTCGGCTGGTACCAATCCCTGACGCAGCCTTGACGATCGGTCTCGGCCTGCGCCAGGGGTATCCAAACTCCATCACCGACGCGTTCCAAGCGGACACGCACGCCGGCCGCCGGCTGGCCGTGCACGGCGTCCTGGGCTCTTACGGAAATGCTCACGTGGGACCCCACCGTCCGTCGGAATCCGCTGGCGACACCCGGGCTCATGGCATTCCGGGCGAAGGATGCGGATACGCTATCCGACAGCTCTATCGATCTGACATCGATCTACCGCTGGTGGATCGCACCGCCCGCTGAGTCGATGCGGTCATCGGCACCGCGCGGGCGTGCCCGCAGCCGGTCTCTCAGACGAGACCGCATCGGGTCCACGAGGCTGGCGTCGACCGCGGCGGCCAACGCGAAGGCATGCAGGAACGCCTCACGCGCGGAGGTCTTGTCACCGTCGGCCAGATGCGCCTCACCCAGCAACAGCAGCGTTCGAGCCTCGTGCAGCGGCATGCCCAACTCCCGCACCACGGCGTGGGCCTTCCGGAGCAGGTCGGTCGCGCGAGCCGGCTCGCGGCGCGCGAGTGCCAGGTCGCCGAGCCCCTTCAGGGCCAGCACCCGGATGAACCGCTGATCGCTCAGCTCGGCCAGCGTCAGCGCGGCGCTCAGCACATTGTCGGCCTCTTCCGGCTTGCCCAGCCCCAGGTGCGTGACGCCGAGTCCGTACAGCGCGGCCGCCTCCAGCAGCGGGTTGCCGATCTCCCGCGCGAGTTGCAGGGCGCGACGGAACTCGCTTAGGGCGGCGGTGTGTTTCCCGGTCATCAAGTAGGTGTGGCCCAGCCGGTGGGCGATCCTCGCCTCGGCGTAGCGCGAGTCGCCGTCACGGTTGAGCCGTTGCGCCTCGCCAAGCAGACGCATCGCCTCATCGGGCTGGTCTCGCTCGATGCAGAGCGCGGCCAGGTCGTGCAGCACGTGCGCCGCACCCGCGTTGTCGTGGATCCGGCGCAGCGTCGACAGGGCTTGGTCGCAGTGGCTCGCCGCGCCCTCCAGATGGCCGCACAGCCGGTCGATGTGGCCGATCTGGCTCAGCGCCCACGCACCGCCGCGGTCGTCGCTCAACTCGCGAAACAGGTGCAGCGACTCGATGAGTTCCTTCCGGGCTTCGGTGAACCGCTGGGTGGCCATGCTCAGCGCGCCCAGTGAGCAGAGGATCGCCGCCTGGCCCCGCCGGTCGCCGACCTGCCGCGCGGCGGCGAGCGCGACCTCGTGCGTCTCCCGCCAGTCACCGAAGTAGGACCGGGACTGGAAGAAGCCGGCGGTGCTGATCGCCAGGCCCCAACAGAGGTCGACGAGGCCCGCGCGGGCGGCCTGCGCGGTCGCGGCTACCAGCGTCCGGCGCTCCTGCTCGAACCACAGGCGGGGCGACTCGACGAGCTGCTCGACGAGCTCAGCAGGCACGTCATACGCGCCGTCGGGTACCAGTCCCGACGAGACGCCGTACACGCGGCGGTCGGCGGTGGCCGCGACGACCAGGAGGGTACGCAGGACGCGCGCGAGGACCTCGACGCGTTCGGTGTAGGAGTCTTCCACGGCGAGGCGTTCGCGAGCGAACACCCGCACCAGGTCGTGCATCCGGTATCGGCTCAGCGCGCGTCGGCCCGTGTCGACGGTCTCCACCAAGTGCGCGTCGGTCAGCTGGTCGAGCAGGTCGTACGCCTCCGCGAAGGGGCGGTCCAGAATCGCCGCCGCCATCCAGGCCGAGAAGCTGGGACGGTCGAGGATGGCCAGCTGGCGAAACAGCCGGCGGGCCGGCTCGCCGATGTTACGGTAGCTGAGCGACAGGCTCGCTCGTACCCCCATCTCGCCGTGGTTGAGCTCGTCGAGCCTGCGGGTGTCGCTCTCCAGGCGCTCCACGAGCAGCCCGATGCTCCAGTTGGGACGCGCCGACAGGCGGGCGCCGGCGATGCGCAGGGCCAGCGGCAGCCCGCCGCAGAGCTCCACGAGCTTTTCGGCCCCCGCCTGCTCCTTGGACACCCGTTCGGCACCGAGGATCCGGGTCAGCAGCTCGACCGAGGCGCGCGGGTCGAAGACGTCGAGCTCGACGCGCATAGCACCGGGGAGCGCGGCGAGGCGGCTGCCGCTGGTGACGACGACCGCGCACCCGGGATTTCCGGGCAGCAGCGGCAGCACCTGCCCCTCGCTGGCCGCGTTGTCCAGGACGAGGAGCACGCGCCGGGTGGCCAGCAGCGCGCGGAAGACCTCGGCCCGCTCCTCCTGTCCCTCCGGCAGCATTGTGCCGGGCACGCCGAGTACCCGCAGGAAACGCTCCAACACGGCGGACGGCGGCACCGGCGCCGAGTCGGTGCCGTGCAGGTCGGCGAACAGCTGGCCGTCGGGGAAGTGCTCGGCGATCCGGTGCCCGAGGTGGACGGCGAGCGCCGTCTTACCCACGCCGGACTTTCCCGACACGACCACGACCGGCACCGCGAAGTGGGTGGGCTGTGCCTCGCCGACCTGAAGGTGCCTCTCGATCGCCCCGATCGTCGCTGCCTGGTCGGTGAAGTCGGCGATATCGGTGGGCAGCATGCGTGGCGAGGCGATCGCCGGCGCGGCAGGCGCGGCGGCCGCCGTTCCGGCCCCCGCGGGCACGGCGAGGTCGTGGTCGCCGGTGAGGATCGCGTGCTCCAGCTGCTGCAACCGCTTCGGCGGCTCGATGCCGAGCTCCTCGATCAGGATGCGCCGGCCGTCCCGGTAGACCTGAAGCGCCTCCGCGTCGCGCCCGCACCGGTAAAGCGCGGTCATGAGCTGGCCGCGCAACCGCTCCCGCAACGGATGCGCCGCCACGAGCTCGGTGAGCTCGCCGATCAGCTCGCGGTGGCGCCCGAGATCCAGCTCGAGCTGTATGCAGTCCTCATTGGACATGACGCGGCACTCGGCGATCCGGCCGGCCGCGATGCGCACCGGCCGGCTTTCGATGCCGCTGAAAGCCTCTCCGCGCCACAGCGACAATGCCTTGCGGTAGAGGTTGACCGCCTCGTCCGCGCGGCCCTCGGTACGCGCGTGCCGTGCGGCCAGCACCAGATCCTCGAAGTGCTGGAAGTCGAGGGACTGTGCGGGCACGTTGATCGCGTATCCCTGCTGGTAGGTCGCGATGACGTCGAGCAAGCCGCGTGTGGCGAACGCCCGCCTCAGCGTCGACGTGCTGATCTGCACCTGGGCGCGGGCGGTGGCCGGTCGGTCGTCACCGTAGGCCGCGTCGACCAGTCGCTCGACGGATACGGTGCGGTTTGCGGAAAGCAGCAGCATCGCCAGCACCGTCTGCTGGCGCGCACCTCCGATGGGCACCGGCTGCTCGTTGACGCGGACCTCTAGCGGTCCCAGTATGCGGAACTCCACGTCACTCTTACCGCCGTTCCCCGGCTGCTGCGTCCCTTTTCGATTGTGAGGATTGCTCTTATCTCCGTGAATGACCGGCATCAAAAGGCCCCCGTGCCGTAAGACCGCCGTGATCAAAGGATTATGGACGCATCGTAGTACGCGCATCGCTCTATCTGGAACGGCGTGGTCGGCACTGTGTCCGCCGGTAGCGCTGCCATGACTTACCGTGCCGGGAGTACCGGCAGGATGTACGGACTTCTCGGCCCGAACGGTGAACGGCACTAATTAATGACAATCCGCATTCTGTCGGATCCGGGTGGTCCGGATGATGGGACATTTACGTTTCCTTGACGCGGCCGGGCCTTGACGCGTTCGATGTCCCTGGTTCCCACATTAGTTGACCGCTCGTGGCCAGCCCAGTGGCGTGTCCGGTAGTGGCCAATTCCAGCCACGGTGGTGTGTCGATGCCCGGGCAGCCTCATGCCCGGTCCGGGCCGGCGACTTTCCTTCGCCCCGACGCTAGAAATGACGACAACGGTGGATCGCGAGGGTCGCCGCCATGGTGTCCGTAGGGGGGCGGTCGTGACGAGCCGAGTCGCAGGCGGATCGGGCGGGATGGTGACTGAAGAGTCAGCCGGCCACGTCCAGCGCTGGCGCGAGGAGCACGGCCCCTCGACGATGCCGTCCTGGACCGAGTCCGGCATCCCGGTGGCCGCGCTGTACGGCCCCGAAGACGCCGCCGCTGACTACGGAACCCACCTGGGCGTTCCGGGCAGCCCACCGTACACACGCGGGGTCTACCCGACGATGTACTCCGGACGCGCGTGGTCGATCCGTCCGCTCGCCGGGTTCGGAACGGTCGAGGACACCAACCGCCGCCTGCGCCTGCTGCTGGACGAGGGCGCGACCGCCATCAACACGGTCTTCGACTACCCGACCAACCGGGGGTACGACAGCGACGACGAATGGGCCCGCGCCGACGCCGGGCTCGGCGGCGTCGCGGTGGACAGCATCGACGACATGGTCGACTTGTACGCGGGCGTGCCACTGGACGAGGT
This sequence comes from Phytohabitans sp. LJ34, assembly GCF_052068095.1. Lineage (NCBI taxonomy): Bacteria > Bacillati > Actinomycetota > Actinomycetes > Micromonosporales > Micromonosporaceae > Phytohabitans > Phytohabitans sp. LJ34. The sequence goes on along the minus strand of NZ_JBQHDG010000028.1, from coordinate 82,938 downwards.
GAGCGTCTCCCTCGTGCTGTCCCACCCGGTCGCGGCGGGGGCGATCCTCGCCATGTACCTGGCCGCCGCGAAGCGCCGCGGGATCGACCCGGCCACACTGTCGGGCACGCTACAGAACGACTTCATGATGGAGACGGTCGTCCTGACCGCGCCGAGCGTCCTCGAACCCGAGTTCGCCTTCCGGCTGTCCATGGACGTCACCGAGTACTGCACCCGGCACCTGCCGCGCTGGCACCCGGTGAGCTTCACCGGATACAACTACCGCGAGGCCGGTGCCGACGCCGTACTCGAGGTGGCACTGGTGGTCGCGAACGCGGTCGCGACGATCGAGGAGATGCGGGCGCGGGGCCTGCCGGTCGACCCGGTGGCCCGCCGGCTCTCGGCCTTCTTCACCTCCGGCAGCGATCTGTTCGAGGAGGTGGCCAAATACCGCGCGGCGCGGCGGGTCTACCACGATGTGCTGACCGACCGGTTCCATCCGAGCGACGAGCGCAGCACCCGGCTCCGCTTTCACGTGCAGACCTCGGGTTCGGCGCTCACCGCCGCGCAGCCACTCAACAACGTCGCCCGAGCCGCCCTGCACGGTCTTGCCGCGGTCCTCGGCGGCGCACAGTCGCTGCACATCAGCGCGTTCGACGAGGCACTGTGCGTACCGTCGGAGACCGCCGCCCTGACCGCCCTGCGTACCCAGCAGATCCTGCTCGCCGAAACCGGAGTCACCCGGTCCATCGATCCACTCGCCGGCTCGTACCTCGTCGAACACCTGACCGACCAGGTCGACAGCCGGGTGCGCGAGACCCTGGCGACCGTCGACGAGATGGGCGGCCTGGTGCAGGCGGTGAACACGGGCTGGGTACACGCCCGGATCCTGGACACCGCGTGCCAGGCGACCGCCGACATCGACGAAGGCCGCCGCCCGGTGGTGGGTGTCAACGTCTCGGCGCACCAGGCACCCACCACTGTGGAGACCTTTGACGTGCCGGAGACCCTGCCCCGGCAACGCGAGCGGTTGGCCCGGGTGCGCTCCCACCGCGACAGCGACGCTGTTTCTGACGCGCTGCGCCACCTGGATCAGTGTGTGGTCAACGGTTCCAACACGATGCCGGCGCTGATCGCGGCGGCGGAGGTCGGCGCCACGCTCGGCCAGTGCTGCGACGTTTTCCGCCACCGCCACGGGGGCTGGCGCCAACCCTTGCGATGAGGTGAGACCGATGCCAATCCGAGTTGCCATCTTCAAGCCCGGCCTCGACTCGCACTACCGGGGTGCCATGACGGTCACCCGGCACCTGGCCTCTCGCGGGATGGAGGTGGTGTACCTCGGAAACCAGCTCCCGGCAGGTGCGGCCCGGGCCGCGCTGCAAGAGGACGTCGACGTGCTCGGCATCTCCAGCCTCTCCGGTAACCATCGCGAGACCGTGCCGGCCGTGATCGCCGAGCTGCGCGCGCAGGGCGGCGAGGACATCGTCGTCGTGCTCGGCGGGATCATCCCCGACATCGACCGGCCGCTGATGTTCGACGCCGGCGTACAGCGCATCTTCGGCCCCGGCACGCCGCTGGCGCATATCGCCGAGGAAATCGCGCTGCTGGTCGGGGAGCGCGACGCGGCCGAGGCGTCGGTGCCGATCGGGTCGCCGTCGTGACCTCCACGATCGCCGGACCACCGGCGACACGTACCCGCCCATTGGCTGAGCACGCGGTCGACGACAGGTTCCTGGTTTCCGAGGGACGCATTTTCCTCACCGGCGTGCAGGCGCTCGCCCGCGTCGTGCTCGACCAGATGCGTGCCGACCGCCGGGCCGGGCTGCGTACGGCCGCGCTGGTGTCCGGCTACCAGGGATCGCCGATCGCCGGGTTCGGGCAGCAGATCGACGCCGCTACGCGGCTGGAACCCGGCCTGCCGGTGGTGCACCAGCCGGGCCAGAACGAGGAGCTGGGCGCCACGGCGGTATGGGGCAGCCAGCTCGTCGGCCAACTGCCCCGGCCGCGCTACCAGGGCGTGCTGGGCGTCTGGTACGGCAAGGCACCCGGCCTTGACCGCGCCGCCGACGCGCTGCGCCACGGCAACGCGTGCGGCGCCGACCCCACCGGCGGCCTGCTGGCGCTGTGCGGTGACGACCCGCAGTGCAAGTCCTCGACACTGCCGTCGGCGAGCGAGAGCATGCTGGCCACGCTGGGCATGCCCGTGCTGTACCCGGCGAACGTCCAGGAAATCCTCGACTTCGGCCTGCACGCCATTGCCGAGTCGCGCGCCAGCGGACTGTGGGTGGCGCTGAAGCTCGTCGCCAACGTCGCCGACTCCAACGGCACCGCCGACGTCGCGCCGCACCGGATCCGGCCGGTGCTTCCGGTCGTCGAGTACGGCGGCCGGCCGTACCGGCACACTCCGTCGGGCGTCCTGCTCGCCCCGAAGTCGCTGGAGATCGAGGCGACGATGCGCGGTCCGCGCCTGGCCGCGGCTAAGGCGTACAGCCGTGAAAACCACCTCGACCAGGTGAGCGGAGCCACCACCGACGCGTGGATCGGCATCGCCGCCGCCGGCCCGGTGTACTTCGACGTCCTGGAAGCGTTGCGCCGCTTGGGCTTGCCCGAGTCCGAACTGGAGCGACGCGGGATTCGGCTGGTCAAGCTGGCCCAGATCTGGCCGCTCGACGACGAGGTCGTCACCCGGTTCGCCCGCGGGCTGGAGGAGATACTGGTCGTCGAGGAAAAGGCCGAGTTCGTCGAGACGGGCATCAAGAACGCGCTCTACGCGCAGGCCCGGCACCCACTGGTGACCGGCAAGCGCGACGAGCGGGGCGAGCCGCTCGTCCCCCACGCCGGGACGCTCGACGTCGACCTGATCGCCACCGCGCTCGCCAGGCGGCTGCACCGCCTCGGCGTCCAGGCCGCCCGGCCGCGGCCCACCCCGCTGACGCTGTTGCCCGCCGGTCCGCGCCGCACCGCCGCGTACTGCTCGGGCTGCCCGCACAGCCAGTCGACCGCCGCACCGGACGGCGCCGTCGTCGGTGTCGGCATCGGTTGCCACACCATGGTGATCCTCAACCCGGCCGGTCGCGGTGAGCTCGCCGGGCTCACCCAGATGGGCGGCGAGGGCGCGCAGTGGATCGGCCAGGCACCGTTCACCGACACCCCGCACATCTTCCAGAACCTCGGCGACGGCACATATGTCCACTCCGGATCCTTGGCCATCCGCGCAGCCATTGCCGCCGGTGTCAACATCACGTTCAAGCTGCTGTTCAACGGCGCCGTCGCGATGACCGGTGGGCAGAGCCTACAGCCGGCGCTGGGAATCGCGGGGCTGACGCGGCAGCTGGAGGCCGAAGGCGTGCGCCGGGTCATCGTCACCACCGACGAGCCCGGCAGGTACGACCGGACGCCGCTGTCCCCGATCGCCACGGTCCGCGATCGCTCCGAACTGCTCGCCGCACAGAAGGAGCTGGCCACGGTGCCCGGCGTCACGGTCCTGGTGCACGACCAGCAGTGCGCGGCCGAACGACATCGCATGCGCAAACGCGGCCGGTTGCCTACCCCGGCGCGGCGGGTGGTCATCAATCAGCGGGTATGCGAGGGCTGCGGCGACTGTGGCCGAAAGTCCGGCTGCCTGTCGGTGCGACCGGTCGAGACCGAGTACGGCCGCAAGACGGCCATCCATCAATCGTCGTGCAACCACGACCACACCTGCGTCGACGGTGACTGTCCGTCGTTCGTGTCGGTGTGGCCCGATCCCCGGCGCCGGACGACCGCGACCCCGCCGCCGAGCGACCTGCCCGCCCCGGCGACGCGAGTCGGCGAGGACGTCACGGTCCGCCTTATCGGCGTCGGCGGCACCGGACTCGTGACCGTATCCCAGATTCTCGGCGTCGCGGCATTCCTCGACGGGAAGCACGTGCGCGGCCTCGACCAGACCGGCCTCGCCCAGAAGGGCGGTCCGGTCGTGTCCGACGTACGCGTCTTCGGCCAGCGGCCGGCACACGCCAACCGCGCGGCCAGCTCGACCGCCGACGTATACCTGGGACTCGACCTGCTCGGCGCCGCCAACCCGCAGAACCTGGCCACCGCCCGGCCGGGTGAGACGGTCGCGGTCGTGTCGACCAGCCAGATCCCCACCGCCTCGATGGTGCTCGACCCGGCGCAGCGGTTCGGCGGCGTCGCCGAGTACCGCACCTTCATCGACTCACACACCAGGCGCGAGCACAACGTGTACCTGGACGCACAGGACATCGCCGAACGGCTGTGCGGCGACGCGATCGCCGCCAACACCGTCATGCTCGGCGCGGCCTGGCAACACGGAGCACTCCCCATCTCGCTGCCCGCCATGGAGCAGGCGATCCGGATGAACGGCGTCGAGGTGGAGCGCACCCTGGCCGCCTTCCGGTGGGGCAGATGCGCCGTCGCCTCACCGGAACTGCTGGACCGGCGCGGTCGAGGCGAGCCCGATACGCCACCGTCCGCGGACGCCGCGATGGCGGTCGCTCGCGCGTTCGGTTCCCGCCTGGCGGCCGGCGGCGAGCTCCACCGGTTGCTCACGGCACGTGCCAGCGATCTCGTCGCATACCAGAACGCCCGGTACGCGCAGGAGTACGTGGCTTTCGTCGCCCGCGCGTACGATCGCGAACATGCGACCGTGCCGGGCGCCACCGACGTGACCACCGCCGTGGCACGCAACCTGTACAAGCTCATGGCCTACAAGGACGAGTACGAAGTCGCGCGGCTCAGCGTCGATCCGGCCTTCGTCGAGCGGGTGCGTGGCGAGTTCGGCCGCCGTGCCCGTGTTGCCTACCACCTGCACCCGCCGATCCTTCGCGCGCTCGGGCTGCGCGGGAAACTCACCCTTGGACCCTGGTTCCGTCCGGTCCTGCGGGTCTTGGCGGCGATGCGCAGGCTGCGCGGCACCGCGCTCGACCCGTTCGGGCGTACGGAGGTGCGGCGCCTCGAGCGGCAGCTCGTAGTCGGGTACCGCGAGTGCCTGCTGTACGCGCTGGATCGCCTGCGCCCTGACAACCATTCGCTGGTGGTCGAGCTTGCGGACGCGCCCGATGAGGTCCGCGGATACGAACAGCTCAAGCTGGCCAGCGCCGCCGGGTACCGCGACCGGGTCCAGCGCCTGTTGGCGAGGCTGGAGCGTTCCACCGCCGAGTAGCTGGCCATCACCCCGTCGCCGACTAGTGAGGAGAAAACGTGCCCGTTGCCCCGATCCCCGCGAACGAGCTGCTCATCTTCCTGCTTCAGGTCGGCCTGCTCCTGCTGCTCGCCTCGTCGTTCGGGCGGCTGGCCACCCGGCTCGGCCTGCCCGCCGTCGTCGGAGAGCTCTCCGTCGGCGTACTTCTCGGGCCATCGGTCCTCGCCCACCTCGCGCCGTCCCTGTCGAGCTGGCTGTTTCCCGCGCGCGTCGAGCAGTTCCACCTGCTCGACGCGGTCGGCCAGATCGGCGTGCTACTGCTCGTCGGCATCACCGGCATACACATGGACATGGGTATGGTCCGCCGGCGAGGTGCGGCCGCGGCCGGGATCAGCATCGGCGGTCTGGTCGTACCGCTCGGCTTCGGCATCGCCGTCGGCCTCGCGCTCAGCGGGTCGCTGATGCCCGCGGACACCGATCCGGTGGTGTTCGCCTTGTTCATGGGCGTCGCGATGTGCGTCAGCGCGATCCCGGTGATCGCCAAGATCCTGATGGACATGCGGATGCTGCACCGCAACATCGGCCAGCTCGTACTGACGGCCGGAATGGTGGACGACGCCTTCGGCTGGGTGATGCTCTCGATCGTGTCGGCCCTGGCCACCACCGGCCTGCAAACCGGCAACGTGGTCACCTCGGTCGCGAGCATGTTCGCCGTGGTCCTGGCCGCGTTCACTGTCGGCCGGCCGCTGGCCCGCGCCGGTTTCCGATTCGCCGCCCGCACGGCGGATTCCGGACCTACGGTCGCGATCGCCGCGACGATGATCCTGCTGGGTGGCGTCGGCACCCACGCCCTTGGTCTGGAGGCGGTGTTCGGGGCGTTCGTCTGTGGCATCCTGATCGGGTCGGCGATCGGTCCCGGCCGCCCCCACCTGGCGCCGCTGCGGACCGTGGTCGTATCGGTGCTCGCGCCGATCTTCTTCGCCACCGCCGGGCTGCGGATGGATCTGACGTCGCTGGGCGAGCCGGATGTGCTTGTGGCGGGGCTGCTTCTCGTGGTGGTCGCGATCCTGGGCAAGTTCGCCGGCGCCTACCTGGGCGCCCGGATCAGCCGCCTCAACCATTGGGAGGGGTTGGCGCTCGGCGCCGGCCTCAACGCCCGGGGTGTCATCGGCGTGGTTGTGGCCATGGTCGGCCTACAACTGGGCATCCTTTCGGTGCAGGCGTACACGATCGTGGTCCTGGTCGCTATCGTCACCTCGCTGATGGCACCGCCGATTCTGCGTCTGACGATGGCCCGCATCGAGCAGACCGCGGAGGAGGAGCTGCGAGAGAACAGCTATCTCCAGGACGCCGCCCCCGCGCGTGTGGCCGATTCACCGACGCAGGTCTGACCCGTGACCGCTTTCCGAGCGCGGGACGTCGCACCCCGCGCGACCTTTGCCGGCATCGAACGCCAAGCGCTGTGCGACCTCCTGGACGAGGTGGGGCCGGCGGTGCCCACCCTGTGCACCGGGTGGAACGCCGCCGACCTCACCGCCCACCTGGTGTTGAGGGAGCGGCGTCCGGAGGCTTCTATCGGCATCCTGGCAAAGCGGTTCGGTGGGTACACCGAGCGGGTGCGCCAGCGCATCCTGGCACGGCACGAGTACTCCCGTCTTGTCGACCTGGTGCGCACCGCGCCGCCGCGGTGGGCGCCGCACCGGTTCGTCCCGCGGCTGGACGCGGCGATGAACACGGTGGAGTTCTTCGTCCACAGCGAGGACGTGCGCCGGGCGCAGCGGGGCTGGCGGGCCCGTCCGATCAGCCATGAGTACGAGGCGGAGCTGTGGAGGAGGCTGTCCGGGGGAGCCCGGTTTCTGCTGCGGTCCGCCCCGGTGACCGTCGTCCTGGCCAGCCCGGCCGGGCGGCTACGCGGCGGGTCGGTCCGTGCCGGCACCACCGTCACCGTGCACGGGCCGCCGTCGGAGCTGCTGCTGTTCGCATGCGGTCGGCAGAGCCACGCCGACGTCGAGTTCGAGGGCCCGGAGTGGGCTGCCGCCGCCGTGCGGGACGCCCGGTTCGGCATCTGAACGCCGCGCCGGCTTCAAGCCAGTGCTTTCAGGCCGGCGGGCAGGTCGGACCGGCGGGTCACGTCGAGCTTGCGGTATGCCCGCGTCAGGTGCTGTTCCACGGTGCTCACCGTGATCCACAACTTCTCGGCGATCTCGCGGTTGCTGTAGCCCAGCGCCGCGAGAACGGCCACGCGGCGCTCGGCGTCGCTGAGCGTGGCAGCGTGTCGCGCCACGTCGGCATCGTGGGTGGCGGGCGGCGTGGGAAGTGGCGTGATCACCTGTGCCTCGGCCGATTCCGGCGTCACCACCCGGGCGCGACGGGCGATAGTCGCCGCGCGGCGGTACTCGCCGAGCGCACGGTACGCCTGGGCGAGGTCGTGTAGGGCCTGGGCCATCTCGTACCGATCGCCACCGGCTTGCGACAGGTCGGTGGCGCGGTGCAAGAGGACGGGACGCTGATGCGGTTCGCGGGTCGCGGCCAGCAGGCGAAGGGTACGGCCCTCCGCACGCGGCGACGCCGGACCGCAGCGCGTCAGCTGGGCCTCGAGAAGCGGGCGCGCATCCTCCGGCCTACCCATCCGCAGGTACGCCTCGGCGGCATCGGCCCGCCACGGCACGAACGCCGGCATGTCCATCCGCCACTGGCCCATCAGCTCGCCGCAGAGCCGGAAGTCACGCAGCGCCAGCGGCCCGTTGCCGGTCGCCAGGCTGTGCCGGCCTCGGGCGTGCAGGTACTGAAGGCCGAACCTGGTCTCGAACATGGCCTCCGGTACCGGCAGCCCAAGCTGGTCGGCGGCGGCCTCGTGCTGTCCTGTCGCGGTGTAGGCAACGATCAGCGTGCTGAGCGGTTCGGCGATCGCGACGCCCCACCCGGCCGGGGGGACCAAGGCCAGCGCGGTCCGGGCCTGGCGCTCGGCGGTAGCCATGTCGCCGCGGCGCACGGCGATCTCGCTACGGATCCCGGCCAGCCGGGCGCTCCAGTTGGGCGCGCGCTCCGCGTCGACCATGGCGGTGACGGCCTCCCACCAGGCCTGGGCCTGTTCCAGGCGGTCGCCGTAGGTGAGCGAATGCAGCGTCCACACGATCGCGTCGAAGGAGATGACGTCCGGGCGGCAGCCGCGCAGGATCTGGTCAGCGCGTGCGGTGAGGTCACTCCGGTCACCGCCGGTCAGGACGTCTGCGAGCAGCTTCGCCGCGTCCAGCCGCCGTAGGGCCGCGACCGATGTGGTCGCCCGGTTGTCCTGGCCGGCCGGCAGCTCGTGCAGCCTGGGGGAGACCTCGAGCGGGTGGGTGCAGCGCATCCAGTCGCGCAGCACGACGACCTCGTGCGCCGTGCACTCGTGCTCGACCTCCGACCGGAGGACCGTGTCGAGCACCTTGCGGGCCTGGTCCGACTGGCCGTGCCAGAGCAGCGCGCGCACGAGGGCGACGGCGTATCCACCGGTCATGACGCCGCGTCGGGCCGCCTCGGCGAGCTCGTCGAGGCGGTCGACGGCGACGGCAGGGTTCAGACACCATTCCGCCCGTACCAGCTTGATGGTGATCTCGTTGCGGCGCCGGTCGTCGGCACAGCCGGAGAGCGCCTGGCGCAGGTACGCGATCGCCCGGTCGGCCCGGCCCTCGCACAGCGCGTGAGCGGCGGCGTCCTCCAGCACCGTCATGCCCCATCCGGGGGTTTCCCGGCCGGCGTGCGTCAGGTGCTCGGCGACGACGCCGGTCGACATGCCCCGCCGGTGCGTGACCTCGGCGGCGGCTCGGTGCAGGTCCCCGCACTCTTCGGCGCTCATGTCCCCTAGCACGGCACCGCGCGCGGCCTCGGCGCGAAAGGTCCCGCCGGCGGTGACGCCCGCGGCCGCCAGGGCGTGCAGGCTGCGGGCCAGTTGGTCGCCACGAAGATCGACCAGGTCGCCGAGCCCGTCCTCGCCGCCCAGGACTGCCAGACCGCGGGCCACCTTGATCACCTGCTCGCCGCCGCGATGCACGCAGGAGAGGACGGCCTGCCCGTACCTGGCGGCGGCGATCGCCACCGCGGCGGCCGACCGGTCATCGTCCGTAGCCCGAAGGCGGTCCCGGTGATCCTCGGCCAGTGCGGCGACGAGCAGCGGATTGCCGCCGCTGAGCCGCAACCAGGGCAGGTGCAGCCGTTCGCCGGCCTCGCGCCCAGCGAGGTCGCACGCCAGGTCACGCACGCCCTTTTTCGACAGCGGCGCGAGGTGCACGGTGTGGCAGTCCGACTGCCGGGCCAGGTCGGCGGCGACGCCGTGCTCGGCATACCCGCCCCGGTCCGTGTGGCTGACGACTAGGGCGATACGAGCGAAATGGACCCGACGCGCCAGAAACAGCAACGCGCGGCGGGACTCCGCATCGGTGTGCTCGACGTCGTCGACGCTGATCAGCAGGGGCTGGTCGGCGGACAACTCCAGCAGCGCGGTACACATCGCGTCGAGCGCCGGTAGGTCGACCCGCACCGCGGACCGCGAGACGGGCCGAAGGTCGGCAGCGCCGCCAGGCACGGCCAGCGCCAGCGAGGCGACCGATGCCCGTTCGTCACGTCCGACAGCGACGGCCCGGACCAGCTGGGAGAGTACGCCCGAGGGCAACTCCCGCTCGGCGGGTGCGGCGGTCGCGGAGACCACGACGGCACCCAGTTCCTCCCCGCGTCGGTGGAACGCGTGCAGCAACGCGCTCTTGCCGAGGGCGGTCGCGCCCTTCACCACAATGACGCCGCCCTGCCCCGACGATGCCCCCCGCATCACTTGGTCGAACAGCCGTAGTGCATCTTGTCGATCGATGAGGTTCACAATCAGCCTCCCCGGTGGCTGAAGGTGTGGTAGACCGTGCCGACCCTATGACTGTCATCATTCGAGGCGCTATTCGTCGCTTATCCGCTGACCGTGCGGCGCCGTCCGTAGGACCCCGTCGCCGGTCGTGACCAGGGAAATACGCCCTGTTGTAAATTTGGCGTGTCGGATTCGCGTGTTTGGCTCATGTCTCGTAAGGCGTGGCCCTCAGAATATAATGGATCTTTCCGGCTACAACCGGCGAGCCGGGCAGAGTCGGACAAAGAGTGCGCGACCGATGGGCACGCGGATCTTCCGATCTTGCTGGTGTCGAGGCCGGACCTTAGGGGACAAAGGGTCCTCATCAGAGAAGAACATGGTTTGACGGTTCAATTCCGGGCCCGTGCGATGCGTATTGCTTTGGGACGTCGAGCCTATCGTGCAGATTACCCGAGCCGGATGCATCTCAGCCCGTCGGGTCAGTTGGCTCGACCGGATCAAGACACCGTCGCCACTGGCATGAAGAGACCACTTCCGAGCAGCGAAGAAGCGCGCAAAAAATAGCTACCAACGGCGGCTGTTGCTCATCCCCGGCAGGATGCAAACCGCCGCGCGGATATGTCTCTAATACTTTCGAGGAAATAGTCGCATTTCGCCGAAAGCTCCACCGGCGTCTTGAGCCCTTAATCGAGTTGCTTACCCGGATCCGATCCCCGGTCCGAGCCCGCCGCGGACCGCAATGCCGATCCGCATCATGCGTGCCCACGCTCGCGCCGAGCGTGCGGCCGATCGATCGCTCTTGAAGTAGGGAGGTGACCTCGATGAAGAAGCTTTCCGTCCGCCGGCTCGAGCCGGTGAAGACCAGTGCCGCTGCGGCTTGCCCCGCGGAGGCGTAACAGGTCGACCGAAGGTCTGCGGGGGTCGGGGATTTCGCCCGGCCCCCGCACGATCGCCGCCACGGGGGCACGAAGAAGGAAATGGCGCAGGGGGAGAGAAGATGGCCGGGTATACACCTGACTCGCTCGTGACCGTTCGTCCGTTCAACCATCGGACCGAAGGCGACACGGTCATCCTCGGGGACGTCGATCGTCACGTGTTCGTGGCCATCCCGGCCGAGGGACTGGACATCGTCGAAGCGCTGGCCGACGGCAAGACGGTCGGCCAGGCGGCTCGCCTGTACGAAGAGAAGTACCACGAGACCGCCGACATCGAGGACTTCCTCGACGCCCTCGAAAAGGAAGGCTTCATCGGCGAAGCGTCGGCCGTGGCGGCCGGCAAGACCCCGGAGGTCCGGCAGGCCCACTGGCGCTGGCGGTTCGAATGGCTCTCCCCACGGGCCGCGCAGCGGCTGGTGAGCTGGCCGGTGCTGGTAGCGAGCGGCCTGCTCGTCGCGGTGAGCGTAGCCATGGTCGTCGACGACCCGAGCGTGCTCCCCAAGGCCGGCAACGCGCTGCTCTTTCCGCAGCATTTCGCGGCGCTGACCTGGGCCTGGATCTTCTTCGCCATGCTCGGCCTGTTTCTGCACGAACTGGGCCACCTGGTCGCCGCCCGGGCATCCGGTGTACCCGCGGGCATCGGCGTCGGCAACCAACTCTGGGTGCTGGTGGCGCAGACCGACATGACCGCCATCTGGATGAAGCCGAGGCGCCAGCGCTATCTGGCCTTCGCGATCGGCATGGGAGTGGACGCTGTCCTGGCCGCCCTTCTGGTGGTCTTCATCTGGTCCGCCCATCGCGGCTGGATCAGCGCGCCCGAGTGGGCGGTCCTCCTGGCGACCGCTGTACTCCTCACCCCACTGGCGCGCATCATCTGGCAGTTCTTCTTCTTCCTGCGCACCGACATCTACTACATCATCGCCACGGCCTTCCACTGCAAGAACCTGATGGGCGACACCGACGACTACCTGCGCAACCGGTGGGCCCGGCTGCGCGGGTCCGGGCACCAGGTCGACCAGTCCGGGATCCCCGCCCGCGAGATGCGGATCATCCGGCGGTACGCGCTGCTCTGGTTCTTCGGACGGGTCGTGTCGATCGCGTCCTACGTGCTCATCCTGCTGCCCGTCATGTGGGGCTACGCCTACCAGTTCATCCTGTTGCTGACCGGCAAAGAGACGCAGTTCAGCTCCTTCGACTTCGCCACGGTCGGCATCCTCGTCCTGCTCATCAACGGCGGCGGTCTGATGATGTGGCTGCGCGGCATGTACCGCGGCGGGCGAGCGCGGCACCGCCAGGACCGCGCGCGGCGCGCCGACGAGGCGACGCAGGCCCCCGAGCCGGCAGGCGTCGCCTAGCGATCCGCCACCGCCACGTACGCACGTGCGAGCGCGCCGTCGCCCCTCGGCCGGCCAGACCGGAACGAGGATCGCGACGGCGCGCCGCGCTTGGCATGAACTGGCCACTTACGCGCTGGACAGCAATCGGGAGATCGTAGTTCAACCCCATGATTGAGTAGAGGGCCAAACGTGACCGATGACCGGTGGTCCGGCAAGGGAAACGATCGCGTCGCCGTGGTGGGTATCGGCTGCCGGCTTCCTGGCGCGCGCGACCACCACGAGTTCTACGCCAACCTGCGGCAGGGCGTCTGCTCCGTCCGCGAGATCACCGCGGACCGGTGGGATGTCGATGAGTTCTACTCGCCGGACATCACGGTGCCCAACCGCAGCATTAGCAAGTGGTGTGGCCTGATCGACTCTCCCTACGCGTTCGACCACGCGTTCTTCCACATCTCGCCGCGTGAGGCGGAGCTGATGGATCCACAGCAACGACTGTTGCTGGAGCAGGGCTGGCGGTGCGTCGAGGACTCCGGCACCCGGATGGCAGACCTGCGCCGCGCGCGTACTTCCGTGTTCGTCGGAGTGATGGGCCGCGACCACCTCCAAGCCGTCTCGGACCCCACCGCGCCGGTGGAGAGCCATTCTGCGGTAGGCGCCTACGACAGCATGCTGGCGAACCGCGTCTCTCATGCCCTCGGCCTACGCGGGGCGAGCCTGTCCGTCGACGCCGCCTGTGCCTCCTCGCTGGTAGCCATCCATCTCGGTGTGCGGGCCCTGCTCGACGACGAGGCGGACTACGTGCTGGCCGGTGGTGTCAGCCTGAATCTGCACCCCTGGAAGTACATCTCCTTCTCCAAGGCCCGCATGCTCAGTCCCCGCGGTCTATGCCGGACCTTCGACCGGACCGCGGACGGCTACGTTCCAGGCGACGGGGCAGCCATGGTGCTGCTTCGCCGGCTCGGCGACGCCGAACGCGACGGCGACCACATCTACGGCCTTGTCGCGGGGTCCGCCGTCAACCACGGCGGGCGGCGGCCCACCATCACCGCGCCCACAGTGGAGTCTCAGCGCGAGGCCGTCCAGACGGCGCTGGCTCGGGCCGCATTCGATCCGTCGAGCGTCAGCTACGTGGAAGCACACGGCACCGGCACGTCGCTCGGCGATCCCGTCGAGGTACAGGCGTTACGGCAGGTGTTCGAGTCACCCTCGTTCGGCGGCCCCTGGTGCACGCTCGGTTCGGTGAAGCCGAACATAGGCCATCTCGAGGCCGCCGCGGGCATCGCCGGTCTCGTCAAGGTGTTGATGATGCTACAGGGACGCCGGATCCCGCCGAGCATCCACGTCGACGCACCGAACCCGCTCATCGACCTGTCCACGGGCCCGTTCCGGCTCGCGACATCGGAACAGCCGTGGGTGACCCACCGCGGATCCGGCCCGTTGCGCGGCGGCGTCAGCTCGTTCGGCATGGGCGGGGTCAACGCCCATGTCTGCGTGGAGGAGTACCGGCCGCCCGGCACGCGCGGCGGACCCGCCTCGCCCTCAAGCCGCTACCCTTTGCTGCTGTCCGCCCGGACGCCACAGGCACTCGACCGGCTGATCGAGCGGTGGCGCGAGCCTTCGCAGCGGTCGCGGACCGCGGACCCCGCGGACATCTGCGGCACGCTGGCGCGCGGCCGGGAACACTTCGCCGTCCGTGTGGGCGCCCTCGTCAAAAGCCGGGACGACATCGCCGCGGTGCTGGCCGACGTCCGCGCCGAGGCCGCCAACGAGCCGACTACGGCGTGGTGGATACGCGTCGGCCCATCGCCCGTCGAGCCACCCACGCGGCGGTGGAACGAGTTGCTCGACGGCGGCCCCTTGGCCGACGTCACACGATCTACTGTGGACGAGTCGCCCGCGCTCGCGCCAATCCTGCACCGGCTCGCGCACGGCCAGTGGGGAGCCGGCGAGGCATGCCTGTTCACCTACTTCGTCCTGCGGTTCTTCCTGCGGATGGGGCTGCGCCCGCAGGCCCTGACCGCGACCGGTCCCGGACTGTGGCCCGCGCTGGCCGCCGCGGGCGCGCTCGCCCCGCGTGCAGCGGTCGACCTGGCGACCGGCTCGGCCGCGCCGCTCGAGCTCCAGGCCCCCGCCCTCGTATTTCGCGGCCCGAGCCCGGAGCAGGCCATCCGACCATCCACGATGGACGAGGCGTACCTCGGCGACCTTCTCGGCGACGCGCGGGTGACGCCGGCAGAGTTCGCGACTTTGCGGGATCGGGCTGCGGCGCTGGTGGAGCAGCACACGTATCGCGCCAATCTCCAAGAATGGCACCAGGCGTGGGAAGCGCGCGGCCTTGGCCGCCTTCGGCTGCCGCTGGACGGGCGGGCGCTGGCCGCGGTGTCCACCGGTCAGGCACTGGACACCCTGATCCGGGTGCTGGCCATGCACCACGCGCTGGACCGGCTCAACCGCAAGTGGTCGCTGCCGCGACTCCTGCTGGTCGGCGATCCGCGCGTACGCGAACTGCTCGATCTGCTTCTGGACGGCCTCTGCCTTCCCGAGGAGCTCCTCGCCTTCGCCTACGGCGGCACGGACGAACAACGATCCGCGGCCGGGTCCGCACAGCGCCGTGCCGACAAGATGAGCGTGGATCTGCACCGGTACCCGATCCTCGCGCGGCACTCCGGCGACCGCGCCGGGTCCAGCGCGACGGCGGCCTGGGTCGACCGCCTTCGGGACCCGGAAGCCGTCCTGCCGGCGCCCCCCGACGGCATGGGCGTGCTCGACATCGCGGGCGCGCGTGCCGCACCGTCCACACGGCGGGCCATCACGGTCACCACCGCGTCGGTCACGACCGATCGAGCCGCCCAGCCACTGCTCGATCTGTGGCTGGCCGGTGTCGACATCGACTGGGACATGTACTGGTCCGACCGCCCGGTCAGCAAACTGTCCTTGCCGGCGTATGAGTTCGACCGCATCGAACACCGCACGCCACGAAGGTTGCCGCGCGCCACGGCCGCAGGCGCCGAACCGGTCGAAGTGACCGCTCGCTGGACGCGTGTCGACGAGCACGGCCTCGATCATGTCGCCGATCCGGCGGCACCGGTCCTGGTCGTCACCCCCGCCGGCGGCGCCGGAGTCGAGCAGGCGGCCGCGCTCGGGTTGGGCACAGAGCCGATCCTCATGACAGTCGACGCCCTGGCCGATGTGGACCGGCCGCCACACCGGATCGTGCTGCTCGCGCCTGAAGTGTCGACCGGCGACGATGAGGCAGACGAGGATGGAATGGCGTCCACCATCCTGCTGATGCGGACGCTGCTGAGGCTGGCAGACGAGGCGCCGATACGCGTGCTGCTCGCCCAACCACGCGGCGCCCGGCAACCACGGCCGGAGTGGACGTCCTTCACCGGTCTGGCGGCGTGTCTGGCGCATGAGACCAGCCGTTTGCGACTCACCTGCGTCCTTGCCGACAGCGCCGCGGACGACCCAGCGATGTGGTCTGCCTTGCGGACGGAGTTTGGTCAGACCGACACCCCCTTCCTCGTGCGCTACGAAAGCGGCCGGCGACAGATACGTGAGTACCAGCCGGCGCCGACCGGCACGGCGCCGCGATCCGAGCTGGCGCATACCGGCGTCCGTCGCGACGGCGTGTACCTGATCACCGGTGGCGCGGGCGGGCTGGGCCGCAAGCTGGCCGCACACCTGCTCGCCGTGCCGGGCGTGCGGGTGGCGCTCGCCGGCCGGTCGCCAGCACCACCCGATCTGGTGCCCACCGTCGCCGCTGAAGCCGGCACCGACGCGCAACGGCTGCTCTACCACCAGACTGACGTCACCCTTCAAGATCAGGTCGAGGAACTTCTCCGCACTGTCTGGGCGGCGTTCGGACCACTCAACGGGGTGTTCCACGCCGCGGGCGCCTTGCGCGACCGGTTGCTGAAGGACAAGAGCCCGCAGGACGTGCATACCGTCCTCGCGCCCAAAGTGCGGGGCACACGCAACCTCGACCATGCCACCCGTCACGAGCCGCTCGACTTCTTCGCCCTCTTCTCGTCCGTGGTGTCCGTCATCGGCAATGCGGGGCAGGCAGACTACGCGGTCGCCAATGCCTTCCTCGGCGAGTTCGCCGAACAGCGGGAGTCGTGGCGGGCCGCCGGGCGGCGCACCGGGACGACCGTGGCGGTGGACTGGCCGCTGTGGGACGGCGGCGGAATGCGCGTGCCAGAGATCGGGGCGAGCGTGTTCCGTCCGGTCACCGGGCTGTCCGCCATGCCGGTCGACGTCGGGCTGCGCCTGCTCGACGACGCGCTTCGCGGCGGAGGCCGGCGCACCTACCTGTTCGGCGACCGGGAACGCGCCGTGCGCCTGCTCGCCGGCCAGGTGCGGCCGTCCGCGTCCGCGGAAGCGGGTGCCGCCCCGGCCACCACGCGCGAGCAGGCCCTGGCCTTCTTGCGGTCGCTGTTCGCCGAGCTCCTGCACGTCCCGCCCGACGATCTCGACAGCGACCTGCCGTTCGACCAGTACGGCGTCGACTCGATCTTCGTGGCCCAGGCCAACACCCGGCTGGAACGGGACTGGGGACCGGTGCCCCACACGCTGCTGTTCGAGTGCCGCACGCTCGACCAGGTGGCGGATCGCCTCGCCCGGCCGCGCTCCAGCCGATCGGCGGATCCACCGGTGAGGCCCGGTCGCCCCGCGGCCGGTATCCCGGCGGCCGACCAGCCCACCGGCAGTGCGGTCGCCGTCATCGGAATGGCCGGGCGCTACCCGATGGCGCCGGACGTGGCGGCCTTCTGGCGCCAGCTGTCCGCCGGACAGGACTGCGTCTCCGAGATCCCTCCCGCCCGTTGGGACCGGTGGCGACACGGCCTCGCCGTACCGGCGGACCCAGCCGACAACGGCATCCACCGCCTGCGTGGCGGATTCCTGGATGACGTCGACAGCTTCGATCCGCTGTTCTTCAACATCTCGCCCCGGGAAGCGGAGGTGATGGACCCGCAGGAGAGGCTGTTTCTGGAGACCGCCTGGCACACGTTCGAGGACGCCGGATGGCCGCCGCATCGGCTCGGCAACCCGAACCGGCACGGCGACCGCGCGGTAGGCGTCTTCGTCGGAGTCACCACGCAGAGCTACCTGCTGTGGGGGCCGGACCAGAGCCGCGCCGGACATGCCGCGATCCCCACGTCGACTCCGTGGTCCATCGCCAACCGGGTGTCCCACTGCTTCGACCTGCACGGGCCGAGCATGCCGGTCGACGCCGCCTGCGCGTCGTCGCTCAGTGCGGTCCACCTCGCGTGCGAGAGCCTCGCCCGGGGCGAGTGCCGCATGGCCCTCGCCGGCGGCGTCAACCTCTACCTGCACCCCGTCAAGTACGAGCGGCTGCGCCAGCGACAGATGCTCGCACCGCAGGGACGCCGCCACGCCTTCGGTGACCAGACCAACGGGTTCGTGCCGGGAGAGGGCGTCGGCGCCGTCCTCCTCAAGCCACTGCACGCGGCGCTGGCTGACGGCGACAAGATCCTGGGCGTCATCCGCGGCACCGCCGTCAATCACGGCGGCCGGACCAACAGCTCTGCCGCGCCCGGCCCTTCCGCACAGGCCGAGCTGATGCGGTCGGCGCTGCGTCGTGCCGGCATCGCGCCTGGCGGCGTCACCTATGTCGAGGCCCACGGCACCGGGACGGCGCTGGGCGACCCGATCGAGATCGCCGGCCTGGCCCAGGCGTACGGTGCCGCTCCGGAGGGCGCACCGGCGGCGGACGGCGCGGTCGGGGAGTGCGCCATCGGCTCGGTGACGACCAACATCGGCCACCTCGAATCGGCTGCCGGGATCGCGGGACTCACCAAGGTGCTATTGCAGTTGCGCCATCGCGCGCTCGCGCCGTCTCTACATGCGGAGGGGCCGAACCCGCGCATCGACCTCACCGCCTCGCGCCTACGACTCCAACGGACGCTGGCGGCGTGGCCGGCTTCCGCCGCCGCGGGCAGCGACGGTGAACGCCTGCCGCGCCGAGCCGGCATCAGCTCGTTCGGCGCCGGTGGTGTCAACGCCCACGCGATCGTCGAGGAGTTTTCGACCACCGAGCCGCCACCGCATGACGTCCCTGGCGAGCACCTCGTGACCGTCTCCGCGCACGACGCGGAGCGGCTACGTGCACACTGTGCCGGCCTCGCGGCGTCGCTTCGCGGCCGGTCCGACGTCACCCTGGCCGAGGCCGCCCACCAACTCCAGGTGCGGCGGGAGCCGCTACGCGAACGCTGCGCGGTCCTCGTCACCAGCCTGGCGAAGCTGGTCGAAATCTTGGACGCCATCGCCGCGGGCCAGCCGCCAGGGGACCACTGTTGGCGTACCGACCCGGCATCTCGACGGCGTCGTAACGCCGAGAACTACGACCAACAGGTGGCGCGGGCTCTGGCCGAGCGCGACCTGGCCGTTCTAGCCGCTTTCTGGGTCGCCGGTGCCGCCGTCACGTGGGAGGCCTTGTACCCGGCGCCGTTGCGCCACGTCGACTTGCCGGGGTATCCCTTCGGGGCGGAGCGCTACTGGCTGCCGCCGGCGGCCGCGTAGCCGCGCATGGGTTAGTCGCCCTCGGCGGCCGGTTCGACGGACATTTGGGGTGCGAAGGAAACGGTGGGGCCAGGCCCGAGCTGGAGGCGGTAGCCCATGCCCGGCTCGGTGAGCAGGTGCTGAGGGTGGGCGGGATCGGCTTCGAGTTTTCGGCGCAGCTGAGCCATGTACTGGCGCAGATACTGGGTTTCGTTCACGAACTTGGGTCCCCACACCTGTTCCAGTAACTGGCGCTGGCCGACCAGCGCGCCAGGCTGCCGGGCGAGGATCTCCAGCAGGTGCCACTCGGTGGGGGTTAGCCGAACCTGAGTGCCGTCAGCGCCCCGGACGAGCCGAGCGGCCAGGTCGACCGTATACGAGTCGAGCTGAAGGGTCGGCGATGCCGCGGATGTGCTGGTGCGGCGGCTGGCCGCGCGAATGCGGGCGAGCAGCTCGTCCAGGCCGAAGGGTTTGGTGACGTAGTCGTCGGCGCCGGCATCGAGGGCGTCGACCTTGTCGGCACTGCCGCTGCGTCCCGACAGCACGATGATCGGCGCGTTGTTCCATCCACGCAGGTCGCGGACGACCTCGACGCCGTCGCGGTCGGGCAGGCCGAGGTCGAGCACGATCAGGTCGGGCCTGCCGGCGGCGGCCGCATGGAGGGCGGCGTCGGCGTCGGCGACAGTGTCGACGTCGTAGCCGCGGGCCCGCAGGTTGATCCGGAGTGTTCGCAGGATCTGCGGGTCGTCGTCGACGACCAGGATGCGGCTCACACCTGCTCCGTCCCGGTACGGCTGGGGTGGTGTTGGCGTCCGACGATAGTCCGGTCGGCCAATGCCGTGGGGTGCGTTGCGCGCGCGGCCGACGGCGGCCGCGCGGCGGGCAGAGTGAGCACCATGGTAAGGCCGCCTCCCGGGGTGGTTTCCGGTGTGAGCGAGCCGCCCATCGCTTCGGCGAGGCCGCGGGACAGGGCTAGTCCGAGGCCGACACCGGTGCCGTTGGAACGGTCGCCGAGTCGTTGGAACGGCTGGAACACCCGGTCCCGGTGTTCTTCGGGGATGCCTGGGCCGTGGTCGATGACCCGCAGCTCGACCTGGCCGTCGCGGTCGCTGCCGGTGATGATCGGAAGCTTTCCAGGCGAACTGAACCGCAGTGCGTTGCCTATGACGTTGACCAAGATGCGTTGCAACAGGCCGGGATCGGCGGTGACCGTGGCAAGGTCGTCCGGGATACGCACACGGACGAGCCGGCCAGGTTCGCCGATCTCGTCCAGCGCCGTGGGAACAGCGTCCTCCAGCCCTACCGCGGTGGCGAAGACGCCCAGGGCGCCAGCCTGTAGACGGCTCATGTCGAGCAGGTTCTCGATCAGTCGGCGCAGGCGTTCGTGCGACTCGGCGGCAGTGGCCAGCAGTTCCTTCTGGTCCTCAGTGGAGAATTCGACGTCGCGGCTGCGCAGGCTCGCCACCGCGGCCATCGCGGAGGCCAGCGGGGTCCGCAGGTCGTGGCTCACGGCGGCGAGCAGCGCGGTGCGCATCTTGTCGGCCTCTTCCAGCGGACGGGCTTTGGCGGCCTCGGCGGCCAGGCGTTCCTGGCGTAGGGCAAGAGCGGCCTGAGCGGCGAACGCCTCGACGATGCGGCGGTCGCTAGCCGGCAGTGCCCGCCCGCACAGCACCAGGGCGAGGTCGTCGTCGACCGGTACGGTGGCGTCGCCCTGCCCCGGTGCCTGGCAGGGTGGGCCGCCCACGGTGGCAGCGATCCGCCACGCGTCGCGGGCCTGCTGGTCCGGCGCGTCCGACCAACCGGGCACGCGCTCGAGAACGGTTACCGAGGCCAGGCCGAAGGTTTCCCGGAGCCGTTCCAGTAGGGCGGTCAGGGGCCGCGTGCCGCGTAGCACGCTGCCGGCGACGGCGGCCAGCGTCGAGGCGTCAGCCGAGGCTGCGGCGGCCTCCCGGGTGCGTCGGGCGGCGACGTCGACCACCGTGGCCACCGCGACGGCGACGACGAGAAAGACGAGCAGAGCCAGCAGGTGTTCGCTGTTGGCGATGTCGAAGGCGTCGAACGGCTCGGTGAAGTAGAAGTTCAGCAGCAGGAAGCCGATCACGGCGGCGGCCACCGCCGGCCACCGGCCACCCACGAGCGCCACGGCGACCACAGTGGCCAGCACGAGCAGCACATTGCTGGACAGCGAGAGGTCGTCCCGCAGCGGATACAGGACGGCGGTAAGCATCGGCAGCCCCAGCACGGTGAGCGCGAAGCCGGCGAGCTGGCGTGACCGCGACACGGGGCTACGGGCTGCCAGACGCAGTCGGCCCCGTCCGACCTGTTCGTGGATGACAAGATGCACGTCGATCGGCCCGGACAGGTTGGTGGTGGTGACACCGACGCCGGGGGAGAGAATCTGCGCCAGCCGGCCGCGCCGAGACGCGCCGAGCACGAGCTGGGTGGCGTCGACGCCGCGGGCGAAGTCGATCAGTGCGGCGGGTACGCGATCGCCGGTGACCTGGTGGTAAGTGCCGCCGAGGCTCTCGACCAGCACCCGCTGCCGGGCTAGCGAAGCGGGGTCGGCGCCGGTCAGGCCGTCGGCGCGGGCCACGTGGACGGCCATCACCTCTGCGCCCTTCGTGCGGGCGGCGATGCGGGCAGCCCGGCGGATGAGTGCCTCCCCCTCGGGACCGCCGGTAAGAGCGACGACGAGCCGTTCGCGGGCTCCCCAGGCGCCGCCCACGCCACGTGCTGCTCGGTACGCGTCCAGTTGCTCGTCGACCTGGTCGGCCAGCCACAGAAGCGCCAGCTCGCGCAGCGCTGTGAGGTTGTCGACCCGGAAGTAGCCGCCCAACGCGGCATCAACCTGGTCCGGTGGCAACACGTTGCCGAGCGCGATCCGGCGGCGCAGAACCTCCGGGGTCACGTCGACGA
Organism: Phytohabitans sp. LJ34; assembly: GCF_052068095.1. Lineage (NCBI taxonomy): Bacteria > Bacillati > Actinomycetota > Actinomycetes > Micromonosporales > Micromonosporaceae > Phytohabitans > Phytohabitans sp. LJ34. Next base: position 61,275 of record NZ_JBQHDG010000028.1, on the reverse strand, counting down.
GCTCGACCTGGTCGGCCAACCGGACGAACTTGTCGGGCACGGTCTCCTGCGGGCTAACGTTGGCGATCTGCCACACCGCGTCGTTGAGCGACTCCAGGTGCTGGATATTCACAGTGGATAGCACCGTGATGCCGGCATCCAGCAGCTGCTGGATGTCCTGCCACCGCTTGGTGTTGCGCGAGCCAGGAGCATTGGTGTGTGCCAGCTCGTCAACGACCACCACCTGCGGGCTGCGGCCGACAACGGCGTCCACGTCCATCTCGGCAAAGTTGGTCTCTTGACCACACAGGGTCTTGGGAGGGACCACCTCCAGGCCGCCGACGAGCCGTGCGGTGTCCTCGCGGCCGTACGTCTCCACGAACCCGACCACCACGTCAGTGCCCTGCTCCTTGCACCGGTGAGCCTCACTGAACATGGCGAAGGTCTTCCCGACGCCGGGGGCCGCACCGAGATAGATCCGCAACCGGCCACGCGCCATGGCTCGATTTTGCCGCGCCTGGCAAGCCCGTCGCCGTCCCGTCGATGGCTCGGCGATACAGACAATGCGGAAGTCCCTGCTCGGGGCGCGAGAAACGCGAGAATACGCGTTTCTCGCCAACCACCCCGGCGCTCTTGCGGACGAGACATGACGAGATGTCTGGAGAACCGGCTATCTCGGCTTTGTCACCGGATCCCGCGTGGGGCGTCTCTGGGCTTTCCAGCGGTCGATGAGTGCGGGTAGCTCACGGAACATGAAGGCGTAGAAGTCCCGCATCTCGGTGAGGCGGTGGGCGGCCGGGCTGTCCGGGCCCGCGGCTTGGATGCCGCGGTCGGCGGCCTCGAACATGGCTTGGACCATGCCGTTCTGTGTGGACATCAACGTGGCCCAGGCGCCGTCGCGCAGGCGGTAGTGCTCGCGGCGGCTACCCGGCGCCGGTACCCGCTCGATCAGTCCGACGGTGGAGAGCATCTTGATTGCCCCGGAGACCGAGCCGGAGCTGATCGTCAGCTGCTCGGCGATCTGCGGTGCGGTGAGGCTGGCGGTGTCGGCGAACAGGAACGCGGCCAGTACCCGGGCGGTGGCCTTCTGTAGCCCGCCTTGGGTGAGGGTCAACGCCATCCGCTCCGCGGCGTCGGTGGTGTCCGCCAAAGCTTGCCCCTTATGTTCGAGATCTTGACGACATCCTAACGCCTCCAAGTCTTCAGAGATTTCTGAAGACTTTGATAGATTCATGGCATGGGTGCGATCGAGCTCAACGAGCTCACCAAGACGTACGGCACGCGACGCGGGCTGGCCGGCCTGACGCTGACCGTTGACACCGGCGAGGTGTTCGGCTTCCTCGGCCCCAACGGCGCCGGCAAGACCACCACGATCCGGCTGCTGCTGGATCTGATCCGCCCGACCTCCGGCACAGCCCGCGTGTTCGGCTTGGCGCCCCGCGCGGACGCGATCGAGGTGCACCGGCGGGTCGGCTACCTGCCCGGCGACTTCGTCGTCGACGGCCGGCAACGGGCCGGTGAATGCCTGGCTTTCCTCGCCGCGCTACGCGGTGGCGTACCAGCCGCCCGGATCGCGGCATTGGCCAGTCGGCTCGGCCTGGATCTGCGGGCGCCGGTGAAGAGTCTGTCGAAGGGCAACCGGCAGAAGGTCGGCCTGGTCCAGGCGTTCATGCACGACCCGGAGCTGCTGATCCTGGACGAGCCCACGACCGGCCTCGACCCGCTGGTCCAGCAAACCTTCCTCGACCTGGTGGTCGAGGCCAAGCAGGCGGGGCGGACGGTGTTCATGTCCAGTCACGTCATGAACGAGGTCGAAGCGGTCGCCGACCGGGTAGCGATCATCCGCGAGGGTCGCCTGGTCGCCCTGGACACGGTCACTGACCTGCGCGCCCGCTCCTTCCTGCGGATGTCGATCACGTTCGCCGGCGCATCGCCGGCCGCGGAGTTCGCCGCCCTACCGTGTGTCACCGACCTGGCGGTGGACGGCGCCACACTGTCGTTCCGGATCGACGGCAGCCCGGACCCCGTGGTCAAGGCGGCCGCTCGGCATACCGTCATCGGCCTGCGCGCGAATACCCAGAACCTGGAAGACCTTTTCCACACCATCTACACCGGCGGACAATCCGCCCCCACTTCGACCGCCGTTGCTGGCGGCTGACGAACGGCAGGACGATGACGACCTCGACCACCTCGCGCACGAGCCGGGCCCCGGGCGTCACCGGCATTGGCGGCGCCGTCAACGGCTCGATGTTCACCCGCACGCTGTGGGACAACCGGCGGATCTTCCCGGTCTGGGCCCTCGCCATCGGGCTGCTGGCGATGGCCTACGCGAGCTTCTACCCGCAGGTCACCGCCGACACGATGGCCACCGTGCCGGAGGCGATGCGCGGCTTCGGGTTCGAGGACGCAACCACCCCGGCCGGTTACCTGCGCGGCGCCGTGTTCGGGCTCCTCGTCCCCCTGCTGGTCACCTTCTACGGCGCTGCCACGGGCGCCCGCATGATCTCCGCCGACGAGGAGTCCGGCTACCTCGATCTGCTGCTGGCACACCCGATCAGCCGCACCCGACTGCTCCTACACCGCTTCGCCGCCCTCGCGGTCGGCGCCCTGCTCATCGCGGCCGCGGTCTTCGCCGCGATGCTCGCCGTACGCGACAGCGCCGACCTGGACGCGATCAGCGTCGGCCAGTTCGCCGCACAGGCCCTCAACGTTGCCCTGCTCGGCCTGCTCTTCGGCGCCCTCGCCACCACCATCGGCGCTGCCACCGGCCGCTCCCGAGGCGCCGTTTTCGGCGCCACCAGCGGCCTAGGTGTGCTTGCCTACGCGCTGCACGGGCTGGCCCCGCAAATCGGCGCCGACTGGCTGCGCCACCTCACCCCGTACCACTACTACATCGACCACCAACCACTCACCAACGGCATGCACACCGGCGACACCGCGGTGCTCGCTGGCACCACCCTCGCACTGATCACGGCCGGAGCCTGGCGGCTGAACCACCGAGACCTCGCCCGCTGACAAACCGCTCCCTACGCGGCCGGCGGGGTTGCCGCGGCGACGTCCGCGGGGCGGGCCTACATCCATCCCTCGGCGGTACTAAGGTCCGTGTCTGTGCGCGCAAGATCCCCGTCGGTCCGCCGTGCCGTGCAGCACCCGGCCCGGATAGTGCCGATCGCGTTCCTGTGCGCGATCGCCGTGGGCACCTTGCTGCTGGCCTTGCCGGTGTCCCGGCAGGGGCCGGACGGTGCCCCGCTGATCACCGCGCTGTTCACCGCGACCTCGGCGGTGTGCGTGACCGGCCTGGTGGGAGTGGACACCCCGACGTACTGGTCCGACTTCGGCCACGGGGTGATCCTGGCGTTGATCCAGGTTGGCGGGTTCGGGATCATGACGATGGCGACGCTGCTGTCCGTGCTGGTGTCCCGGCGGCTGGGGCTACGCGGCCGGCTGATCGCGCAGGCCGAGACCCGTACCCTCGCCCTCGGCGACGTCCGCGCGGTGCTGGGCCGGATCGCGGTCGCGATCCTGGCCTGCGAGACCGCCGTCGCGGTGCTGCTGGCGGCGCGGTTCTGGATTGGCTACGACTACCCGCTCGGCCGGGCACTCTGGTACGGGCTGTTCCACGCGGTGTCGGCGTTCAACAACGCCGGCTTCGCCCTCTACACCGACAACCTGATCGGCTTCGTCGGCGACGCCTGGATCTGCTTACCGATCGCCGCTGCGGTGATCGTCGGCGGGATCGGCTTTCCGGTACTGATGGAGTTGCGCCGCGAATGGCGCCAGCCCGCCGCCTGGTCGGTGCATACCCGGATTACTGTGTGGGGCACGCTGGTCCTGCTGGTGGCCGGGTTCGGGGTGATGCTGGGATTCGAGTGGGGCAATCCGGGCACGTACGGGCCGCTCGGCGTCGCCGAGAAGATCCTCGCCGCGTTCTTCCAGGGCACCATGCCTCGCACGGCAGGTTTCAACAACGCCGACTACGGCGCGATGAGCCTGGAGACCATCACGGCCACGAACGTGCTGATGTTCATCGGTGGCGGCTCGGCCGGCACCGCCGGCGGCATCAAGGTGACCACCTTCTTTCTGCTCGCCTACGTGATCTGGTCCGAGGTTAAGGGCGAATCCGATGTGGTCGTTGGCCGCCGGCGGATCACCGACGAGGCGCAACGCCAGGCGTTGACGGTGGCGTTGCTCGGCGTCGGTGTCATCACCGCTGGCACCATGGCGTTGATCTACTTCACCGATCACCTGCGTTACGACCAGGCCCTGTTCGAAAGCATCTCCGCGTTCGCCACGGTCGGGCTGTCCATGAACATCACCCACACCCTGCCCGAGCCGGCCCAACTGGTGCTGGTCGCGCTGATGTTCGTGGGCCGGGTCGGCACTATCACCGTGGCCTCCGCGCTGGCCCTGCGCGGCCGACCTAGGCTGTACCGATACCCGAAGGAGCGACCCATCGTTGGCTAACACTGGCAAAACCCGCGCCGGCGACAACGGCGTCGTCGTCATCGGCCTGGGCCGCTTCGGCGGCCAGGTCGCCGCCTCCCTGGTCCGGCTCGGTCACGAGGTGCTCGGCATCGACGAAGACCAGCGCATCGTGCAGTCCTGGTCCGAGCGGCTCACCCACGTGGTGCAGGCCGACTCGACCGACGAGGAGGCCCTGCGCCAGATCGGTGTGCCCGACTTCACCCGCGCCGTGGTCGGGATCGGCACCGACATCGAAGCCAGCGTGCTGACCGTCCTGGCCTTGGCGGAGATCGGCATCACTGAGATTTGGGCCAAGGCGATCACCGCCAAACACGGCAAGATCCTGTCTGCGGTCGGCGCCAACCACGTCATCTATCCCGAGGCGACCATGGGCGACCGGGTCGCCCACCTGATCACCAGCAGGATGATCGACTTCATCGAGTTCGATGACGGGTTCGCCATCGTCAAGACCCGCGCCCCGGCCGACAGCGTCGGGCGCACCCTCGCCGACTCGGCCCTGCGCACCCGGTACGGCGTCACCGTCGTCGGCGTCAAACAGTCCGGGCAGGACTTCACCTACGCGCGACCGGAGACTGTCGTCCCGCCAAACGCCATCCTCATCGTGGCTGGCACCCTCACCCAGGTCGAACGCTTCGCCGCGGCCACCTGACCGGTGCGGTCTCATGCCAGGGCGAAGTAGCGCAGCCACAGGTAGGGCACCGCGAGCGCTACCGTGACGACGGTGACGACCAGGCCGTACTTCGTGAACTGCCAGAAGGTGATGGGTCTGCCGGCGCGTTCGGCGATGCCCAGCACGACGACGTTTGCGGAGGCGCCGACGGCGGTGGCGTTGCCGCCCAGGTCCGCGCCAAGGGCGAGGGCCCACCACAGCACCTGGGACTGGCTGGTGTTGCCGTTGCTGTTGACCATTTCGGCGACGACGGGGCTCATGGTGGCCACGTAGGGAATGTTGTCGACGATCGCCGAGAGGAACGCCGATCCCCACAGCAGCACCATGGAGGCGAGGAACAGCCGGCCTTCGGTGGCGTCGGTGGCGGCCCGCGAGATTTCTTCGATGACGCCAGTGTTGACCAGGGCGCCGACCGTGACGAACAGGCCGAGCGGCTCGCGGGGCATCCGTGTCCGGCTACTAGTGTGCAAACATTGCGTTGTGGCAAATTCCGCGGTGCGCGGCCGGCGCACATCGGCCGAAACGGCCGCTCTCGTCGACGGTTTTCTCGGTGCCAGCCGGGCGCTGGTCGCGCTGTCGGCGCGTTCGCTGGCGCAGGTGGATGCCGAGGTGACGCTCGTGCAGTATCGGACGCTGGTCGTGCTCGCCGCCCGCGGCCCGCAGCGGACGACTGACCTGGCCGCCGAACTGGAGGTGGCCGCGTCCACCGCCACACGGATGTCCGACCGCCTGGTGCGCAAAGGGCTGGCCGAGCGGTTCCGGCGCGGTGAGGACCGGCGTGCGGCCTGGGTCTTGCTGACCCCGGCCGGCCGCGATTTGGTCGGGGCCGTCATGCGGCACCGCCGGCGGGCGATCGCCAAGCTGGTGCGCGGCCTCCAGGTCGAGGACCCGCAAGGGCTCGCCGGCGCGCTGGAGGAGTTCGTGGCGGCCGCGGGGGAGGCTTCCGAGCCGCTGTGGTGGCGGCAGTGGCGCGCGTCAACGACGCGGCCGGCGGATACCGTGCCGGCCTGACCGGCGCCGGTAACGGTCACACGGTGAGCACGTTCCGTCCGACGGCTTGGCTGCTGGACAGGTAGCCGATGGCCTGTGCCGCCGCACCGAGGTCGAACGTGCGGGCGAGGACCGGGGCCAGCTGCCCTGCTTCGAGGTATGCGCGCAGCGCGGCCATCGCATCCTGCTTGCTCTGTCGCGCGGGGCCGGGCCGGCGCAGCTGGGGCACGAACAGCGACAGCGCGCCGAGCCGCGCGAACCGGGGCAGGCTGCCCAGCCAGCCGCGTCCGGCGCGGCCGAAGTGGTCGTGTCCGATGAGGACGTACCTGCCGTCGGGGGTCAGCGCCCGCCGGTACGCGGCGAAGGGCCGGTCGCCCGGGATGTCGACGACTAGGTCGTACCGTTGCCCGGTGCGGGTGACGTCGTTGGTGGTGTAGTCGGCGCCGAGCGGCGGACCAGATCCAGCTTCCGGCTGTGGTCCACGCCGGTCACGTGCGCGCCACTAGCCTTCGCGAGCTGCGCGGTGATCGCTCCGACGCCACCGGCCGCCCCGTTGACCAGCACCCGCTGGCCGGACTGGAACGATCCGGGTGGAGGTTGGCCAGGACAATGTATCCGGCGGTCGGCACTGTTGCCGCCCGCTCGAACGTAATGTTGGGTGGTTTGACCGCGAGCCTGCTCTGCGGCACCGAGACGTAGTGCGCGAACGCGCCGCCGTTGCGCCACGAGTATCCACGTAGCGTCTTCCCGAAGACCTCGTCCCCGGGCTGAAACCTGGTGACCGCATGACCGGCCGCCTCGACGGTGCCGGCAACGTCGGTGCCCGGGATGCGGCCCGTGGGGCGGTGTAGGCCCGAACCCTTCGGGCGCGGTACGAACGGCCGACCGGTCACGACATGCCACACGTCCGGATGCACGGACGTCGCGCGCATCCGGAGCAGCACCTCGTCGTCGCCGACCGCCGGCCGGTCGACCTCGGCCAGGCGCAGTCGATCGGCCGGGCCGTAGCCGTCCTGAACGATCGCACGCATGCGCCCCCATCGTCGCATCGTCCCGGCCGAACCAAGCGAACTGTCATAGGAGCGTGGCAATCCTGATCGGTGATCGCCACAAACGGCGGCAAGCGTGGATCGCGTCAGAGCTCTACCGGAGGTGTGCCCCCTCCCGTTCTGGACGGAGATGTGATGACTCTCGTGATCACCACTCGTCGTGTACCCGAACCGTCGATGACCATCGCGATCGCGCCGCAAGGTGGAATCAGGGCGGAAAACGCCCGCATGCTCCACGATCGGGTCATCGCCGTGCTGGCGGCGACTCGACCCCACCGCATCGTCGTTGATCTCAGCGCCGTGCCGTCCATCGACGAGGGTGGCATCGACGCCTTGCGGGCCGGCCAGGAGGCGGCCTCCGCCCAGGGGGCGCGCCTGGTGGTGGCCGACCCGGATCCACGTGTGCGTGAGCTGCTTCGCCGCCACGGCCTCGCCCAGGTCCTGGACGGTTCGGTCCCCGCATAGGCCGGCCCTCAGCGCAGGCGCCGGCTGCGGTGTTGCGGCGCGTCGTTCACACAGCTGCACCTGTGCAAAGATTGCCGAGATGAACGCGGTGTGGTCGGCGCCGGCATGAGCATGCAGCCAAGGCCGAAGCCGGGGCAGCCCGGGTTCGTCGTCCTCGTGTGTGAGCGGTGCGCGGTCGAGTTCGGCTCGGCTGTTCACCTACGGGACTGGTTCGTGCTGTGGCCGGCGGCCGTCCGGGCCGGGTGGAGCGGGGAGCCGAGGCCCTTCGGCACGCACTTTTGCGGCACCTGCGGTGGGCCGGCGGTGCCGGACGAGGTGCCGTCGTAGCTGGTTGTCACGGGACTGTCATGGTTCCGCGAAGGTGCCTCCACATGGCCGCACCAGTCTGGATTTCGTACCGGCCGACGTGAGGAGGTGCGGCGTGAGTGTGGTTGCGCAACCTGTGGCCGGGCCGGTGTCGGTGCCGGTGTTGGAGATCTACCTGACCGACCGCCTCGATCGCGCCAGTTTGGCGCCAGTGCAGGCGGCACTGGACACGGCAGTGCGGCTGCGCCCGGACCGGCTGGTCGTGGATATGGCCGGATGCGTCGGGATCGACGCGGCGGGCGTCGCGCTGCTGCTTGATGTGCACCGCCAGCTTTTGCGGGTCGGTGCGGGCCTGACGCTGCGCGCGCTGTCACCGCGTCTGCGGCGGATTTTGCGGATATCCCGGGTGGAGCAGGTGCTGCACGTGGTGCCCGAGGAGGTGCCGCGCTCCGGGCATACAACGATCGGGAGCGCGCCGTGCTGACGCCGTGGCCGATGCCCGACGACGGGTCCGGACAGCCGGTTCGCCGCCCGGCGCCGCACGCGAGTCGGGACAGAACGCTGGCCGACAAGGTGGTGGCGCGGCTGGTCGAGGATGAGCGGACACGTCTGCAGAACATCGCGGTCGAGGTGCAGAACGGTGTCGCCATCCTCACCGGCCCGGTCGACACACCGGAGCTGATGTTCGTCGCCGGAGGCCTGGCGTGGCAGACGCCGGGCGTCCGCGACGTCTGCAATGCCCTCGAACCGTCCGATGGGGACGATCTGGCCAGCATCTGACCCCGAGTTCTGCGGGCGTGGGCTGCTGCTGGTGTCAGGGAGGAACTGTGAAAGCGATCATTTGTGGTGCGGGTATCGCTGGGCTCACGCTGGCCTGGTGGCTGGAGCGGGACGGCTGGGACGTGGTCCTGGTCGAGCGGGAGGACGGCCCGCGGGCCGGTGGATACATGATTGACTTCTTCGGCTCGGGCTACGACGTTGCCGAGATGATGGGGCTGCTGCCCGAGCTGAACAAGGCCCATACCAGGGTCGCTGAGCTGTCCTATGTAGACCACAATGAGCACGGCGAGGGCGGCATCGCCTGCTCGCGGGTCGCTTCGGTCTTCGACGGACGGATCCTGTCGCTCATGCGCGGCGCCCTGGAGCAGGCGCTGCTCGACGCGGTCAAGGGCCGCATCCACATCCGCTACGGCACGACCATCGAACAGGTCAGCGACGGCGACGCTGTCACGGTGAGGTTGAGCGACGGCAGCGTGCAGCGAGGTGACCTGCTGGTCGGCGCGGACGGCGTGCACTCGCGGGTCCGGGAGCTGGTCTTCGGGTCGCAGGAGCGTTACCTGCGCTACCTGGGCTACCACGCCGCCTCCTTCGTCCTGCGCGACGACGAGCTCGGCCGCCGGGTCGGAGATCGCTTTGTCATGGTTGGTGTGCCGGGCCGCCAGGCCGGGCTGTACCCGACCAATGACGGCCGGCTGGCCGCGTCGTTCATCCACGCCAGCCCCGACCGTGCCATCCCGCAGGACCCGCAGCAGGCGCTGTGCAAGCTGTACGGCAACCTCGGTGGCCTGGTGCGGTGGACGCTGCGGCAGATGCCGCAGGACGGCGAGGTCTTCTACGACCAGGTCGCGCAGATCGAGATGGACTACTGGAGCCGCGGGTCGATCGTGCTGATCGGTGACGCCTGCCACGCCGTGTCCCTGATGGCCGGGCAGGGAGCCTCGCTCGCCGCGGGCGGCGCCTTCGTGCTGGCCGAGGAGCTACGCACGGGCGCCGGTGTCGGACGGGCCATCGCCGCCTACGAGCGGCGGATGCGGCCGTTCGTGCAGGACCGGCAGCGGACCGGACGCAAGACGGCACGCTGGTTCGTGCCCACCGAGCATTGGCGGATGACCGCCCGCCGGATAGCCTTCGCCGCAGCCCGTCTTCCCGGCGCCACCGCGGTGCTGCGCGCCGCCTTCAGCCCACTGCGTGACAGCGTCGTGGAACGGCCAGTGGAGGCGCGAGCGGCATGAACGACGACTCCCAGCCCGAGATGAGCATGTTGATAACGGAGCGGCATAGCGACTCCGGCGTCCGTCTCCTACCGTTCGGTGAGATCGACATGGCCACCGTCGGCCAGGTGCGCGACGCGATCATCGCTGTGCTGGCCCGGGACAAGCCGGCAGCGATCGTCCTGGACCTGCGACACGTGTCGTTCATCGACTCGACCGGCATCGGTGAGCTTGTGCGATGCCACCGTGCCGCGGCCGTCTCCGGCAGCGTCCTGACGGTGGAAAACCTGGCCCCCTTCCCACGCCGCCAACTGTGGGCCACCGGCCTGCTCGGCCTGTTCGGCATGGCCGACCAGCACCACGACGGCCCGGTCCTGGCCCCGCAGATCGAAAGAAGTGCGTGATGGCGGTGCTGTGGCCGTACCCGGAGGACGCCTTCTTCTACCGTGCTCAGCCGGGCCGCTCGGTCGACCGCGAGGATGTCGACCAGGCGGTTGCCGAAGGCGTGCTGGCCCGCCTGTTGGGCCACGACGTTACCGGCGACCAACCCATCCACGTGGATGTGCAGAACCGGGTGGCGGTCCTCACCGGCTCGGTTGACTCGTCCGAAATGATCGGCATGGCCGGCGATCTGGCCTGGCAGGCCCCCGGCATCGTGGACGTCTGCAACGCGCTCACCGTGCGAACCTAGCGGGGTCTGAACAGTCGCCAGGTGCCGCCGATACCGGCGACGATGGCGACGATGGTGATGATCCAGACGTCGGAGGAGTTGAAGCCGCTGCCGGCGGTGGCGCCGGCGAGCGTGGCCCCTTGCAGTGAGCCGCCGTTTTGCTGGTCGCCAGGCAGGACTGCGGGCGGCAGGTCACCGTAGCGGACCAGGCCGGTGCTCTCCAGCAGGGTGAGGTGGTTGAGCACGAACTTGTTCGCCGCCTCGGCGACCTGACGCACGACATCGTTTCGGGTGCCGGAGCGGACCGCGCCGATGACCGGAAAGATCACGCCGTGCGCGGCCCGGAGCCGGTGAACGAAGATGCGGTCGAACTCGCGGTCGGAGGCGGCGCCACGCATTTCGTCGAGCCACTTTTGCTGGGTGGCGCTGGGCTTCGTCGGCAGTTGCACACCGAGCTTGTTGGCGCCATCGACGACGATCTGGTCGAGCTCGGCGTGCTCGGCGGCGATCTGCGCGCCAACCTCGCGGACCCGCTGGGCACTGCCGCGCTCGGCGGCCATCTGCCCGGCCGGCATCTCCCACAGCCCGGCCAGCCGCACACCGTTGAACAGGGCGAGGTCCGTCGCGCCGAGCTGTGCGGGCGCCGCGGGCTGAGCGTTGGCCGCGGCGGCCGGCGCGCCCAATGCGAGTGCCAGCCCGACGAGGACGGCCGTAAGAGCCGTAAGATATCGGCGGGTCACCACGAAATCACCTCCGTGAGTGTCGGCCAAACGCTTCTATTTGAGCACGCTAAACAGTCCGCTATAGGAAGTCAAATGGTGACTTCTTAAGAAAGAATTTGCGCTTGGTCGTTGAATCGACCGTGTCGTCCAAAAGGACGAAGTGGCCACGTCAGAATACGTTTGTTGTGAATGCCACAATACCGCTGCCGGCCGTTTTCCGGAGCGGTTTCGGAACGCTATGGGGTGTGTCAGTCAGTCATGGCCGCCGCCGGTCGCGCGTCGGTGCGCGACCGGCGGGTGGTGCGGGACGAGATGGTCATCCGGCCTGCTCGGTCACGGTGAAGGTGACGGTGCTGTCCTGGATGGCCGCGTCCAGGGCTTTGTCGTCCAAGGTCCGTACCGCCTCGGCGTCGAGATAGACCCGCGCTCCGGAGGTGTCGAGCACGTGGTCGCCGTCGAGAGGGCCGCTGACGACCCCGACGGTGAGCGCACCGGCGGCTGATCCGGTCGCGATGCGCAGGCCCGCTTGGTCGGGGATTCCGGGCCGGTCGGTGAGGCGGCGGATGAGGCCGATCGCGTTGTCGGTGAGGGTGACCATAGGTGTGGAACTCCTTGCCTTTCTGCCGGTTCAGGTGCTGCCGTCCGCGGGGGCGCGGCGGGGGTTCAGTGCGGGGTGCCGATGGCGACGTAGCGTGGATCACCGTCGGTTCGCAGCGGTGGTGCGGCGAGCGCGTGCAGAAAACGTCCGACCCAGCTGTCCATGTCCTGGCTGTGCAGCCGTTGCCGGGTGGCGCTCAGATTGGCGGAACGGATCCCGGTCTCGGCCGCGGCTGCCGCGATCGCGTCGAGCAGGGCGTCCGGGTCGTGCGGGTTGACACTCGTCACTCCGGGCAGCCGTTCGGCGGTGAACTCGCTGAGCACCAGTCGCGCGGTGTCGTCGGTACGCGCGGCGAGGAATTCCTTGGCGGTGGTCGCAGTGCCGGCGCTCAGCGGTGTGGCGAGCAGGACGTCCGCGGCCAGGTAGAGCGCCACCCGCTCGCGCAGCGGCGGGCTACGGCGCAGGTAGTGGATGACCGGGTGTCCGACCCGGGCGTGTTCGCCGTTGATTTGCGCGACGCGGCGGTCGATCCGGGCGCGGACCCGTTCCCGGCGTGTCGTGTCCGGCCCATCAGGGGCGGCGACCTCGACCAGGACGGTGCGGTCAGGGTCCAGGCGCCCGGTGCCCAGCAGGGTGGCGTAGGCGTCGAGACACTGCTCGATCCCCTCGGCCGGGTCCAGCCGGTTGACCGCGAGCAGGGCCGTGCGGGCACCGTGCAGCTTGGCCCGGATGCCGGTCGCCCGGGCACGAACCGAGGGATCGGCGGCCAGTAGTTCGATCGCGGCCGCGTCGATCGATAGCGGATATGAGCCGACCGTGACCCGCCGGCCCTCGATCGTTACGGCGTCATCGCGGACCGCCAGTTGCAGCAGGTGGCCGGCGAGTTCGAGTACGGTGGCGGCCGCCCGCGGGTGCGGCACGCCGATCAGGTCGGCGCCGAGCAGCCCGTGCAGGGTCTGGGCCCGGGTGGGCAGTTGCACGAACAGCTCGGCCGGCGGAAACGGCGCGTGCAGGGACATACCGATGCGCAGGTCGGGTCGGCGGCGGCGCAGCAGGGCCGGTACAGCCTGCAGGTGGTAGTCGTGCACCCAGACGATGCCACCCGGTGCCGCCAAAGCGGCGGCCGCGTCCGCGAACCGCTGGTTGACCCGCTGGTAGGCCACCCGCCACTGGTCCCGGAACTCGGGCGTCTCCACCCGCCCTTGATAGAGCGGGGCGAGCGAGGCGGCGCAGTAGCCCCGTTCGTAGTCCAGGACGTCGGAATGCGACAGGCCGACCGGATGCAGCCGCAGGCCCTCGTGCTCGAACCACGCGGTCGATGCGTTGACGCCTCCGGCCCAACCCAGCCAGGCCCCGCCGCGAGCGGCGACCGCCGGGCCCAACGTGGCTGTGCCGTCACCGATCCGGTCCGCCCACCTCGGCTGTGTGTCGTCGACCGTGACCGGCAGCCGGTGCGAAACCACCACCAGGTCGTGTAGGTCCGGACTGCGGGACCCGGTCATGATTCTCCGATGTGGACAGTTGTGGCGCCTGCCTCACCCCGCCCGTCGGGGGGATGGGAAGGGCGGGGTGAGGGGCTCAACGGCGCCACCGTCACCGCGTCGGCCGCGGGTCCACGAGTGTGCCGGTGCCGGCCGCCGCGGACCAGTCCTCGGCCGGCAGCGAGACCTTAGGCAAGACAATGTGCAGCACATTCGCCACGCGGGCCAGCTGAAGGTTGCGGTGCACGCTGGGCGACGGTGCGCGCAGGCTGAGCCGCCCGCCATCGCGCATCGCTTGACGGTGCGTCTCGAGCAGCGCGGCGACGCCGGACGCGTCGACGTGCGTGCAGCCAGCGAGGTCCACCACGAGGTGCTCCGGCCGCAGTGCGAGGACCTCGTCGAGCAGGACGCGTAGGCGGGGCGTCACCTGCGCGTCGATCGCCTCGGTGACAACGACCTCGACCAGTGGTACTCGGCCCGGCCGTGGCAGCAGCTCGGCCAAGGCTGGAGTACTCACCTGGAACCTCCCGCGTGCAGGACATGATGATCTGGGGTCTGTCCAGACTCTTTAGGTGGTATGGCGGTCCCTCCGCGGTCCTGTGACAGTCCCATGACAAACCGCCGGGGATCCCGGCCGGGCTGCGAAACCTGCTCCGTGGCTGGGCATGATTTAGCGATGGAGCACGTGTTGCTGATCGAGGACGACGACCGGATCCGGCTGTCCTTGACGCTCGGCCTCGAAGACGAGGGCTACACGGTCCGGGGCGCGGCCACCGCGGAAGAAGGGCTGCGGGAGCAGCGGCGCGCGCCGGCCGACACGGTCCTGGTCGACCTGATGCTGCCCGGCATCGACGGCTACGAGTGCATCCGCCAGTTGCGCGCCCGCGACGACGTACCGATCGTGGTGGTCAGCGCGCGCGACGACACACACGACATCGTGGCCGCCCTGGAGGCCGGCGCCGACGACTACGTCGTCAAGCCGGTCGCGGTCAAGGAACTGTCCGCGCGGCTGCGGGCGCTGCGGCGCCGTGCCCGCGCCAGCACGGTCGCCGCCGTACCAGCACTGGTCTTCGACGACCTGGAGATCCGGCCCGAAGCCGGCGAGGTCGCGCTGCGGGGCGAGCCGGTGGCGGTGACCCGCACCGAGTTCCGGCTGCTGTGCGAACTCGCCGAGCACCCGGGCCGGGTGCTGTCCCGGGCGCAGCTGCTGGAACGGGTCTGGGAGTACACCTACGGCGACGAGCGACTCGTCGATGTCCACATCGGACGGTTGCGGCAGAAGATCGAGGACGATCCGACCTCGCCTCGGCACCTGGTGACCGTCCGCGGCATGGGCTACAAGCTGCAACGATGAGACGTCCTGGCCTGCGCTCCCGAGTGACCGCCGCGTTCGCGGCGGGCGCCTTCGTGTTGTCCGCGTCGATGGCGGCACTGTCGTACGAGTTTACCAGCCAGGCACTGATGGCCGGCCGGGAACGCAGCGCCCTGCGCTCGGCCTATTTGGACGCCGGCGTGGTACACGCCGGCCTGGCCACCGAACGGCCCGACATCTCCGCCGTGCTCAGCACCCTCAACACCGGCAACACCCGCCGCGCCCTGCTGCACCGCGACGGCCGCTGGTACGCCCGCGCCGCCGACGCCGGTCTGACCGACGCCATCCCGCCCGCGCTGCAAGACATGGTCGAGCAGGGCAAGCTCGGCATGCAACGGGTCCACACCGACAGCGGCCCCGCGGTCGTCGTCGGCGTGCCGCTGCCGTCGTCGTCCGGCTTCTACGTCATCGACTCGATGCGCGAGCTCGACCAGACCCTACGCACTCTCGCCCTGGTACTCACCCTCGTCGCCGCCGGCACGACCGCGGCCGGCGCCGGCTTCGGCTGGTACCTGACCCGCCGCGTGCTACGCCCTCTCGACACGGTCACCGCCGCCGCGCGTGAGATCACCGCAGGTGACCTCAGTGCCCGCCTCGACCCGGCCACCGAGCCCGATCTGGAACGGTTGACGACGTCGTTCAACGAGATGGTCGACCAGCTTTCGGCCCGCCTGGAACGGGACCGCCGGTTCGCCGCCGACGTCAGCCACGAGCTGCGCTCACCACTGCAGACGCTGTCCGCCGCGACCAGCGTGCTGGACCGGCACCGACCCCGGCTCGACGGCCGGGCTGCGACCGCGGTGACTCTGCTGTCTGACGAGGTGGATCGGTTCCAGCGGCTTGTCGCCGACCTGCTGGAACTGGCTCGCGACGATCGACCGATCCAGCGCACACTGTTCGACGTCGCCGCGGTGGCACGTGAAGAATGCCGCGCTCGCCGCCTACCCGAGCAGGTGGTGCGGGTGGCCGAGGGGAGCACGGCGACCTGGTCAGTCGACCGGCGCCGCTTCATCCAGATCCTGGGCAACCTGCTCGACAACGCCGACCGGCACGGCGGCGGCGCGGTCGCCGTGCGCCTCAACGCGACATCCGACGCGTTCGTGCTGGAAGTGGACGACGAGGGACCGGGCGTACGACCGGAAGACCGCGAGGCCATCTTCGACCGGTTCGTGCGCGGCCGCGCCGCCAGCGCACGCGGGGACAGCGACGGCACCGGACTCGGGCTCGCCCTCGTCGCCCGGCACGCCACCGCACACGGCGGACGCGTGACGGTGACCGACCGGCCCGGCGGCGGCGCCCGATTCCGGGTCGAACTGCCCAGGACGAACTCGTGACCAGAACACGCCGCTCTCCGTACGCCGGCACGCTGTCGGTGCTGCTCGCGGCCGCGGTCACCGGATGCGGCGCCCAAGCCGAGGACCTCCCTCGCGAGGTGAACCCTCCCAATGGGGTCTCGCACGCCTGGGCGACCGAGACACCGCCGGATCCCGGCCCTGGCGCCGGCGTTGTCGCGGAACGCCTGTACTTCGTCCGGGACGGCGAGCTGGTCGCCGTCACCCGCAACGTCGATGCGCAACCCAGCGTCGACGAGCTCGTCGACGACCTGCTCGCCGGACCCACCGACGTGGAGCAACGCGAAGGGCTCACCAGTTCGCTGCTCGGCAACGATATCGTCGTCGGCGTCCAGCTGAGCGACGGCCGGGCCACAGTCGAGCTCACCGCCGCCTTGGACGAGAGCGGCCGCACCGACCAGATCCTCGCCTTCGCCCAGATCGTCTGCACCCTCACTGCCCAACCCGGCATCACCGCCGTGAGGTTCACCCGCGGCGGCCAGCCTGTCGGTGTACCCCACGCCGACGGCTCGCTGTCCGAGGCTCCGGCCACCGCGGCCGACTACGCCAGCCTCCTCGCGACGTAGCCGGTGCGCGTTGCGGGCACCGCCCAGGCCGCATACGTTGGACACAGGTGTGCCGGGAAGGCTGGTCGGCGATACAGAAGGAGGCCGACCATGCCGCCGACGCAGCGACCAGGCACCCAACGGCAGGGCACACTCCGCGAGGTCACGTCGTGACGCTGTCGATCGCCCACCTCTATCCGCACGGCAGCGAGTCGGTCGTCCTGGCTCTGCGCGGGACGCTGGACCACCACACAGCCCCACACCTGCGTATGGCGATCATCGCCGAAGCCGAGCGGATGCCGCGCCCCCGGTCGATCCTGGTGGACCTGACCGATATCGAGCAGGTCGACCCGGCCGGCGTGGGCAGCCTGGTCGCAGGAAACCGCTCCTGCGCGGTGGCCGGCATCGGCTTAGTCGTTCGCGGCACCTCGCCGCTGATCCGCGCACTTCTACAGCTGCAGACAAGCCGCGGACCGGCGCCTGCGACCGCGAGCCAACGGACCTCACAGTGGTGCACGCCTCGCCGCCCGCCACGCCGGCTCCGCCCGACCGGAGGGACCGCCGCCCCGCCACAGGCGCCGGCGCGGACCCGACCCGGCCGCGGACGGTGACAGGGTGGCGCGGCTCGTTGTCTGTTCGGCTGGCGGCGACTGCGTGTCTACCTTGCCGTGGTACTGCTTTCGGGTCCCGGGATCGCGGTCGCTGGCTGCGATACGCAACCAGGGCGAAACCCCCATGGTCACCGCCGACCCCGCGTGGGCCCTGGCGGATCAGCCGGTACAGCTGCGGATCTCCGGCCTCAGAGCTGGCCAGCGGGTCGAGGTCGCGGCGACGTCAACCGACTACCAAGACATGAGTTGGCGCGGCCATGCGGCCTTCACCGCCGACGAGGACGGCACTGTGGACCTCAACCGCGCCGCGCGATGGCACCTACGACCAGGTCGACGGCATGGGCCTGCTCTGGTCAATGGTCCCAGCGGACGGCGACCCAGACCAACAGTGGTTCTTCCCCACGTGCCCGGAACTCGCCGCCGCATTCGAGATTCAGGTCGCCGTCACGGTCGACGGCCGCGCGGATGCCAACCGCACGCTGCGTCGGCAGTGGATGTCGCCCGCAGCCACCCATCGGGTATTCCGGATGGAGACCGAGGGCATCCACGGCGACCTGTACCTACCGCCAGCGGGCAGCACACCCGCGTATGCCGGCGCTTGTCTTCGGTGGCTCCGAGGGCGGCACCAGTCAGAAGTTCACGGCCGCGTTGCTGGCCTCGCACGGCCATCCCGCGCTGTCGCTGGCGTACTTCCGAGTGCCCGGGCTGCCGCAGACGCTGGCGGACATCCCGCTGGAGTACTTCACCACGGCGGCGCGGCTGCTGGCACGTCAACCTGGCCTCAGGCCGGAACCCGTCGCCGTCGTCGGGTACTCGCGGGGCAGCGAAGCCGCTCTCCTACTCGCCCACCACTACCCCGACCTGTTCCGCGGCGTGGTCCTGCACGCGCCCGACGACACCGTAGGCCCGCGTTCCCGGATCCGGCAAGCCCTGCCTGGACCAAGGACGGCCGGGCCACACTCAGCGGGCCGATTCCTGTCAGCAACGTCGAAGGGCCCGTCCTGGCCATCGCCGGTGGCGAGGACAACCCGTGGCCTTCGACGCCGCAGGCCCAGGCCATCCAACCACGGCTGCACGCCGACGCCGCCAAGGCCACCGTCGAGGTGCTGACCTATCCTGCCGCCGGACACGGCGCTGCCACCTACCCGTTCCAGCCGGCAGGCGTCGTGGGCGTACACCCCGTCGACGGCCGCACCTACCACCACGGCGGCACCAGAGCCGCGAACGCCGCCGCCCGCAGCGACAGCCGGTCCAGGGTGATCGCCTTCCGCGCGGACCTGCCCTAGCCGCCCCGATAGCCTCAGGTCGCCTCGAGGTCGCGGCGGAGCAAGCCGACCAGCCCGGTCGCGACGAGCGCGGTCGCGGTCGGGACCGGCGAAGGGGTTCGTCTCCTGGGCTTCATCGCCGAGGACCAAGCCCGACGGCAAGACGTTGCGCCGGCAAGGGATTGGCGGGACAACTTACCGCGCCCGCGTGGTGGTGAACCTTACCGAACGGTGACGACCGCGCCCTCGCTGATGCGGTTCTTACAGGCCGATGACGTGCGTGCGCGTCACTCATCGAGGTGTCCGCTGCCGCCGTACCCACTGGCGCCGCAACCGCGGTGCCATCGGCTTGGGCCGTGGCGTATCGAGTGAGGTGAGAGCATGCGTCAACGCGTGATCCGGACGCGGTCACAGGAGTTCCGCATCGTGGCGGTGCTCGTCGTGCTGGCGGCGACCGCCGCGGTCACGGCGGGCATCGTGTCCAGCGCCCGTAACGGCAGAGCGTTCGCCGAAGCGGCGCCGCTGTCCAGCTTCGTGCCGATCCAACAGGTGGCACCGAACGTGAAAGCCCCGGCACCGCGCCGTGGAGCCTCGACAGGTGTGTTCACCGTGGACTGTGGAACGAACGAGAACGAGAAGTTCAGCCCGGACAACCCGGTCGCGCAACCCGGGATCCGCAACGGCGCCCAGCACGTGCACGACTTCGTCGGCAACCTGTCGATCACCGCCGACTCCAGCGACGAGAGCCTGGCCGCCTCCGACACCACCTGCCGCAACGGCGACAAGTCGTCGTACTTCTGGCCGGTGGTCCGTATCGACCGGACCGCGAACCGGCAGGCCAACCCGGTCGGTGCGAACCCCGACACACTCAAGACCGCCGGCACCCCCACGGTCGCGTGCCCCAGCGTGGCCGACAAGCTCCCGGCCGTCCCGGCCCCGGCGTCCGCCGAGGTGAACCGCAACCTGCGACTGCTGGACCAGCAGATCGCCGAAGCGAACCAGCGCATCGTGACCAGCCGGGGCCAGGGCGGACCAAACTTCGTCAACAACGCCATCCTCGGCCCGCTGCGCTCCAAGCGAGTGGCCACATTGGACCGCATCGCCATCGCCATCGGCCGCCAGGGCACCCACCCGACCGGACTGGCCTCCTTGGCAGACTGTGACCTGAGCTACGACGGTGCACACGCCGGACACAACGGCGGCAACGACACCGGCGCTCCCGCATCGGCGCCGGCCGCGATGACGCCGACCGTCAACTGCCCGACCGTCCGGGACAAACTGCCGGCCGTCCCCGCTAGCGCGCTCGACGAGGTGAACCGGAACCTGGCCCTGCTGGACCGGCAGATCGCCGAGGCCAACCAGCGAATCGTCACCACACAAGGACAGGGCGGCCCCAACTTCATCGACAACGCCATCCTCGGCCCGCTGCGCGCCAAGCGAGCGGCCACATTGGACCGCATCGGCATCGCGATCGGTCGGCAGGGCACCCGTCCGACCGGCCTGGAAGCACTCGCCCCCTGCACCCTCAACAGCGGCGGCAACAACAACGGCACCGAGCAGGAACTGCCCGGCGTGCAGGGTCCGAACCAGGAGATCGCCGGCAACGTCGGCGGCATCGTCCGCCCCGCCAAAGTGCTGATCGAATACCGCGGCAACCCCACCAGCAAGGTGGTGCCGATGCCCAGATTCCTGCGCGCGATCACCGGAGACGCCAAGCCGACCAGCCGCGGCCCGGCCAACGCCCGCAAATCCTGGACTTGCAGCGGCTTCGCCGACCGGCTCTCCGACAAGTACCCGATCTGCCCGCCCGGCAGCCAGGTCACGCGCGTGCACGACTTCCCCAGCTGCTGGGACGGCAAGAACACCGACAGCGCCAACCACCGCACCCACATCCAGTTCCCCGACGCCAAAACCGGCGCCTGCCCCACCGGCACCCGCGCCGTGCCGCAACTGCGGATCAGCGTCAGCTACGACATCCCCCTCGACGTCCAGAAGAAGGGCCAGTACCAGCTCGACACCTTCCCCGAGGAGAACCACAACCCGTTCTCCGACCACAACGACTTCCTCAACGTCAACTCCATCCACCAGATGACCAAGATCACCAACTGCGTCAACGCCGGCCGCCGCTGCCGCTGACAGGCGCAGGCTCGTACCAAAGTGACCATGCCCTACGACGGCCTGTGCGGGGACAGGGAGGGTAGCCGTCTCCCACAGGCCGTCCTGGCCCTCGATAACCCGAAGGCCCGCGTACGTTGCCGAACGGTCGGCGACAAGTAGGGACCAATCCTCGATCGACGTCTTTTGGCATCTCAGTGCAAGGTTCGACAACCAATGGCAAGCCGGGATGGGCACATGTGGTGCAAGGAGTCGCCGGGTCAGCGCGGCCGTCCCGACTGCAAGGGGTCGCAGGTTAGATGCGGCGCAACGGGTGCGCCGATGTGGAATCACCGGCACCGGCGGCCGAGCCCGCCGATCGGGAGCAGCCGGACAGCGCCCTTGCGCAACCTCGTTTCCGATGCCTGGACGCCGTGGCATCGCGACGGTTAGCGGCGCCCCTGATCGGCGGCCCGGTCGGCGCCGCCCTGGCCCGCCTGGAGCGCGGAAACCCCGCCGAACGGATCCGCACCGCGCTCGACCGCGCGGTCGTGCTATGGAGCGAGGACTCGGCGGATTCGGCGGCTAGAATTCGGCCGGCTGCCGCAGGTGTTGCGAGTGGCTATGGTTGCCTGTTCGTGGCCGAACACCGGGTCTAGCGATCACGGTGGTCGCGGTGCTGACCGCGATCAACGTGCGTGACGTGCGGGCGTCCCGGTTCGCGTTCGCGATCCCACCCACCTGTGGATATGGCGCGGGCCGGGCGCTTGATCTGCTCGGGTCAGCTAGGCGGGACAGTTGCCTGCGGACACCGGGCGGGTTAGGTTGTGGTTGGTGTGCCGGGAAGCCTGGTCGGCGAGCACGAGGAGGCTGACCATGGCGGTAATGCGGTTCCCGGTATCGCATCTAGCGAGCGTAACTCTCCCTTTTGCGTGGTGCGGGCTGATGTGTCCGCGCGTTCGACGCTGCGTGGATTGACTTCGGCCGTTGGTGGGGCCGCAGGGTGCGGTCCGGTCGGGTCATGTCGGTGTTCGCGTGTTGGGTTCTTACCGAGGGGCGGGAGAGTGCTGCTGTGACGCTGTCCATGAGTTGGCGATACATGCTTGACCGGTCGGTGGTGTTGGCGTTGCGCGGTCAGCTCGACTACGCCGGTGCGCCCGATCTGCGGGCCGTGATCTCGGCCGCTGCGGTCCGCGACCCGCGGCCGCCGAGGATCGTGTTGGACCTGAGTGGGGTGACGTTCATCGACCACGTCGGTGTGGGCACCCTGGTCGTGGGTAACCGCATCTGCGCCCAGGTCGGTGTCGAGCTCGCGGTGTCCAACCCGTCACCACTGATTCGGCAGCTGCTCGGGCTGCGCAAGGACCGCCGGTCCGACGGGCCGGACCTGACCGGGCCGGTTCGCGAGACCACCGAGCCCGTTACGCCGGGCGGGGAGTGGATCGATGTCAGCGCGAGGGCTGGATAGCCAGCGCCTGGATCGCCCGCTGATGACGCGGGCGGCATTGGGTGGACTGTGCGCGGCGGTCTGCGTCTTCGGCGCGCTGCTGGCCGCACCGGGCATCGCGGTAGCCCAGGCATCCACGGTCGCAGTGACCACTGTGGACGGTCCAATCACACCGGTGGTCGCGCAACACCTCATCGACGGGGTGGGCGAGGCCGCCGCTGGGGGGCACCAGGCGCTGCTGGTGGAGCTGGACACCCCTGGCGGTCTGGATACTTCGATGCGGCAGATCATCAAGGCGTTCCTGGCCGCCGATACGCCGGTGATCGTGTACGTGTCACCGCCGGGTGGCCGGGCCGCGTCGGCCGGGGCGCTGATCACGTTCTCGGCGCACCTGGCGGTGATGGCGCCGGGCACCACCATCGGTGCTGCGACGCCAGTGAACGCCGAGACCGGCGAGAAGGCCAGCGACAAGGTGATCAACGACGCGGCGGCGTTCGCCGAGTCGGTGACCCGTCAACGCGGCCGGAATGTCGACTTCGCCGTGGCCACTGTCCGGGAGGGACGCGCCGTGACCGCCGACGAGGCCGTGCGGATCGGTGCGGTTGACCTGATCACGGACAACCGGGCCGGGGTGCTGGCCGCCGTCGACGGGCGTACGGTCACCGTTGCCGGTGGCCGGCAGGTCACGCTGGACACGGCTGGTGCGCGGACGGTGGACTACGAGATGGGGCTGCTGCGTCAGCTGCTGGCCGTCATCGCGGACCCGAACCTGGTGTTCCTGTTCCTGTCCATCGGCACCCTGGCCCTCATCTACGAACTGGCCGCCCCCGGCATGGGCCTGGGCGGCGTCACCGGGGCGATCCTGCTCATCCTCGGCTTCTTCGCCCTCAGCGTGCTACCGGTCAACATCGCCGGGATCGCCCTGCTGGTCCTGGCCGGAGCGCTGTTCGCCGCCGAAGTATTCACTCCCGGCGTCGGGGTGTTCGCCACCGGCGGCACGATCGCCCTGCTGGTCTCCGGCCTGTTCTTGTTCGAGGACGAGGCGGTGCGGGTCAACCCGGCCGTGCTGTTGCCGACCGTGCTGGTCGTCGGCGGCGGGTCGCTGCTGGCCGGCCGGCTTGCCTGGCGGGCCCGCAAGAACCCGCCACTGTCCGGTCCGCAAACACTGCTCGGCGCCGTCGCCACCATCAACGCCGCAGCGGGCAACACCGGCCGGATACGCGTGCAGGGCGCCTGGTGGAACGCCCGCAGCCCGCACAGCGACCTGCACGACGGCCAAACCGTACGAGTGCTCGACGTGCAGGGCCTGACCCTCATGGTCGAACCCGCGAAGGACAGGGAGGACCCCGATGTCCAATAGCATCCTGGCGTTGCTGATCGCCGCCGGCGCGGTCCTACTTTTGCTGACCGCGTCGGTGCGCATCGTCCCAGAGTACGAGCGGGGCGTGATCTTCCGGCTCGGCCGGGTGATCGACGCCAAGGGCCCCGGCCTGTTCTTTATCATCCCGATCGTCGACCGCATGGTCCGCGTGTCCCTGCGCACCGTCACCATGGACATCCCACCGCAGGACGTCATCACCAAAGACAACGTCACCGTCAAGGTCAACGCGGTCACCTATTTCAATGTCACCCAGCCGATCCGGTCCGTCATCGCGATCGAGGACCACATCGTCGGCACCTCCCAGATCGCCCAGACCACTCTGCGCAGCATCCTCGGCCAGGTCGACCTGGACGAACTGCTGATCAAACGCGACGAGATCAACCAGCGGCTGCAACAGATCATCGACGACGTCACCGACCCGTGGGGTGTCAAGGTCACCCTGGTGGAAGTCAAGGACGTCGAACTGCCCGAGGCGATGCGCCGGGCCATGGCCCGGCAAGCCGAAGCCGAACGGGATCGCCGCGCCAAAGTCATCCACGCCATCGGCGAATATGAGGCCGCCGCCAACCTCGGCAAGGCCGCCGAAGTCCTCGAGGCCCACCCCGCCGCCATGCAGTTACGCGTGCTGTCCACCATGGCCGAAGTCGCCTCCGAACGGAACTCCACCCTCATCTTCCCGCTGCCCATCGAACTGCTCCGCCTGGTCGACACCCTCACCGCCCAAGCCGACGGTGCCACCCCGCGCCCAGCAGCCACAACCCGACCCGCGCACGACACATAGCCGCTCATGACTGTCCCGCCATCGTGTCGCGTTGTGCGCTCGCCGCACCGGTGGCCGGCGGCGACATCCGCGTCCACTGCCCGGGCGGGGCCGATCGCTTCGACAGCACCGTGGGCCACCGGAGGTCCCGCCTTGTGCCGCCATCTCGCATCAAGGTCGAAAGGGGGACGGCATGCTCGAAGGTGAACACCACCGCCGGCTTCACGATCTCACCGCGGCCGTGACGCGGGACGACCCCCGATTCGCCGCGGCGCTGGCCCGGGGCACGCCATGCGCCCCGTGGGAGTACCGGCGCCGCCGCCGCATCATCCTGCTCAGCGCCGTGCTGCCCATCGTCGTGGTGTGCGCGGCGGGGTACCCGGTGATCGGTCTGCTGCTGGGTTGGTCGGCGGCACTACTGGCGATCGTCTGTACCCGGCACCTGCTGCAGAACCCGCGTCAACGCGGCGACGGCCCGCCCCGCCCCGATACCGAGGGCCCGCCGTTCTTCGTGTGAGCCGTCCCCTGGGACGTTGCCCGAGGCCCAGGATTGCGGCCGCTGCCCGGCAGGCGCCTGCCATGTCGGGTCGGTGGCGGACAGCGTGACGGCGTGCGAGGCGGCGAGCGCTGGACGAGGATGGCGCACCAACAGCAGGTCCGTAGGAGCACGAGGCCGAGTAGTAGCGCAGTCCACCAGAGCATCGACGGGTCGGCCACGGCTGGCAATCCGTCCGGTGGCCCGAAGCGGGGGCGGTGGCGGCCTCCGACCACGCGGCGGCCGGAAACTGTAGTGGTGTGCGTAGCTTGTCGCGTTGCGGTCCGCTCGTTCCCGGCCGAACGCGTACCAGTGTGCGGGTTGCTGCGGTAGACCGCGTCGAGGTCCCGGGTCACTGCACGGATCTGCGGCGGGGTAGCGGCCGGTGCGGATCAGCTGGGTGAAGGCCATTGAGGCGAGCAGCAGCAGTTGCACCTGTTCACGTGGGCGGTCGTAGCATGCAGCAGCAGAGTCCATGTTTCGTATCCCTGGCCGCGCCCCACTTTCAACGTGTACCACAATCGGTAACCGACCCCATCCCACCAGGCTTGTGACCGGTTCAGGATAGGCGGGCCGGCGGCAGCAGCACCGGCCGTCGCCGGGCGGCCAGGTCCTCAACCCAGCCGACACAGACGACGGTGGCAACCGTAGTCAGTACCCCCAGCCCGAGGGTGGCCGCGTAGCCGCGTCCGCAGGACAGGTCGACTTCGGCGAGCATCAGCAGGCCGCCGGCGGCGAACAAGGCCGGCAGGTGCCAGATCCGGCCACCGCAGCGGGCTGTCCGGGTCGGCCAGCCAACCGCGGGCCAGCATCAACGGCACCGCCACCACGGCCAACGCCCACGGCGGCGGCAGCAGACGTCGCATTCGCGAACCGACGGTCCGGACCGGGCCGCCCCGTTCCAATGAGGCTGCGGTCAGGCAGCCGGCGACGGCGAACATCACCGCCATGGACGGAACAGCGCGGCCAGCCAACTGGTCCACAACGCGTGCTGCATATAGACGCGGAGTATCGCGGTGGCGGGCAGCATGTCGAGGTAGCGGCTGCGCGGGGTGGACGCGTTCATCGGTGCACCCGGGTCGGTGTGTCAACGGCTTCGCGACCGTCGGGCCATCTGCCGTCCTGCCCGGTGCGGCGGACGATGCGGTCCCCGGCGTGGCCGCTCATGCTGTCGGCGCTGGTCGCCCGTCGGCGCTGGCGCGGCACGACTGACCTCGGCGACCCGTGTCGCGGACACAGAGTGCCTAACTGCGGCCGCTGGTCTGAGACTGCCGGGTCCACGGCAGCGGTCAGGCGCCGAACAGCCATACGACCGCGAGGACAATGGTCGTCGTCACGGCGGCGGTGAGGATGGCGCTGCCAAC
This sequence comes from Phytohabitans sp. LJ34, assembly GCF_052068095.1. Lineage (NCBI taxonomy): Bacteria > Bacillati > Actinomycetota > Actinomycetes > Micromonosporales > Micromonosporaceae > Phytohabitans > Phytohabitans sp. LJ34. The sequence goes on along the minus strand of NZ_JBQHDG010000028.1, from coordinate 35,143 downwards.
CGTGATCAACACCAGCGGCCAGCGTGGGTACACCTCTGCGTTGCTGCGCAACTGTTGGACGGACCGGTAGCCGTCGTCCGCGCCGGTGAGGCGATCAAGTGCTGTCGCCGCTATGTGACCTGCCACGCCGCCGCGGGTTGGCTGGCTTGGGTTGCCGGCCGGCCCCCGATCAATAGCCTCGGGGCTGGGCGGCGTGGCCGGGCACCTGTGCCGCACGGGTGAGGAACGCGGCCGGCCGGTCGTGCGGCGGCGCCGTACGGGGCGGCCGCCCGCGTCGGGCATGGGATGGCAGGTGCGCGGCGGGTTCATGGTGTGCCCGTCGCCTCCGGTGAACCGACGTCGTCAACGGCCGCAGTCGGCAACGAAGTGTGGTGGTACTTGTGGCGCGGACGATCAGGTGCAACACCGCTGTTGACCGCGTGGTTCGGGGAGCCAGGGTTTCCCAGCACGGCAGCGGTGAGTGGCACCAGTGTGAAGCCGAGAAGCAGCACCGGGGGCGCCTTCCAATCCGGGACACGAAAGCGGAGGTGCCGACCAGACTTCCCGGCGCGCCAAGGGTGTTTCGAGGCCCATCGTACGGGCCGCGACCGCGACCCAGGGTCAGGGGCATGGATAGGGCGCGTCCTGTCGTTGCCTCACCCTCACGTAGGGAGCTTCGTCGAGCCACCAGGCGCCATCTGACGCACACCACCACCGTTGTGCCGTCGCGGTGGAGCCGAAAGGGCCGACCTGTCGTGGCCGTCCGCGCTGAGACGCGGACGGATCGGCCAGCGTGTATCGCCAGCCGTGTCCCGCGGGCGTCCAGCACCGCTATGGTTCCGGTAGGTGCGCCGGGAAGTCTGGTCGGCAGGGGTCCTGCTGCCGTGGCCGGAGGTTGGCGCATGTTGGAGATGTCGCGGTTGGTGTGGCCGCCGTTGTCCTGGCGGGCCGGGTGAACGCGCCGCCGGTGCGGATGGACAGCGTGGTTCGGCGGGTCGGCTCCCGTGGCGTTCATCGTCTCGACATGACGGTGCAGGCTGGCGAAACGTTGGCCCTGGTGGGTCCGTGCGCGGCGGGCAAGACGGCCATCCTGCGACTGCTGTTGGGGGTAGATGAGCCGGCCAGCGGCGTGGTGCGGGTGTTCGGCGGCCGAGCCAACGATCCGTACATCCGCCGCCGGGTGGGTTACGTGCCGGCACGGATCGCGGTAGACCCGCGCTACACGGTGCGGGATTTGCTGGATTTCTACGCCGTCTTACACGGCGGTCACGACCGAGTGTGGGTCGAGGCTCTGATCGAACGGTTCAGCGTCGATCCCGGTGCGCGGATCGGTCGGCTCAACCCCTTTCGCCGTCGGATCGTCGGGATCACGGTCGCGGTGGCGCACCGTCCCGGTCTGCTGATTTTCGACCAACCCGCCGAACCCGCACCGCCATCGCTTCGTGCCAGCCTGCACCAGTTGATTGCTGAGCTCACCGCCGCCGGCGCGGCCGTTGTCACGGCTACCCGAAGCCTCGACCACATCGACACCGCCGCCAACCGGGTGGCCGTGGTGGACGCAGAACCTGTTGACGGCGTTGCCCGGGCCCGGCACACCGACGCACCGTCTACGGCGTCCGGATGGCTCAGCTCGGCGTAGCGGGGCTCCGTCGACCGACCCATCCGCATCCGGTATTCAACGCGTCGGCCACCCGATCAGTACCGGCCCGGACTGCGCGAGGCGGTCGCGGTGGCCAACTCGCCCTGCGCGGGCTCCTACCTGGGCCGTTGGGAGACGAAGTCATGGCGAGGTCGGCCGTGTGCGTTGCGTCGGCTGCCGGGGCAGCATACGTTGGGCACAGGTGTGCCGGGAAGGCTGGTCGGCGGTCCGGCAGGAGGCTGACCCATGGCACGGGCACGGCAGCTCGCCTCGAACGGCATACTCCACCCGCCGGCGAAGGCGGCAAGGTCCGCCGCGCTCTGCCTCGCCTGTGGACAGATCGTGAACCCCGAGCCCACCGTCATCAGCGCTCGAACGATCCACAGCGGACGCCAGCCGACTACCACATCGGGATCACCCCCAGGCCTGGCCGCCTCGCCGAGGCCGGCAGGTAGCGGACCGGGAAGTGGCCGGTGACTGGGATGCGTGAGCCTAGGTGGTTCCTCAGCACGCGACCTGGTCCCTTTGAACTGACCGTGGGGGCCGCGGCCATGGTCGCGGCCACCGTGGCGGCCGAGAGCTTCCTCGCGCCGCAGCAGGCGTCCGGACGCCTGATCACGGTCGTGGTCGCCGCGGGTGTCTGCGCCGCCGTGGTGAGCCGGGTACAAACCGCCGCCGCCGTCACCGGGCTGGGCTATTTGTTGTTCGTCGGCTTCCTCGTCGACGGTACCGGCGAGTTGCTCGGGCAAGGACTGCTTGGGCAGGGGCAGCTTCTCGCCTTCGCCTTCGCCGCCCTGGTCGGTGTGGGTTACCGCCGGCTCCGGGCGGTGCAAGCCGATGCCGCCCTTGACGCAGAACTGTACGACCTGCTGGACAACGCGGAAAAGACCGGCGACGATGACCAACGCCCACCCGGCTGATGTTGACCCTGTCGGCGACGACCGGGCTCATCGTGGCCACGTACGGGATGTCGTCCGCGATCGCGGACAGCACCGCCGGGCCCACAGCAGCACCATCGAGGCGGGAACAGCCGCCCCTTCGGTCGCGTCGGTGGTAGCGCGGAGGATTCTTCGATGACGCCGGTGTTGACCAGGGCGTCGACTATGACGAACAGGCCGGCGAAGAACACAACATCGGCCATTCCACGTCCCGGGCGACGTCGCCGGCTTCGCGCCGGGACCGGACCAGCAGCACCCAGCCCGCCAACGATCGCCACCACCGACAGCTCAGGTGCAGCGCGGTGGCAGCACGAACGCGGCGGTCACCGCGGCGCGCACGACCGCGCTGACCACGGGCAGGCGGGTTTGCGAGCCGCGTCGCGTTCGGAGGGTGCCGACCTGCGCGGCCGGCCGCGCGGGTCGTACCGGAACGCGGCCCGGAACAGGATCCGGCACAGCCCGATGAACACGACCAACGGGAGCAGCACGAGCGGGGCGGGATGGGTGAGGGCGTCGTTTTGGGACGTGCCGGAGCGGCTGGCGAAGATGATGCTCGGCCGGTCACCGACCAATGTGGAGGTACGCCGATATTGGAGGCAGGGACCTCGGCGATCAGGAACGGGTGGCCGGTACGCCGAGCCGCTCGCAGGCCAGGAACGTCAACGGGGCGTGGGGTCGCCCTGGCAGGACGACGGGAACGCCATCCCCCGGCACCTGCGTGCCAGGCAGGATCGTCTTCGGTCGGCCGGCGTCGTCGACCACGATCAGCCCGGGGCAGGGTTCTACCCGGCCAGCAGCCGGGCCACCGCTCAACGGCGGTGTGTCCACTGCGACCGCTCGGGAACAGCGCAGCCACGTCGTGGGCCCGCACAAGCGCTGCCCGGTCGAGGTGGTCACGACAGCTACGACGCCGACCCGACTTCCGGGCACACCTGGCGATCACCCCACCCGGCCGGCGGGTAAGGCCACCAACCTTTGATCGGTGGACCGGCGGCCGGCGCGGCGGAGGAGGGGGATGCGCGCCGGCCGCCGGAGTCATCCGCAGCCGCGCGCCGCTTTCAGGATCGCCGCTGCGGCGTGCTCGTCGCCGAGCTCGCTGGACAGGTACACGACGATCCGACCGGCGGCCGGGTCCACGGCCAGCAGGTTGCCGCCGAGGGCGCCGACGCCCCAGCTGCCGTCGTCCTCGATGATGACGCCCAGACCGCGGCGGACCGACCGGTTCAACACCAGGTCGTACCCCTCGATGTGGACCCGTCCGAGGTCGGTGGCCAGCACCGGATCGAGCAACGAGGCGTTCTGGTGCCGGCTGGCGGACAGCACGGTGGAGAAGAGCATCGCGACCGAACGGGCGGTGCCGTAGATGTTCACGGCCGGCAGTGGGGCGCCGCGGCAGTACGCGCTGTTGATGACGTCCGGGTCGAACGCGCCGACTGGGCAGTCCAACGCCCGCTGGCGCGGCGTGTAGGGCAGGCCGAGCGTGCGCGGCAGCCACTGCTCGTCCGCGTGCCGCACCTGGGCGGCGCGGGTCTGCTGTTTCGGGTTGAGGCCGAGGGCGAGGTCCAGCTGTGCCGGGCGGGCGATCTCGTCGCGCAAGAACACCCCCAGGGTGCGGCCGTCGACCTGGCGGACCAGCTCACCGACCAGGTGCCCGTAGGTCAGCGCGTGTTCGGCGACCGCTGTGCCCGGCGGCCACAGCGGGGCGGCGTTGGCCAGGTCGTTGACCAGGATCTGCCAGTACGGGATCAGCCGGGCCGGCCGCGGAATCGGGAAGGCCGGCAAGCCAGCGCTGTGGGACAACAGCTGCCGCACGCTCACCTGGTCCTTGCCGGCGGCGCCGAACGCCGGCCAGTAACGGGCCACCGGGGCGTCCAAGTCCACCAGCCTGCGGGAGGCCAGCATGAGCACTGCCAGCGCGGTGACGGCTTTGCCGAGGCAGAACAACGGTGTCAACGTCCGCGCCGACCACGGAACACTGCGCGTGGGATCTTGCCAGCCAGCGTGCAAGTCCAGCACCAGCCGCCCGTCCTGGACCACGGCGACGGCCGCGCCGGCGGCACGCCCGGTGTTCATCTGATCGGCGAAGGCGTCACAGACCGCGCTGTACTGGCTGTCGACCCACCCACCCATCGCGACCCGGCCGTTCACCGGGCACCTCGAACGCACCATCTGGCCGGCATCGGCATAACCCCCGCACGGTTGTGGCCATGCCGACCAGGCTTCCCGGCGCACCTACATTGCAGCCTACCCGAAGCTGATCGGCCCGATGTCGCCGTCTGGCGGTTTCGGCCCGGGGAAGGCATCGCGGTTCGGTTGGTGGGCTGTGTTTCGGTGTGGCGGGCCGTAGGCTATGGGTTAGGTGCGCCGGGAAGTCTGGTCGGCAAATGTCAGGCACGTCCCCCGACCAGCGAGGCCACCGATGACGATTTCTTCGCATACCCCGGTAGCTGTCGCGTCGCGCGCCGCCGGCAGCGCGTCGGTCGGGTCACCGTGCATCACAGCCAGCGCTGGAGGTGCGACATGCTCACGCCCATGGATGACCTGATCGGCCGGCATCTGCGCGACAGCGGCAACCAGCCGGTCGGGAAGATCACGGCTGTCTACCAGTACCCCACTGACATGAACGCCCCATGGGGCGCCGTCGCGATCAGTCACGGCCTGATCCGGCGCTCCACCCATCTGGTCGACCTCGAGCAGGCCGCTCTGGAGGGGGAGGCGGTGCGGGTGCCGCATACCCGCCAGATCATCAACACCGCCCCGAACCATCCACCGATGGTCGGTAACACCCTCGCCGACCACCATGCGGTGGAGGTTCGGACCCACTACTGGGGCGCCGCACAGCCCGCTTGACAGTCTCACCGGCCACGTCTGGGCCTGGCCGCGACGGCGGTCCGCCCAGGCGGACCACCGCCGTCGACGCGTGCGCGCTGGCGGCGCAAAGCCGTGTTCCGAGGGGTACAGCGCCAGCCTGGCCCGTCGCGGCCGGCTGGCGACTGCTCGCGGCCGCTGGCGCGCAGGCGTAGCAGGCCGCGTACTAGCGGCGATGCGCCACGCACCGCCAGGTGGATGCCGGCCACGGCGCAGACCCAGTTTCCGGCGACGAGGCAGTCCACGGCGGCTGGGTCGACGTGCTCAACGTCGCGCAGGTCCACGACGGCGGCGGTGTCCGCCGCGTGTGTGGTGATCGCGGCGTGTAGTCCGGTCGCCGCCGGTTGGTCCAGGGTGCCGCGTAGCGCGAGCACCACCTGGCCGTCCGCCGGATACACGTGCGTCACCGTGCCCAAACCCGGACCAGGCGCGGGACGGCGAGCCGCCGTGACCCGTCCATTCGAGGAGTTGCATTGTGGACAGACGCGCCAGCGGCGGCTCGCCCTTACCGTGCTCTACAAGGTGGGTCGGGCCCGCAGCGGCTACACGGCCGCCAGAATGAAGCCATCAGCGCGGAGGCCGTGACGAGGGCCGAACCGGTCATGATCAAAAAGAGGGGCCAGCTGGCGCGTCCGGGCTCGCTGCGGGGCCGGGGGCGGTGTGAGGAAAATGGTGCGTGGCCCGCTTGCGAGCCGCTCGCTCCACGGTGGAACTCGGTCCGGTCGCCAGCGGGCCGCGATCAGATGCACGGCATGCGGGCCCAAGGCCGCCGCCCCACGCAACGGGGCCGGCCGCGCGGCACACCGCGATCGCCCGCACGACGCGTGTGTCCTCGACCGGTACCGGGGTGGCAGGCCGTTAGCGCAGTCACGGTGCCGCCTTCGACGCCGCAGATGACGCCGAGTCAGGGCCGCCGCTGGGAGGGCGGCGGCGTATGTGATGCCAGGCAGCAGTGCGGGCCGGGTCGAAGGTGCGGGCGACGAGGATATCGGTCGAGGAATGCGCCACGACCGACAGCACGATGGTGAGCGCGACCAGGTGGAACACCTCGTCGCCGGCGGTGATGCCGGACTCCAGGACCAGCAGCCCGTAGACCACCGAGGCGAAGCCCTTCGGCCCGAACCACATCGCGGCGAACTGCTCGGTCCGGGACAGCCCGGAGCGAAGGAACGACACTCCGAGCGCGACCGGCCTGGCCACCACGATCGCCGCGATGGCGAAGACCCAGCCGGTCCAGGAGATCTCGCCCAGAAACTGGATCGAGATGAGGGCGCCGAAGACCAGCAGCGCGGCGAGCTTGAACAGCTCGGCCATCAGCTCGCCGAAGTGTTCGAACGCCTCCCGCTGGCGGGGGCCGAACGTGGCCACGGTGATCCCGGCGGTGAACGCTGCCAGGAACAGGTTGCCGTGCGTGACCGTGCCCAGTGCGAGGACGAGCAGGCCGATCGCGACCGCGTTCAAGGGCTCATAGGCGGTGGAGGCGGCGAAGAACCGGGTCTTCTCCAGCCGCAGCGCCAGCCACGGCACACCTACCCCGATTACGACGCCGACCGCCAGCTCGAGGCCGAGCTCACCCAGATGCAGATCCTCGGAGCCGGCCGCGATGGCCAGGAACAGGACCACGAACGGCAGCGCGAGGCCGTCGTTGACGCCGGACTCGACATTGAGCAGGTGCCGCAGCCGGGCCGGTACCTTGTCGTTGCCGACTAGTGCGGCGGCGAAGACCGGGTCGGTCGGGGCTAGGACGGCTCCGATCAGCAGCGCTTCGGGCCAGTCGAGGCCGGCTATGTAGTGGGCCAGCAGCGCGGTGATGAGCAGGGTGAGTGGCAGTCCCCAGCCCAGCGCGCGGCCGGGCAGCCGCCACGCGGTGCGCAGATCCGCCCAGCCGACCCGCATCCCGTCGGTGAACAGCACCGCGAACAGGGCCAGTTCGGCCAGGGTGGCCACGATCGGCGAATCGGCGCGCAGATCGAGCACGCCGAGGGTGTCCGGGCCGAGCGCGAACCCGGCGACCAGGAAAAGCACCGCGGTGGACAGGATCGTGCGGTGAGCGAGGCTGGACAGCAGCACCGCCGCGAGCAGCACGAGCGCGAAACACAGCAGCAGCACCGGGGCGCCTTCCGATCTGGGACATGACGGTTGCAGGTGCCGACCAGACTTCCCGGCGCGCCAAGGGTATTCCGCTGGTCATCGTACGGGTCGCCGAGAAGACTGTGGGGCCCCCGGTCGGCCGGGCTGCTCGCACACGGCGGTAGCCAGCCATCCCGGGCTGGCGGCCGTAGCATGTGAACGAGGAGATGGTGCCGGTGGCCGTCGAACCTGCTCGCAGCGGATCGGACCCTGCGCCGTACCGGCTGACCGCGGTGGTGGTGAGCGTGGCCGAGCGAACCTCGCGCCACACCGTCGCCGCCATCCTGCTGCAGGACTCCGGACCGCCGCGGGTGGTGCCGGGCGCCTCGATCGCGATGCGGCCGCTGGCACCCGCGCAGTGGACGATGCCGGACGGTCGAACGCGTACCGGGCTGGTGGCAGCCACCCCGCAGCAGCCAGCCGGCACGGCGGTGCGCATCTGGGTCGACCGCGCAGGCGGTCCCGTGCAGGCGCCGGCCACCGCCGACGAAGCCGCGACCCGGGCCGCCCTGCAGGCCGGGTTGGCCGCGCTGAGCTGCGCGGTCGTCATCGGCCTGCTGGGCAAGGTCACCAGCACAGCAGACCGTCGGCGCCGGTACACGGCGATAGACCGCGAATGGGAGCAGGTCGAGCCGGGCTGGAGTGGCCGACGCCGCTAGCCGCCGCGACACACAGGCGGGCGCGAAGGTGCCGGCCCGCGATGGTCGGGCGCCTCGATCCGTCACGAATCGGACCAGCCTGCGCTAGGAAGACAGTGCCGCGCGCTGAACCGCCGCTAGCTCTTGGTCCAGGTGCGCCGGGAAACCCTGCTCTCCACGGCTGAAGGCCGACGCGATGGCCCGGACATCACCGCACGGCGGGCCGCACCGCGCCTGGGCCTGGCCGGAGGAACGGCGCCTCCGGTTCTGGTGTCGACGGGTTGGTCGAACAATTCGTCGCCGGCTGCTCCTCGGCCAACGTGCCCGGCTGGCGCCGGCGCGGATCGCGGCGAGACGGCCCGTGTTGCTGACAGCGTGACGACGAGGACATGGACGTGCGGCCGCCGGATGGTGGCGATCTGGCCGGTTGCCTTGACGCCGTTGAGCTGGGATGGCTGCGAGGACCACATCGGGGTGTCGTTCGTCCTCATCCGTACCGGTCGACGAGCCAGGTGGAGAACATGAGGTCTCAGGTGGCCTGAGTCACAGCAATGCCAGCAGGAGCACAAGGCCGAGGAGCAGCACGACCCACCACACCATCAGATGTGTCGACCAGCCCACCGCAGTCTGTCCCCCCGGCCGCAGCGGCCCTGTCCCAACCTCCCAAACCCGTGCCGCGTGACGGCGTACCGGGGTGGCGAGCATACGAACGCGCACCGCGCCGTCGTTGACGGCGTGCCAGCCCGACGGCAGCATTCGGCGGTAGACCACGTCGAAGTCCAGGTTCACCGACCGGACCTCGGGCGGATAGAGGCCGGTCCGGACCAGCACGGTGAAGGCCATCGAGGCCAGCAGCAGCAGCTGCAGCTGGTTGATCACGTGCGGCGTCGTGTAGGGCACGTAGTCCATGTCGTGGGGCAGGATCCCGTACAGCAGGGCCGGTGCCACGCCGATCGCGACGCAGACCACGGCGGCCAGCGCCATCGCCGCGCGCATGTTCACCGGGGGCTCGGCGACGCGGTAGCCGCGGTCGTGCGCGAAGAAGGCGAAGTAGGGGATTTTGATGCCGGCGTGGTGGAACACGCCGGCGGAGGCGAACAGCAGCAGCAGCCAGATCACGGTCCGGTGTTCCTGCGCGACCGCCTCCAGGATCAGCGACTTTGTCGCGAAGCCGGAGAACAGCGGGAAGGCCGAGATCGAGGCGGCGCCGACGATGCACAGCACGGTGGTTTGCGGCATCGATTTGTAGAGCCCACCGAGTTCTGAGCCTTTGACGGTGCCGGTCCGCATCAGCACCGCGCCCATGCTCATGAACAGCAGCCCCTTGAACACCATGTCGGCCACGGCGTGCGCACTGGCACCGTTGATGCCCAGCGAGCCGCCGATACCGACGCCCACCACCATGAACCCGAGCTGGTTGATCATGCTGTAGGCGAGCACGCGGCGTAGGTCGTTCTCGATGACCGCGTAGAAGATCGGGAACACCGTCATGATCGCACCGATCCACACCAGCGGCTCGGCGCCGGGGAAGCCACGCGCCAGGGTGTAGACCGCGAACTTGGTGGTGAACGCCGACAGCGCCACCGCGCCGACGATCGTCGCTTCCGGGTAGGTGTCGGTCAACCAGGCGTGCAGTACGGGGAAGGCGCATTTGATGCCGACCGCGAGCAGGATCAGCACTCCGCCGGCCCCGTCCAGCCCGAGGTAGCTGAACTGCAGCCCTTCGCCTGCCGTTACGCGGAAGACGATTCCGGCCAGCATCAGCAGTCCGGAGATCGTTTGCGCGACCAGGTAGCGCATGGCGGCGCGATGGCTGCGCTCGGTTCGGCCCGCCCAGATCAGCAGGGCCGAGGACAGGCCGGCCAGCTCCCAGAACACGAACAAGGTCAGCAGGTCCCCGGCGAGGGTGCCGCCGACGGCGCTGGCCGCGTAGACCAGAATCACCGTCTGCTGCACCGAGTCCCGTAGGTGCAGTGCGTAGACAGCGGTCAGCAGGGCGGCGATCAGGAACCCGGTGGCGAACACGCGAGACAGCCCGTCCACCCGCACCGGGTTCAGGACCAGGCCGAGGAACTCGAACGTGGCGCCGCTGCCCTCGGGCAGCAGCCACAGCACGACGAGCGCCGCGATGGGCAGCGCCACCATCAGGATCCGGCGCGGCCAGCCACGTAGCAGCGGCACGCCGAGCGCGCCGACCATCAGCAACAGGGCGGGGCTAGTCGTCATCGCGGTGCTCCGGCCGCTCGTAGTAGTCCTCGTCGCGTCGCAGCCACCGCCGCAGCCATTTGGCCGAGAGCACCAGCCCTACACTGCCGATGAATCCGTAGACCGGGTAGAAGTCGAACCAGCCCTCGAAGCCGAAGTGTGGATGCTTGCGGTAGAACAGGTCGGCGAGCAGCGCCAGGGCGCAGAGCACGGCCAGGGCGTACACGACGCGGGTCACATTGCGGGGGTCGTCCAACCAGCGAGGGTCGTCGTCGTTCACGGCAGCTCCAGAATCCCGGCCAGCGGTGCCAGCACTGCTTGCGCGCCGAAGAAGAGCGCGACGCAGCCGGCCGCGGTCAAGACCAGCGGCCCGGCGATGCTCAGGCGGGCCTCGCCGTGCGCCAGCGGGCCGGGCGGCGGCAGGAAGAACCCGCGCATCGGAATCGGCATCAGGTAGGCCAGAGCCAGCAGCGAGCCCACCAGCAGAACGACTAGCATCACCATCTGGTCGGCCTCGGCCGTGCCCAGCAGCAGCAGCCATTTGCTCCACGTGCCCCCGAGTGGCGGCAGGCCGACGATGGAGATCGAGGCCGCCAGGAAGGCGGCGAAGGTCCACGGCATGGCGCGGCCCAGCCCGTCCAACTCGCTCACGCGGGACTTTTTGGCGGTGATGTAGATGGCCCCAGCGCAGAAGAAGAGGGTGATCTTGCCGACCGCGTGGGTCACCATGTGCAGCGCACCGCCGGCCACGGCCACGTCGTGGGCCACAGTCGCGGCGAGCACGATGTAGGCCAGCTGGCTCACTGTGGAGTAGGCCAGGCGCCGCTTGAGGTCGTCCGAGCGGAGCGCGACCAATGCCGCGGCGAGCAATGTGAACGCCGCGACCCACATCATCGGTCGAGCGGCGCCGCTGCCGCTGAGCGTGTCGAGTCCGAACACGTAGACGGCGACCTTGAGGACAGTGAATACTCCGGCCTTGACCACGGCCACCGCGTGCAGCAATGCAGAGACCGGGGTGGGTGCGACCATCGCCGCCGGTAGCCAGCGGTGCACCGGCATTAGCGCCGCCTTGCCGATGCCGAACAGGTAGAGGGCGAACAGTACGGTGAGCACGGCGGTCCCGGCGTGGCCTGCCAGCAGCCCGCCGGGCCGAAAGTCGGTGCTGCCGGCCAGCAGCCAGGTCCACACGATCGCGGGCAGCAGCAGCCCGATGGATGTGGCCAGCAGCACCACGAGATAGGTTCGGCTCCCGCGCCTGGCGTCCGCGCTGCCCTTGTGGGCGACCAGCGGCCAGGTCGCCAGGGTCATGATCTCGTAGCCGATGAACAGGGTGACCAGGTTCGCCGACAGCGCGATCCACATGGCGGCCGTTATCGTCAGCGCGAAGAAGGCATAGAAGCGGGTTTGGTTGTGCTCGTTGTCGGCGCGCAGGTAGCCGGTGGCGTACACGGTCGTCACCGGCCATAGCACGGCGGCGACCGTCGCGAACAGCAGCCCCAGCGGCTCCAGGGAGAACTCGAGCGACAGTCCGGGCAGCCAGGTCCACAGCTCGAAGCGCAGGTCGCGGTCGACTTGCGGCCACAACCCGAGCACGGCGGCGGCGAGCAGGATGCCGCTGAGCAGCGACGCGCCTTCGCGCGCGTTGGGGTGGCGCCGCAACAGCAGCAGGGCGCCAAGGCCCAGCAACGGGAGGGCCACCGTGACCGGTAGCGCCAGAGCCTGGCCGGGTGAGGTCCATGCGGCGAACAGTTCACTCACCCCGGTTCCCGAGCAGGGCGTCCGCCGCGGCGTCGGCGAGGCCGGCCGGCACCGTCGGGTCGAGTCCGAAATAGAGCGAGGCAAGGACCAGGACCCAGATCGCCGCGACCATCGAGGCCGGTGGCTTCGCTGTCTCGCCGGGCTCCACCGGGTTCCGGAACCAGGCGATCTCGAGGATGCGCCCGATGTAGACCAGGGCGAGCAGCGAGCTGACCAGCATGACTACCAGCACTGGCCACTGGCCCTGGTCGAGCAGGGCGGCCGCCAGCGCCCACTTGCTGACGAACCCGGCGGTCGGTGGCACACCGACCAGGCCAAGGCCCGCGATCACGACAGCGGCGAAGGTCCAGGGCATCCGGCGGCCCAGGCCGGCCAGCGCGGTGAGCCGCACCGAACCCAGCCGCAGCAACAGCAGTCCGGCCACGCCGAACAGCGCCGCCTTCACCACGGCATGGTTGATCATGTGCAGGTAGCCCGCCGACACGCCGGCTGAGGTCGCCAAGCTGATGCCGGCCACGATGTAGCCGATCTGCGCGACGCTCGACCAGGCCAGCAGGTACTTGAGGTCGGTCTGAAAACAGGCGACGGCGGACCCGATCAGCATCGCCAGGCTGGCCAGCAATAGACCCACCGGACCGATCGGCATGGTCCCGAATACCAGGGTGGCGCCGAACACGGTGAAAGCGAACCGGCAGAACACGTAGATCGCGACCTTGGTGCTGGCCGCGGCGAGGAACGTGCTGACCGCCGACGGAGCTTCCGCGTACGCGGCCGGCAGCCAGGCATGCAGCGGGAACACGGCCATCTTGACCGCGAGGCCGACGAAGACGAACACCACCGAGGCCAGCAGTGCGCGGTTGCCGTCGATGTCGGCCAGCCGCCGCGCCAGGTCCGCCATGTTGAGGGTGCCGGTGACCGCGTAGGCCAAGCCGATGCCGATCAGGACGAACGTGGCGCCGACGGTGCCGATCACCAGATAGCGGAAGCTGGCCACCAGTGCCCGTCGCCGCCGCCCCATGGCGATCAGCGCGTAGGACGACAGCGAGCTGATCTCCAGGAAAACGAACACGTTGAACGCGTCGCCGGTGACCGTGATGCCCAGCAGCCCGGTCAGCGTGAGGCACAGGCACGTGTAGAGCAGGGGAACGCGTCGGGTGTCGATCTCGGCGGCGACGCTGCGCCGGGCGTAGACCGCAGCGATCACCGCGACGAACGAGACCAGCAGCAGTACCGGCGTGTTGAAACCGCTGATCACGAACTCGATACCCTGCGGCGCCGGCCAGCCGCCCACCGCGTAGCGCATCGTCTCGCCGTCGGCCCCGCGTACCGCCAGCAGCACGGCGCTGAGCAGCGAGCCAAGTGCCGCCAGCAGGAACATCAACCAGGCCGCGGTCCGGGACCGCAGCAGTAGGCACAACGGCGTGCAGGCCAACGGCACCAGAACCGGCAGCACGGGCAGGTGCGCCGTCACGTGCTGCCCTCGTCGTGGTCGCGTTCGAGCAGTTCCTCTTCCTCGACCGTGCCGTACGCCTCGAACACGCGGACGGCCAAGGCCAGCCCCACCGCCAGGGTGGCCACGCCCACCACGATCGCGGTCAGGATCAGCACCTGAGGCAGCGGATGGGAATAGGTCTCCACGCCCTCGGAGATGATCGGTGCGCTGCCGCCATCGACCTTGCCGAGGCTGATGAAGAACAGAAACACCCCGACTTGGAACATGGCGAGGCCGATCAGCTTCTTGAGCAGGTTGCCGTGGCTGATGACGACGTAGAGGCCGATCATCATGAGCGCGAAGAGCAGCCAGAAGACATAGTGGGATCCGATCACCGCGTCGTCCTCCGGCTGGCGAAGCTGAAGAAGATCGACGTCATGACCGCCGCGACCGTGATACCGATGGCCGCCTCGACCAAGAGGATTCCCAGGTGTTGTCCGGCCGCGGGATCGCCGGGGCTGAGGGTGTTGTAGTCGAGGAACGAGCCGCCGAGCAGCATGCTCACCACGCCGAGGCCGATGAACAGCACGAGGCCGAGCGGGATCAGCGACCACAGCACCGCCTTCGGCAGCACCCGCTGAGCCTTGTCCAAGCCGAAAACCAGCCCGTACAGCACGAACCCGGTCGCGAAGATCACACCGGCCTGGAACCCACCGCCCGGGCCGAAGTCACCATGGAACAGCACATACAGTGCGAACAGCAGGATGAACGGCATCAACATGCCGCTGACCACACGCAGCACCCGATAGTCGACCAGGTCGAGACTCTTACGCCAGCCGGCGTCCTCCGGCCGGGCGAGCGGCCCCAGCAGCAGCAGGACCGCCACCCCGGCGGTCACGACCACGACCAGCTCGCCGAGCGTGTCCAGCCCGCGGTAGCTGGCCAGCACAGAGGTCACCGTGTTCGGGATACCGATGTCCTCTTGGGACTGTCGCAAGTAGACGTCGGTGATGGGGTGGTTCTGCACCGGGGTGTCGGCGGCACCGAACCCGGGCAGATCCTGAGCGGCGTAGATGAGCGTGCCACCGGTCAGCACAGCAACGGCGGCACCGGGCAGCCGACGACGGCGCGGCGTGACCGTCTCCCGCGAACGGGTCAGGCTCAGCCCGCCGAGCAGCAGCACCGTGCTGATGCCGACACCGACCGCGGCCTCGGTGAACGCCACGTCCACCGCGTCCAACAACACGAACAGACACGCGGTGACCAGACTGAACAACGCGGTCAGCATCGTGGCCTCATAGAGCGCACGCATCCGCGAGACGGTCAGCGCCGTCGCGGTCAGGATCACAAGCAGGGTGACATTGATCAGCACGAACGTCGTCATCAGCGGCGTCCGTCACCTTCGTGCCAGATGGGAACGCCGTCCCGACGGGCGGCGAAGGCAAGCACGTAGGTCGCGGTCGGGCCCGTCAACACCAGGAACAGCATGATGATCACCAGGCGGACACCGGTCTCCCAGCTGGGTGTCCGCACCAGCAAGCCGAGCAGGATCAGGCCGGCACCAGCCGAGTCTGTGATGCCGGCGGCGTGGATGCGGGTGTAGAAATCCGGGAACCGCAGCAGTCCCACCCCGCCGGACAGGACATATACAGCGCCCACGGACAACAGCACGCCGCTGACGACGTCGAGCACGGTCAAGCCCCATCCTCCCCGTTCTGGCTACCGACCGGGTCGTCGTGGTGGGTCAGCCGCAGCACCGCGACGACCGCGACGAAGTTGACCAGCGCGTACAGGATCCCGATGTCCAGGAACTCCGGCCGCCCGAACAGGAACCCGGCGACCGCGACGAACAGCACCGTCTTCGTGCCGAAATTGTTGATGGCGAGGATGCGGTTGTAACGACCTGGCCCCACGAACGCCCGGACCAGCGCGAGGAGCATGGTGACCAGCAGCGCGGCCATCACGGCGAACATCATCGGCGCGGCTCCAGACGGCGGACCTGACGCAGCATCGCCCCGGCGCGCAGGCCCTCCACGCCTGACTCGTCCAGGCTGTGAACCTTGATGCTGTCGTCGTCCACGTCCAAGGACAAGGTGCCCGGCGTGAATGTGATCGAGTTCGCGTACACCACCTGCGAGAACACCGACAGACCCGAGGAAGGCGTCGAGTCCACCACCGGCCGCAGCGCCGGCCGCGGCGCCCACACCTTGCGCGCCACCGCGAACGCCGAGACAAGCACCTCCACACCCAGCCACGGCAGGTATCGCAGCAGACGCAGCACCAGAGGCAACGTGACCCCGTCACGCTCGACAACGCCGGCACGACGCCAGAGCAGGCACACCAGCAGGACCGACGCCGCACCGAGGATCAGGAACAGCACCTCGAAGTGCCCGGACAGGACCAACCAGAACACGACGAGAACGGGCACGGCCCGCAACACCGCCCGCATCGCCCCATCACTCTCGCCCGACCCCGCTGCGGCGGCGGCAGCACCGTCGGATCTCCTCACGCGAGGCCGCCGTCGTCATCGGGCCAACCGATCAGGCGAGCGCCCAACACCGCAACCTGCAAGACGAACGCATCGGCAGGATCGTCGGCAGCGTACCCCGTCAGCTGCTTGACCCGACGCAGCCGGTAGGTAACCGTCCGGACGCCGATGTGCAGGCGTTGAGCGGCGACCGTGGCGACCCTTCCAGCCGTGAAGTAGGCCGCCAGCGTCTCCAGCAGCGGACCCGGACCGAGCCGAGTCTTGCGCAGCGGCTCCAGCACCTCCACGACCAGTTCGAACAATGCGGCGCTGTCACGACGTAGCACCTGGTACACCAGCAGGTCGCGGGCACGAAGGACACGCTCGGGCAGGTCGAGACGGTCACCGATGTCCAGCGCATTGCGCGCCTGCTCGAACGAACGCACAGCGCCGCCTGGCCCGGAATGGGGTTGGCCGATGCCAACCCGCCAGGAGGCGTCCGGCCGCAGGGCCCCGGCGAGTTGGCGGACAAACTCCTCGGGAACCAGGTCAAGGCCGTGCGGCGCCAGGCAGATCAACAAGCCGTCCTTCGTACTCACCAGAACGTCCCGCGGCCCGAACTGGAACCGCAACCCGGACTCGACCGCTCGCGCCGCTGACCCGCCGTCCACAAAGGCCTCTGCCGCGCGCGCGGCGGCTACGACATGGGTTCCGCCGAGCTGCAGACCGTACCGCTCGGCACGCTCAGCCAGCCGCCCAACATCGCGCCCGTCGAGCAGGTCATCGATAAATTCACGGCGCAGCGACTCCTCCCGACGCACTACCCACCGCTGCACCTCCTCGTAACCTTCCGTCAACGTCATAACGGCCGCGTCCGCGGCCCGCAGCACCGACTCCCCACTCAGCCGCAACTGCTCCGGAGGCGCCGCACCCCGCACGCCCGGCAACAACGGCCAGACCAACCGAGTCGCCACCAGGTAGAGATTGATCAACCTCCGCATCGGTATGCCGCGTTCGGCCGCCGCCGCCCCGATCCCGCGCCACCGCTCCAACTCGTTCTGGTGAAGCCGCCGCCCGCTCTGGCTCACCTCGACCAGGGTTCGCAGGTAACCGTCCAGCAACTCGGCCGGCACCCGGTCCGCGTCGTCGCTGGCCTTCGCGGCCAGAACCGCGAGATCCTCGGCCGACAGCGGACCACCGGCGCCCAACCCATCCAGGGAGGCAACGATCACCTCGACCTGTCCTCGGTCGCGGCCGCCACCACCCCGAGCAGGCGATTGGCGCTGACGACCCCCAGGGTGCCGCCATCGTCGCCCTCCACCAGCACCAGAGAACAGTTCCGCCGCGCCATCAGCTCGGCCAACTCGACAACCGTCGCCTGCGGGCGGGCCACCGGTACCCGCTTGGCCACCTCGCCGACGACAGCACGCACCGGCGTGTCGACGAGCACCGCGCAGATCCGGTCCGCGTGCTCCTCATCGAACACCCGCGCCAGGCCCGGTCCATCGTGCAGATAACGCGGCAACACCAGCCTGACCAGGTCGACCGACGACAGACACATCACCACGCGGTCGTGTTCATCGACGACGACCAAACCCGGCCACCCATGCTGCGAGACCATCCGCAACACCGACAGGAACTCATCATCCAGCCGCACGGAAGGCAGCGTCTCCATGACATCGGCAGCACGCATAAACCTCTCCCGTCGCCGATCTCGCCAATGACGCCTCAACCCCGCAAACCCCAACCTTATGATATGCAGAGACTCCGAACCAATGACCGACACAGCCAAGCAAACGGCCTCGTTTGTTGCCGGCCGCCGGCAAGGTCACCCCCGTTCAGGCCCGACAGGCAGTGAAGCGATCGGAACGACACCCTAAGAAGCGGTAGCCCGTGTTCGGGCCGTCGGTCCGGCAGCGGGAACGGCTAAGGCGCACATCCAGCTCCGGTTCATGCGACAGGTCCAAACGCCAGGCCCTCGGCCGCCGCTGCCGCCAGCTCGCTTGGGCCCGGTCAGGTGACGGCGGTGAAGCGTTCCACCTGGTCGAACGTGGAAAGTGCTGGCCACTGTCTGACGCCGATCACGTGACGCCGTAGCGGGTGCGCCGGGCCGAGTCCACCAGGGTGCGCCCGACCGCGTCGGCGGCGGATCTTGCCGATGGCGTACTCGTCGTCGAACTCGATCAGGTCGATTGCCCTACTGACGATCAGGTGAGCGACCCGGTCGCCCATGGTGGCCTCGGGGTGGCTGACGTAGGTCGGCGCCGACCACGGACCGGATCTTGCCAAGCTTGGCGGTGATCGCCTTTGGTCCATATTCCGGTACGCCAATATCAGCCAGCGCGAGGACGGTCAGCACGCTGGCGCGGCCGCCCGAGTGCCCGGTGTGCCACGATCGAGGGGTGGATGCCGTTCTCTGGATCGTTCTGGGGGTACTGCTCGCGGTCGCCGAGATGTTTACGTTCACGTTCGTCCTGATCATGTTTTCGACCGGCGCGTTCGCCGCCGCTATCGCCGCTGCCCTCGGTGCTGGTGTGCCCGTGCAGGCCGCGGTGTTCGCCATCGTCTCCGTGCTGACGCTGGTCGCGGTGCGGCCAATCATCCAGCGCCATCGGCAGTCGGACGTGGAGATCGACGGAACGCCGATGGGTGTGCAGGCCATCTCCGGCTCCACCGGCCTGGTCCTCGAGCAGGTCGACATCGAGCACGGGCTCGTCAAGATCGACGGAGAGCTGTGGACCGCGCGCGCGTACGACGCCACCCAGGTACTGGAGCCCGGCGAGCGTGTGCGGGTCATCGAGGTCAAGGGCGCCACCGCCATGGTCTGGCGGGATTTCTGAACCGGGGTTGGGGTAGAAATGGATGTTGTCATCGCGATCATCCTCGCCATCGAAATTCAAAGCCTGCTCGTCGGCGAGTCCGCCACCCCCGACCAGATCGCCGACATCCACACCGCCGTCCGTCGCGATGCCGGTTTCGCACCCACTGACATGGTCCGCTGATCCGTCGAGTCCTTCGTTCATCCGATGGCCCGTGTCGTCCACCGGCCCGGGCTCCTGGACCCCCTTCGTGCCAGCTCGTGAAGCTGCGTCAGGCCTGTGCGAGCGATGCGTCAGACGCCGCGCCAGATCGCTGTGCTGCCCCCGCCACCGCTTCAGATCACCCAAACCGACGCGTCTCTTCGCCCGCATCGTTCAGCGCTCCCGGCGGCAGTGCCGCCACATACACCTCAACGAGCCGGGACACCCTGTCCCACGACGGCTCCCGTCACCCACGTGCCCCGCAGCAGATCCCCACCGACGACGCACCCTGCCCGGCCCGCTTGGCCAACTCCGCGATCGACAACCCCGCATGCCGTCGTAACTGATCCAGATCAGCGGCGAACGCTCCTGCAACTCCGCCAATCCGCCACCCACTGAGCCCGCTCGACAACGGGAACGACCGGAATCCGGTCAGGCCTAATCCAGCCCTCACCAGCCCCGTCACCATCGCCAGCATCATTCGCACCATCCTCACCTGGATCGTCAACCATCTCGACCTCTAAATGCCACCAGATCGGCGGTCGGTGCGGCCAGCAGCCCGAACGCCCCGAACACCGCGACGAACCAGGCCGTCATCGCGGCGCTCAGCAGCAGTGCCCGGCCAACCGCCCGCCTCTGGTGCCGCTGGCGGTATCGCCGTCCAGGACCAGGAACGACAGGTACGCCGGCAACAGCGCGAACCCCGCGGTGGTCAGGACAGGATGCCAGTGATTCTCTGCGGCAGTGGGACGTGAGCGCGTAGCAGGTGGCCGTGTGCGCGGGCCAGCTCGGGGCCGGGATCCACGCCGAGCTCGGTGCGGAGCAGCGCGCACCCCTCCCGGTACACGGCGAGCGCGTCGCCCCGTCGACCGGCCAGGTGTAGCGCGACCATGAGCTGGGCGCGGGCGCGTTCGAGCAGTGGCCGCTCGTCGAGGAGCGAGCGCAGCTCGGGGATGACGTCGTGGTGGCGGCCCAGCCCGAGGTCGGCGGCCACTCGGTCGGCGAAGGCGGTGAGCCGGTGCTCCTCCAGACGGACCACTGTGGACGGGACGAACGACGCGCGGACGCCGCCTAGCGCCGTGCCGCGCCACAGCTCCAGCGCCCGGTGCAGGGTCCGCGCCGCCTCGGCGACCCGCTGCTGGCGCAGTGCGGCCCGGCCGGACCGGGACATGTCGAGGAAGATCGACAGGTCGATCCGCTGCGGATCGGCCGCCAGCCGGTAGCCGGCGGGGTGGGTCTGGATCGAAGCCCCACCCACGCCGGCGAGCAGCTTGCGCAGGCTCGAGACGCTGACGTGCACCTGCGTACGCACGGTCGAGGGCGGGCGCTCGCCCCACACCGCGTCGACGATCTGCGCGCCGCTGACGATCGTGTTGGCGTTGACCAGCAGCAGCGCCAGGAGCGCGCGGGCCCGGCCACCGCGGACCGGCACCAGCACCCCTTGGCGCAGCACCTCCACCGGACCGAGGACGCGGAAGTCCACGGTGGCCAGAGGGTTTTGCCGAACATTGGCAACCGGCACCGAAAATGGCGAAGCGATAGCCCCCACGCAGCCCTCCCCGAGCTCCCCGTAAGCGCGAGTGTGCTTTGCATGGAAGCGTACGAGGCGATCACTGGCCGCGCTACGAGGCAGGTCCGACAAGTCCGACGCGGACCGTTACGGCATCGCTACGAAAAATCGATCACGTGCGAACCTCGAAGTCGCACCAGGCGGACCACGCCGACGCCACGCCGTGGTCGACGGCGCGCAGCCGCCACCGGTAGTCGCCGTCGGCCAGGGTGCCGGCGGGCACCTCGTACAGCAGGGTGAAGCCGTTGAACGGCCGCACGTCCTGCCGTAGGAAGGCCGCGGTGCCGGGCCGGGCGACCTCGAAGGTGGCGCCCACGGTCGGGTACGGCGTCCCGGGCGGCGAGTAGCCGCCGCCAGGCGCGGTCGGCGTGGCGGCGAGCGCCGGACCGCTGGTCGTGGCGGTCGGTGCGCCGCCACCGCAGAGGTCGAAGCCGGCGTACGGACCGGAGGACAGGCGCAGCGTGGCCGGCACGCCGGGGCGCGGGCCGGCCTGCGCGGCGGGCGCCAGCGCGAGACCGAGCACCAGGCCGACGACGGCACTGCCGGCGGCGGTCCGGGTTGTGGCTACGGACATCGTTGGGCTCCTTCCCTAGGTGGATGGCCGTGAATGTCTCAGTCAGTGCAGCACGGCCGCCGCCGATCCGCCTGGGCCCACGGATCTCCGTAAGCAACCGGTAAGACCCGGCGTGGAAAAGCGAACCGCCGGCGTGGATAGCGAACCGATAGTGACGCCGTAGCCGGGACGTAGCGGACCCGTAGTGCCTACACCAAGACTCCGCACCGACCACGTGAACGAAACGGGGAGGGAAACCAGTGGCTCACATAGCGATCAAACGCAGAGTCGGTGCGGTGCTGCTCGCGGCCGTCTGCGCCGCGGCGGGCATGCTCCTGGCGACGCCGGGTCCGGCCGCCGCCGCACCGCCCGCCGACCATGTGCTGTTCTGGAACGATGTACTGCTGCGCACGTACCGCCAGGCCGGCGGGCCGCCCACCACGCTGTCCCGGGCGGGCGCGATGATGCACGGCGCGATCTACGACGCGGTGACGTCGTTCTCCTGCGAGGAGAACGAGCGGCAGGGTCTCGGCTGCGACTCCGAGCCGTACCTGGTGCGCGTCGACATCCCGAACGGCGTCAACCTGTTCCACGTCACGATGATCGACTACGCCGCCGTATCAGTGCTCCGGTCGGTGTTCCCCCAGTTCAACTTCGACGCCGACCTCACCGCCGCGCAGGAGGGGCGGACGCCGTCGCCCGGGCAGACCGAGTCGATCCGGGTCGGCAACGCGGCCGCCCAGGCGATGCTCAACGCGCGGGCCAACGACGGCTCGGCGAACAACACCCCCTACACGCCGGGCACCAACCCGGGCGACTGGCGACCCACCGGGTCCGGCAACGCGGCCTCGCCGAACTGGGGCCTGGTGCGACCGTTCGCGCTGACCTCCGGCTCCCAGGTACGGCCGCCGCTGCCGGGCGGCTTCGCCAGCACCGCCCAACTGCTGGCCAGCCCGCTTTACGCCGCGCAGGTCAACGAGGTCAAGCAGCTCGGGCGGGAGACCGGCTCGACCCGGACCGCCGAGCAGACGCGGATCGCGTGGTTCTGGGCCAACGACCTGGATGGCACGTACAAGCCGCCGGGCCAGCACTACGCGCACACCCAGATCGTGGCCAAGCAGCGGCAGCTAACCGAGTTCCAGAACGCGCGCCTTTTCGCCCTCGTAGCGCTCTCCATGGCCGACGCGGGCATCGCCTCGTGGGACGCCAAGTACCAGACGGCCGTTGACCTGTGGCGGCCGGAGACCGCGATCCGCCTCGCCGACACCGACAACAACTCAGCCACTATGGCCGAGCCGGGCTGGGAGCCACTGTCCGCAACGGCCGCCGGAGTCAACTTCTCACCGCCGTTCCCCGCGTACGTCTCGGGCCATGCGACCTTCGGCGCGGCCTGGGCGGGTGCCATGCGGCACTACTTCGGCACCGACAACATCACGTTCACCGCGACCACTGAGGACCCGCACGCCATCGGCGTGACCCGCACGTTCACCACCTTCAGCGCGGCCGCGACCGAGGACGCGCGGAGCCGCATCTACCTCGGGGTGCACTACCAGTTCGACGCCGACCAGGGCATGGCCACGGGGACCCGGGTGGCGGACCACGTCGCCGCCAACTACCTGAAGGCCGCACCCGAGTGGGACTTCTTCGGCCCGTTCCAGACCGAGCAGGAATGCCAGGCTGAGGGTGACCGCCTGGTCGCCACGCCCGACTACTACGAGTACTTCTGCGACGGGTACATCGGCGAATGGTTCCTCAACGTCCGCTGACCATCCAGATCGGAGGGAAGGGCCCGGCCGCCGCGGCGACCGGGCTCGTTCGCCGTCCGGCGCCCAGTAGCGAGTCAGAGTCTCCTGCGCTGAGGTCTACCGTCGGGTCCGGCGTAGCAGTGGAATTACCGCGGTGGCGATGAGTAGGACCGCCACGGTGGCGGCGACGGTTGCCGGGCCAACGCGGTCGAGCCAGGCCGACGCGGTGGCCTGGACTCGGGCGGCGTTGTCGATGATCGGGTCGGTGGTGTCCGCGTCGCGGAAGATGCGGATCTCGTACCACCCGTACCAGGCCACGTAGGCGCCGGCGAGCAGCAGCAACGCCCCGGCGGCCCGGCTGATGACCGGGGCGGCACGGCGTAGCCCGCGTATCAGTGAGGTGCGGGCCAGGGCGACGGCTAGAGCGACCGCGCCGACGACCAGGGCCATCCCCGCGGCGTAGGCGAGGAACAGCCCGACGCCGGCGGCGATCGAGTCGGTGCGGAAACCGGCCACCACGACCGCGAGGAACGGGCCGATGGTGCAGCCCAACGAGGCGATCGCATAGGAGGCACCGAACAGCGCCATCGAGCCGAACCGGCGCCTCACCTGCGGCCCGGCGCCAATCTTGAGGCCGAATGTGGGTAGCTGCCGGCCGGTCAGCAACCAGCCGCCCGCGCCCGCGAGGACCACGCCGATGACGACGCTCACCCAAGGCAGGTGCCGGGCGACCACGTCCGCGGTCGGTGCGGCCAGCAGCCCGAACGCCCCGAACACCGCGACGAACCCGACCGTCATCGCCGCGGTCAGCAGCAGCGCCCGGCCGACCGCGCGGCCGCGGCCGCCGGCGTCCGTATCGCCGTCGTCCAGGACCAGGAACGACAGGTACGCCGGCAACAGCGCGAACCCGCACGGGTTGACCGCGGCCAGCAGCCCAGCGGCCAACGCGAGGGCGTACGGGGCGTCCGGCACCAGCTTCGTCCTCAGCCGGCCAGTGCGGTGACCCGGTCGCGGAGCGCGTCCGGTGTCAACGGTCCCTTGTGGACCACCGTGCCGGCTGTGTCGAGGAGCACGTAGTACTCCTGCGTGGTGACACCGAACCGCCGCCATATCTCGCCCTCGTCGTCGGCGAGGTTGACGAAACCGCTGATGCCCTGATCGGCGACGAACCTGCGCATAGGTTCCGCCCCGCTGTTCAGCCCGGCCACCCCTACCACATGGACCCGATCGGCGAAGTCCCGCTGGACGCCGGCCACGTCGTCGGCCGCCGCGCGGCAGCGCGGGCACCACGCTGCCCAGAACCACAACACGACCGGCTTGCCGGCCAGAGTGGCGGCGTCGAACGGCTTGCCGTCCACCGTCTGTGTGGTGAAGGTCAGCGCCTGCGGCACCGCGACAGATCCGCCTGTGGGCGTCGACGCCGGGAGTGTGCTCGCCGTGGTCACGGTCGGGTCGCCGGCGGATCCCGGTGTGGCGTCACCGCCGCAACCGGCGAGCAGGAACGCGACAGTGGCAGCCGCAATGGTGTGCCCGACCCGCGACATCGCAACCTCCGCGCGTGTATGGATGAGACCGCATCATCCAACCACTGGTACCGACCGACCAACCCTTACCGAGCCCTTACAACAGCGTCACTCAAGTGTCAGCCCGCTTCCAGGTGCTCGCCGGTCCCGCGCGGGAGGTGCCGTCGACGCAGGTGGCTGGCCGTGGCGCCGAGCGCGATACCGGTCCAGAGGACGGCGAGCCAGATGGCCAGCTGCACCGGGTAGTCGCGGTCCTGGAGGCCGGGGTTGGGCGGCGCGGGATGGGGTCGCCAGAGCAGGGGTATGGCGATGAGCAGCAGCGTCGCGGTGACGGCCAGGCCGGCCGCGATCCAGCGCCGCCATGCCCGGCCGGGCAGGACACGGCCGAGGGCGAGGCCGGTGAGGCCGACCAGCGGTGCGGCCACCGCGTCGTGCAGGATCGGGCCGGCGATCAGCCAGGTCGCGGCGGCCGGCAGTTGCGGCACGAGCAGCCAGCCGCCGTACGCGGCCAACCCGATACCGGCCGCGGCGAGCAGGAGACGGACGGCCTTCACCGGATCTCCAGTCGGGTGACCCACTTGGTCTGCAACACGCCCGGGCGGCTCGGGGCGATGATCCGGCACGGGTAGCCGTGGTCCGCGTCCAGCACCTGCCCGTTGACCCGGAGCGCGAGCAGGGTCAGCGGGTCGGCGGCGTGCGGGGCGGGCAGGGTGCTGGTGGCGTACAGCCCGGCGCGCTCCAGCGACGCGACCCGTACCGCCCGGCCGGTGGGGGCGCCAACCGCGGCGAAGAGGTCTCGCACCGGCACGCCGGTCCACCGCGCGGTGGCGCTCCAGCCCTCGACGCAGGCGATCGGGAGCGTGGCCGTGTGCTGCGGCAGCGCGGCGAGCTCCGCGAGCGTGAACGCGTGGCGGGCGCCCGGCCAGACGATCTCCAGCCGCCAGCCCTCGGGCACGTCGACGCCGGCCGCCGCCGCGGTGCGGTTGACGGGCAGCCCCTGCGGGCCGCCGTCCGACCGCCACGCGAGCGCGGAGACACGGCGCAGCCACGGCACGGTGATGCCGGCGGTGGCGAGCACGGCCACGGCGGACGCCGCCCACGCAGTGCGCAGGAACGCCCGCCGGTCGCCGTCCGGCCGCGTACCGAGGCCGGTCCGGGCGCGCGGCAACTTGACCGCGATGTGTACGGCCAGCGCGCCCACCGCGATCCAGCCGACCGCGTAGTGGCTCTCGATGAAGAAGAACGACCACGGGTACGACTGGGCGACGTTGAACAGGCCGGTCGACAGCTCGAAGAACGCGGCGCACAGTAGGACGAGGATGGAAAGCCGCTCGGCCGCGTGGGTGACCACAAGGGACGGTGGGCGTCGGGGCGGGCGGATGAACAGGCGCGGGTAAACGCTCCACAGCTTGGCCAGCAGCAGCGGGATCGCGGC
The DNA here is from genome assembly GCF_052068095.1 of Phytohabitans sp. LJ34. Lineage (NCBI taxonomy): Bacteria > Bacillati > Actinomycetota > Actinomycetes > Micromonosporales > Micromonosporaceae > Phytohabitans > Phytohabitans sp. LJ34. Next base: position 9,243 of record NZ_JBQHDG010000028.1, on the reverse strand, counting down.
GATGCCGGAGAGCACGTGTACGCCCTGGGTGATCCGGTACAGGCTCACCGGTCGGGTGGGCCAGGTGAACCAGCCCGGCGGATGCTGGGCATAGTGGCTGGCCAGGCCGGTCAGGAAGCACAGTCCGAACGCGATGCCGAGCCACAGCCCGACCCGAGCGGTGACCGCGGGCGTGTGCGCCGGCGCCCGGAAGTCCTCTGGGCGAGGGATGCGTACCCTCATGGCCGTTCCAGCTCGGCGAACCAGCGCCGGTCCCGGTGCACCACCGCGCGCACGGTGAGCCCGGCCGTGGCGGCGAGCCGGTGGATCGCCGCGACGCCGAGGCGGGCCCACCGAAACGAGGGCGTCCGGACGGCGGAGTGCCCGAAGGCCAGGTGGGCGTACCCCCGCCACAGGCCGGTGTTTGCCGGGTCGACCTCGGCGAGGACGGTGCCGCCGGGCCGCAGCAGGGCGGCACAGCGGCGCAGGAGCGTGACCGGGTCGCCGCCGATGCCGATGTTGCCGTCGACGAGCAGGATGTGCGCCCACCGCCCTTCGGCGGGCAGCGGAGCGAACACGTCGCGGCGCAGGGTGCTGCCACCGCGGCGGCGGGCCTGGGCGATGGCGCCGGCGGAGGTGTCGATGCCGAGAGCGGCGACGCCCTGGGCGGCCAGCGCCGCGGTCAGCCGCCCGGGCCCGCACCCGACGTCCAGCGTCGGTCCGGTGCACCGGCCCAGCAGATCCCGGACGGCGGCTTCCGGTGTGGCCCGCCACCGCCACACGGGCAGGCGGGTACGCCACTGGTCGTTTCCCACCAACCACACCGGCCCGGCCCCTGCGTGCGCGCCCTCCCACGCGGTCGGCGTGCCGCCACCGCCGGTCTCGGCGACGGCGCCGGCGAAGCGCGACCCAGGCACCGCCGTCGCCACCGCGAGCGCGTCCGACCACGTGTCTACGTCGGATAGCACCGGCAGGTCAGCCACCCGCAGTCCCCTTCCGGTCAGCGCCAGCCGGGTGAGGCGGCCGGTGTCCGGTGTGGACATCGGTACATCGCGCAGCGCTTGGGCATGGCGGGCGTCGCGCAGCCCGAGCGCCCACCAGCCGCCGTCTCGCGCCGGGCCGAGCACCGCGTCGGCGTCCGCCAGCCGTTGCGCCGCGTCGGCGAGCAGGTCGGCCGTCACCTGCGGTGTGTCCATGCCGATCTGCAACACCGGGTGGCCGGGCTGCAACGCGGTCGCGTCGAGGTGAGCGTGGGCCAGGCGCGCACCGAACCCGTCGCCGCGCTGCCGCAGCAGGGCCCAGCCGGCCAGCGCGGCGTAGATCTCCTCCACCCGCGCTCCCCGCGCACGCGGGGATGGTCCCCCGGGCTGCGTGGTGATCAAGCTCAAGCTGCGCGCGCTCCCCGCGCACGCGGGGATGGTCCCGGGGATCTGCTCGCGGTCGTCAAGTACGGGTCGCGCTCCCCGCGCACGCGGGGATGGTCCCGGTCCGGGCCCGGGCGACCGTTGAGCGGCCCGGCGCTCCCCGCGCACGCGGGGATGGTCCCCACCCCCGAGATCCCGAGGAGGGATCATGCCCGCGCTCCCCGCGCACGCGGGGATGGTCCCCCCCCCCGTCCACCAGGAAGGGGGCACCGTGGCTGCGCTCCCCGCGCACGCGGGGATGGTCCGTCCGCGTCCCCGGTCTGCCGGTTGCCGGCCGCGCGCTCCCCGCGCACGCGGGGATGGTCCGGCGCCTACCACGGCGCGGTCGACTTCTTTATGGCGCTCCCCGCGCACGCGGGGATGGTCCCGCGCCCGTTACCCCGGCCGCGGACCTCGCCGAGCGCTCCCCGCGCACGCGGGGATGGTCCGTGGGGCAAGGACCCGTTCGGTGCGGCGATCGAGCGCTCCCCGCGCACGCGGGGATAGTCCCGAACAGCGGCCGCTCCCTTTGGGGGGCGGCCGGCGCTCCCCGCGCACGCGGGATGGTCCCTGTCGCCGGTAGGCGACGCGGTCAAGGAGTACGCGCTCCCCGCACACGCGGGGATGGTCCCGCGGCGAAGATGAAGCTTTGCGCCGGCCTGACGCGCTCCCCGCGCACGCGGGGATGGTGCCGGGTGCCAGAGGGCAGGCCACCGGCACGACCCGCGCTCCCCGCGCACGCGGGGATGGTCCCGTGACCCGATGACCTTCCGCCCGTGGTCGTACGCGCTCCCCGCGCACGCGGGGATGGTCCCGAGGACACGACCGTCGAGCAGGCGGTACAGGCGCGCTCCCCGCGCACGCGGGGATGGTCCGTGGTACGCGGTCATCCCGCAGCAGAAGTGGATGCGCTCCCCGCGTGCGCGGGGATGGTCCCAGTTTCGGCGGCTGCATGTGATGGGCCAGATCGCGCTCCCCGCGCACGCGGGGATGGTCCCCTACGACGTCATATACCTGGCCGGGCAGGATGGCGCTCCCCGCGCACGCGGGGATGGTCCCCTGCGCGCCCTGGTCGGTGTGGCCGGCCAGATGCGCTCCCCGCGCACGCGGGGATGGTCCCCCGAACCGGAAGGCCCGCCGGGTCACCCGGCAGCGCTCCCCGCGCACGCGGGGATGGTCCCGCGACCCGCGACCAGACGGCCACGCAGTCGTCGCGCTCCCCGCGCACGCGGGGATGGTCCCGCGACCCGCGACCAGACGGCCACGCAGTCGTCGCGCCCCCCGCGCACGCGGGGATGGTCCGTTGCACGACCGGAACCGCGCGTCCGACCGATGGCGCTCCCCGCGCACGCGGGGATGGTCCCATCCCCAGGTCCGTGGCAGCAGTATGCGGTGAGCGCTCCCCGCGCACGCGGGGATGGTCCCGCGCAATAGGCCGCCACGACCGAACACTGCACGCGCTCCCCGCGCACGCGGGGATGGTCCCCCAAGCCTGCCAACGGTTCCGGCTACGGGAGCGCGCTCCCCGCGCACGCGGGGATGGTCCCACGACCACGGCGGGAAGGACTGGCTGTGCACCGCGCTCCCCGCGCACGCGGGGATGGTCCCGCCGAGCGGGTTGTCTGGCCCGAGCAAACTACGCGCTCCCCGCGCACGCGGGGATGGTCCGGACCGGGCGTGATCTTCGTGTAGTTCGGCGGTACGCTCCCCGCGCACGCCGGGGATGGTCCCTTTCACGAGTGCGAGGTCAACCTCTGGGTGCCGCGTTCCCCGCGCACGCGGGGATGGTCCTGAGTACGGAGTGGGCGCGCACGCGGGGATGGTGGTTCCTTGCTTGATCGACCGCAGCCACAGCCTATGTCGCTCCCCGCGCACGTGGGGATGGTCCCACGCCGGACGTCACGGTCACCCTGGACGCCAGCGCTCCCGCGCACGCGGGGATGGTCCCACAAGCCCTTGGTCGACGACGCGACCTGGATGCGCTCCCCATACACGCGGGGATGGTCCTCGGGTACGGCCGGCGTTATTGACGAGAATGTCGCGCTCCCCGCGCACGCGGGGTGGTTCGGTATGCCGCCGTTGACACGCGCACCCCTGGTCAGCGCTGAGCGCTCCCCGCGCACGCGGGGATGGTCCCGCGGCGATCTGCTCCAGGCCGTCGATGAACGCGCGCTCCCCGCGCACGCGGGGATGGTCCGTCCCTAGCGTCCGTTGTGATCGCGACGGGTGCGCGCTCCCCGCGCACGCGGATGGTCCGTAGCCTACAAGTCGGGCGTGGTCGACCAGATCGCGCTCCCCGCGCACGGGGGGATGGTCCCATGCCAAAGGGCGATTACCTTGCGGCCTGGGCGCGCTCCCCGCGCACGCGGGGATGGTCCTGCCCGCGTGGAGGCCGAGGGTGAGGGCTACTCGCGCTCCCCGCGCACGCGGGGATGGTCCCTCATCCAGGAGGAACAGCCAGACCGGCATACCGCGCTCCCTGCGCACGCGGGGATGATCTGGAGATCTCCGGGTAGTCGAGCGCGATGGGCTGGCGCTCCCCGCGCACGCGGGGATGGTCCCCGCACAGCAGCAGTGGCACGTCGCTGGCCCCGCGCACGCGGGGATGGTCCGCCGACGACACCGTCGAAGTCAAGGTGCGCACGGAGCGTCATGGGACCGCGCTCGGTCGATTTTGCCGGTCAGACTGCATCTCGGCTGCATGGCGTCTCGTTCGTCGATGACGTCCCGATCGTGCCGGCCCGCCACGTCATCCTGCGCAGGCCTGGGGACCGGGAAATGACCGGGGACGAGTGCCGACCACTGGTGTCGCAGATCGGGACGTGTCCCGGGTTGGCAGGGTATGTGTCCCGTGTTCCGTCGAGTGTAGGGGAGCGCCATCCGACGCGATGCGGGATGGATCCGGAGTGCGGCAGGTCTGCCTCGGTCCGCCCCGTTGCGCGATCCAGCGAAAGGCGCGATTCGACGCGTGGGCGTCTCGTTGCCGGCGCGGCGTCTTGTTAGCGCAGGCAGGTCCAGTGTGGACGGGGGCATCAGGGGCTGCACTTGACTGGAGCCGCTAACGAACGCGCTCACAGCGGAGATCAATTACATCCGATGTGGTAGCACGGGCCAACACCACCCAGTACACAGACGTGTTAGTATTCGCAGGTCCCTTTGTATTTGAGGATATAGGCCGACACGAGGCAATACTCCATAGTGGAGCCGTTCCAACGCTGGGGTCAAGGGGTCGTGGGTTCGAATCCCGCCGTCCCGACATAGTCTGAGCTGCTGATATGCCGGTTGTGGCATATCAGCAGCTGTTTATTTAGGCCTGTTGTGGTCGCAATGTGGTCGCATGCGCGCACCTTCCTGTTGACGGTTGACTTTTGGCCCGGCGCTCGGCGTTGTCGAGGGCGGTTGCGGTGGCGTCGACGGCGTCTTGGCGGGTCAGGTGGCCGTAGATGTCAACGGTGGTCGACAAAGTGGAGTGCCGCAGGGTCTTGGACACCATGGCCAGCGGAACTCCGGACGCGATTCATGATGGTGGCGGCCAGGTGACGTAGGTCGTGGACCCGGATGAGCGGCACACCGGCCGCTTCAGCCAGTTCGTAGAAGTGGCGCAGCACGTGCTCGGGGCGGATCGGCTGTCCTTCTGGCCGGCAGAAGACGAGTCCCCGTTCGTTGGACGCCGTGCCGGTGAGGGCTTCGGCGCGATGGCGCCTGCCGCGGCGCCGTAGCGCCTGGACAGCTCGGGTGGACAGCGCGATCCAGTCACGGCTGCCTGGCGTCTTCGGCGTACTGAGGACCAGGCGGCTGTTGTCGACGGCGACGAGGGTGTGCCGGACGAACAGCAGCCGGGCTTCGAGGTCGACGTCGGCCCATTGCAGGCCGAGTGCTTCGCCTTTGCGCATGCCGGTACAGATCAGCACCTCGAAGAGCTTGGTGAGCGGGTCGTCGACCAGGTGGCAGTAGCCCAGGAATGTGGCCGCCTCCTCGGTGGTCCAACATGGACGTTCGACGCGGTGGGGGAGTGGGATAGCGGTGTAGCGAGCGGCGTTGTGGGTGAGGCTGCGTTGGCGGATGGCGTTGAGCGCGCTGGATAGCGTGGCGATGCAACGGCGTAGGGTGACCGGGCCGCGGCCTGCGGCAAGCTGGGTCCGCACGAACTGGTCGACGTGTTGGTGCGTCAGGCGTTCGAGGCGAATGGCGCCGAAGGCGGGCAGGAGATCGTTGCGCAGGTAGTCGCGGTAGCGGGCTACCGTGGTCGGCTTGAGCTGACGTGCCTTGGCGTCCAGCCAGCCGATCAGGTAGTCGGCGAAGGTCTGCGCGTCGTCGAGGTAGACGCCGGCGTGTTCGCATTCCAGCACCCTGGCCAGGGCCGTGCGGGCGTCGGCGCGGGTGTCGTAGCCGCTGCGGCGCATGGTCTTGCGCTTGCGGTCGGGTGAGGGCATGTCCACGGCGAACGCCCAGCTGCGTGTCGCGGGTTGGCCAGTTGCGGGCAACGGGCGCCCAGTTGCCGGCCGTGCTCGTCGCGGCAACCGCAGCGGCGGTACACCCGGCCGCGGTTCGGATTCGGTCTCATGACGACCTCCTGGCATCGAGTGCTCCTGGAGGTCATCATGATTGTGTTCGGGTGCGACCACGTTGCGACCACCGGCCGCGTTGCCGCTGGTCAGCGGTGGGGCAGGTGAGGCTTCGTCAAGGGGCGGTGAGCTGGAGGCGTCCCCACCTATCGATCGGTAGATGGGGAGCGTGACGAGGGCACCGCGCCCAACAAGCTCCAGTCTGGCGGGTGTGCTATCTGCAGGGATGGGCCGACTACGACGTGTTACGGCTCGGCACGTGTGAGCCTTTGATCGGCTCACTCTTCTGCCGAGAACAGTGCACCCGATCGTGTCGATGAGAGGGTGCTTGCTCAGCCACTCGCACCTCACACCTAGACGAACGAATCTGCGGGACGCGATTGATCCGCATCCTCAAGGCTGGAGCCACTGGTGCGGCTCTTGGCCTCCTTGCTTTGGTGAGGCACCATGGTGTTTGTGACCGAAGATGCTCGGGCCAAGGCTGTTAAGCGGGTTGAGAATTCTTTTCGCGATATCTACCTAACCTTGATCAGCATCATTCAGGGCGTGGCGCTCGGTTTTCTGGTTCAGGCGGTCGGCACAGACTACCGTCACATAGGTGCTGATCGCGCTGGCCGCACTGCCGCTATCTTTATACTGATCGTTATCATCTGGCAGGAGTACGTCATCGGGTCGACCATGTATGCATGGATACCTCGCACGATCGACGCTTTGGTTCCTTTCCTGCTGGGCGCCGGACAGGGCCTGATGATCGCCGCATTGGACGGCACGATCACGGAGTTCCTATTCTTCTACACCTGCACGATTGGCATAGGGGTGGTGGCAGCGATCAACTACGCGCGGAACGCCACCGCCGGCGAGTTGGAATCCACCCGGGACGCGCAGCTCGTAATCGCGGTTCACCCCCGGCTTCTGGTCTGGCTGGATTCCATTGGGCTAGTGCTGAGTGCGACGCTCCTTATCTATGCACTTTCGTCGTTGCCGCAACCATCGTCGGCAGTGCTTTCATGGCTATCGGCCGCTTTAGTGTTCGGCCTGCTCGCCAGTCATTACTGGAGATGGGTGAGACCGATGCGCGAAGCGTTACACTAGTGGCGGTAAGGACTGGATGTACCACAGAAGGTTGGCCGAAGTGGGCGCGCGGCCCTATGCCGTGGTCGACTACCGGCCGCGATGCAATTGGCGCTGGCACCGCCACCATCATCTTTATGACCATGCTCCTTGCAGCCTTCGAGTGCTTCTCTGACTGGATTCTGCTCTGGGTCAGGAAGGACTTCCTGGCCCACGCCGACTGCCAGGGATGCGAAGACAGCCTCTCGGTGACGTCCCGCTACCTGGCGGCGGTGCCGCGACGACGGTCACCACCACTCCAAATATGGAAGGTGGGTATCGTCCTCAACGTGGTAAATCTCGTCTGCCTGTTGCGCGAAAGCCAATGCTTCCCTGAAGTGTTCGACTGCAGCACGCAATTCGCCGTCCGTCGCTCGGGCATCAAATCCTAATGTAGCCTCTGCTCGCGACAGGAGCACCGATCGACGCCTCGCAAGATCTTGGGGTGTCGCTGATTCGAGCTGGCAGAGATCTGCTGCCTCACGGTATAACCGTGCTCTCTCTGCGTGGCGCGCTCGCGCAGCGCGGGCCTCGAATAGCAGGGAGAGTCGAAACGCGGCAGTCCTGGCATCTACCGAACTCAGTGCGGTGAGCTCCCACGCTCTCAGCCTCACAATCGCGAGTCGCGGGGCGCTCGGATCTCGGTAGAGCATCCATGACCGGAGTTTCTGAAGATATTCTTCGCAGGATGTCGAGTATTCGTGAAGTCGCGCGAACCAAGGATGCGGGCCGATGACTAGCTGCCTTTCAACCTCATCGATCCAGGTGACCCAGAATTCATCCACCGCCGATGTATGTTGATCTTGGCCCACGTCGACACGAAGTTGAGCCCATGCTCGGTCCAAACGAACACGAGCCTGTAGTGCGTGTACTCCTGAGGTACCCTTGCAGCGTCGCAATGCCGGTACTCGGAGCAGTTTCGTAGCCACGACGACCAGAGTATGTCTATCGTGCGAAATGGTGAAGGGCACATCGGTGCGCGTGAAGAGCGACGCAGTGCACCTGTTTGCTTCGGCTGCCCCCCGGGTTGACCGGCTCGATCACAAAGCGCCCGACAGTCGCACTGTCATGCCGCGGTCCGTGCGCGCCGGGCGGTCTGCGCTGCTGCAGTTCGGATGATGCGCTGCTCCTCTGTCGGGGCGACGGGGGCAAATCCGCCAATCGGCGGTATGGCTGGCCATGGCCGCCACCCATGGTTCGTCGACGTTGAGGCCCGGGCCGCCCTCGGGCGCGCCTCCACCAGCTCACGCCGGCGGTAGCCGTCCGCGTCGTGGGTGAATGACGATCAAATCTGGACATGGTGTAGCGCGCTTGACAGGCGCCGACTTGTGTAGCATGCTTTACGCATGACTGGCCAGATCCGATACACCGCGCGCCTCACCAACGCCGTCCGCGGCGGCCACCAGTTGCAGGTCACGGTCTACGCCCACGAGGACGGCGACCTGGCTGGTCAAGCCGTCGTGGCATACCCCGTCCGAACTCTCGCGGGCGGCGCAGACCAGGCGAACCACGATGACGCCATCACCACCCTCGCCAACAATGGCTGGTCAATCGCCTCCACGGGATGGAGAGCCGTCGGTGGTTTCGACGCGCCCGTCGTAGAGGTCGAGCCGGTTGACTGGCGGCTGATCGTGGAGGATGCAACTGCGGCTCGGGAGGCCGCTGAGGCGCAGGCCAAGAAGACCGAGGCCGCATGGCGGTTCGTCGTCAAGCAAGCGCAGTCGCCGACCGCCCTGGGCGCCACCGCTACCGCCAAGGCCGCGAGGATCAGCCGCGAGCGCGTCTACCAGATCCGCGACGACCGTCGCTGACGAGGCTAGTCCGCGGTGGTGGGTAGCGCGTTGACGGCAGACGGATTCGGCCTCATGCCGACTGTCGAGCGGGCGAAGACTCAGCGCCGGGGCATCTTTGGCCCGCCCGCAGCGTGGTCTTCTGCTTCGGCGTGGGCTTGCCGGGGGAGAGAATCCGGTGGTCTTCGTGGCCCAGCGCGTACCACCTACGGGTGCCGATCCACGTGGTGACGGGCCCGAGTCTATGGAACAGAGTTGATGCTGTTCAGCAGGCGGCGGATGTCTTTGCGGGACTGGATTCGTACGAACGTCAGGTGGTGCCAGAGGGGGTCGTTGGCCATGGCTAGGTATCGATCCCGGTAGACCGAGTGCCGGTGCCAGGCCCATAGGATGACG
>NZ_JBQHDG010000027.1:0-161754 GCF_052068095.1 Phytohabitans sp. LJ34 | reverse complement strand
AAGGCCATCAGCCCGGGCATCTCGTGCTCCGCGAGCTGGATCTCCTTGCGACCGAAACCGGCCAACGACAGGTCCGCTACCTTGTAGTCGCCTTCGGCGACGGTGCGCGGGCGGGCCGAGGCCGACGCGTCCGGCGCCGGCAGAGTGCTGGTCATGAAAGCTCCTGTCGAACGCGTCCGTTGCAACGAGCAACCACCATACGCGGGCGGCCTCAAGCGCAAATAGAGGGCTCGGATCGGGGCACTCTACGCAGCGCGCGGGGCGGCGGGTCATGAGCGGGCTCTCCGCTCAACTCCCACCGCCCCGCGCATCCCCCCGGTTTGGTTCCCCCGCGCGTGACTCGGACCTTTCGTCGCGATAACGCTGCGTGGTTATAGCGTTACATTGCGCTATGGCGGTGTCAAGCGAATCAGGAAATTTCTTGATCTGTACGTGTGTGCGAATGGCGCAAACGCCTAGGTGGGAACGGAGCCCACCCCAGAAGCCCAGAGTTACGCCGGCACGGACGCGACGTACGCCTCTCCGGATCCGACGAACGTGAGCGCGGCGGGACCGGCCGTGGCGAAGGCCGCCTCGCCACCGGCCAGCGCCACCTCGCCTGCGCCGTCGTCGACGATCAGGTCGCCGGCCAGGCAGATCACTACCCGCGGCCCGAGCACCGGCAGCACCGCGGCACCGGCGGTCGGCCGCACGCGGTGCAGGGCGAACTCCTCCACCGGCGCCGGCCACCGCACGATCCCCGGACCCACCTGCTCGGGACGCACGACCGGGTCGGCCAGCACTTCGAAGCGCAGCACCCGCAGCAGCTCGGGCACGTCGACATGCTTGGGCGTCAGACCGCCGCGCAGCACGTTGTCGCTGGCCGCCATGATCTCTACGCCGGTGCCCTCGAGGTACGCGTGCAGGTTTCCGGCCGGCATCCAGATCGCCTCGCCGGGCGCGAGCGTGACGTGGTTGAGCAACAGCGCCACGAGTACCCCGGGATCGCCCGGATAGCCGGCGGCGAGCCGGCGGACGAGCGCGGGCGCGTCGGGCCCCGCCGTCGCCTCGGTGACCGCGGCCGCCGGTAGCGCGACGAGGTCGGCCATCGCGGCGCGGAGGTCGCCCCGGCCGAGCGCGGCGACGACCGGCTTGAGTGCGGGTGCATCCATAGTGGACAGCGCGGCGGCGGACGCCGCGGGGTCGCGAAACCCGCACAGCGCCTCGAAATCCGACACCGCCACGAGCAGCTCGGGCTTGTGGTACGCGTCGACGTAGCTCGGATGCCCGGCCGCGAACCGCTCCCGCGCCTGCTCCGCGTCCGGGTGCGCCTGGAGCGACAGCGGCGCGGCGGCGGCGAGCACCTTCATCAGGTACGGCAGGCGCGGGCCGAAGCGCGCCACCACCTCGCCGCCGAGCATGCCCTCCGGCTCGGCGGCGATCAGGTCGGCCAGGCTCGCCCCGTCGACCGTGGCGGGGTCGCCCGGATGGGCGCCCAGCCACAGCTCCGCCTCCGGCCCCTCGCTGGGCACCGGCCGCCCCTGCAACCGTGCGATCGCGGTGCGGGAACCCCACGCGTACGGCCGGACGCGGCCGGACAGGCGGCGCACCGCTCAGCCCGCGGCCGGGGCGGTCTCGGCCGGCACCTGGTAGATGTCCGGCTCGAGGTAGATGACCCGGGCGATCGGGACGGCCGCGCGGATGCGCGCCTCGGTCGAGTTGATGTGCCGCGCGATGTCCTCGCCGCTCTCGTGCCCGCGAATCGCGATCTTCGCCGCGACCAGCAGCTCCTCCGGGCCGAGGTGCAGCGTCTTCATGTGGATGACCCGCTCGACCTCCGGGCCCGTGGTGATCGCTTCCACGATCTTGGCCTCGTCTTCGGGGGTGGCGCTCTCCCCGAGCAGCAGGCTCTTGGTCTCCAATGCGAGCACGATCGCGATCGTGACCAGCAGGATGCCGATGGCCGCGGTGCCGAGCGCGTCCCAGGTGCCGTCACCGGTGATCAGCGTCATCGACACGCCGATGAGCGCGAAGATCAGACCGACCAGCGCACCGAGGTCTTCCAGCAGCACCACGGGCAGCTCGGGCGCCCGGGCCCGGCGGACAAACTGGACCCACGATGCCTTGCCCCGCACGTGGTTGGACTCGACGATCGCCGTACGGAACGAGAACGACTCCATGACGATCGCGGCCGAGAGCACGACCACCGGCACCCAGTGCCACTGTGTGATGCCCTCGTCCCGGTGACCCCACTTGTGGTACGCCTCGTACAACGCGAAGCATCCGCCGAGGCTGAAGAGCACGATCGAGACGATGAACGCGTAGATGTAGCGCTCCCGCCCAAACCCGAAGGGGTGCTGCGGGGTGGCCTCCCGCCGCGCCCGGCGCCCGCCGAGCAGCAGCAGCGCCTGGTTGCCGGAGTCGGCCACGGAGTGGATCGACTCGGCCAGCATCGACGACGACTGGGTGAGCAGCCACGCGAGGAACTTCGTGACCGCGATACCCAGGTTTGCCAGCAGCGCTGCGATGATCGCTCTGGTGCCGCCGGAGGTACTCACGGGTTGCTCAGCTCCTTCATCTCGGTGACGGCCGGCACGGCCATGGGGTCGAGTCCGTGTGCGAGAGCGAGGTAGATCGAGGCGAAGTCGGGCACGGCGACCAGCGAGGCCAGCCGCTCCAGCGGTGAGCCGCCCTCGGCGGTGACCACGTCGCAGCGGACACCGCGCCGCTCGGCCAGCGTCTGCACCGCGTCGGCCCGCCGCTCCTCGACCGCGACCGGCTCGTCGGCGTCTTCCTCGTTGCCGAGGCCGCCGTCGCGGAGCAGCACCACGCGAAGCCGCGTGACGTCCTGCTCCTCCCCCTCGTCGGCGAAGATGTCGCGGGACGACTCCACCAGGCCGCCGAAGACGCCGTCGAGCAGGCCCACCCGACCGCGGCCGGCCTCACCCAGAGCGCCGGCGACCACGGGGTAGCGGGCGTTCGCGGAGATCGTGTCGGCGAAGCGCCGGGCGGCCACCGCGGCCAGCGGCGACGAGCCCCACACGATCGGCACCGAGCCGGCCAGGCCCAGCGCCAGCGACTTCGCCGGGTTGACGAAGGACTCGGCCGTCGGGCGGCAGCGATCGGCGTCCGCGTCGAGCCGCGACGCGGTCTCGGCCAGGTCGGCCTCGTTGACCTTCACCAGGCCGAACGTGCGGGCGGCCAGCAGCACCGGCACCGTCAGCCCCCAGAGGCTGGCGCGGGCCGGGGCCCGCCGAGGCACCGGGATGAACGGCGCCCGCGCGCCCTCCGCCACCGACTGGAGCAGCGAGTCGGGCGCGCCGACCGCCACGAGGCGCGCGCCCCGGCGGGCGGCCGCCTCGGCGGCGCCGAGCGCCTCGGGGCTGCGGCCGGAGGCGCTGACCGCGATCACCACGTCGGCGGCGCCGACCCAGCCGGGCACGCCGGCGCTGCGGTGCGCGATCACGGGGACGGGACAGCGGGGGCCGGCGACCGTCGCGAGGATCTCGCCGGTGCGGCCAGCGGTGCCGATGCCCGCGATCACGACGGCACGCGGGCGGCCCTCGTCACTCAGCGCGGCCAGGTTGGCCTCCGCGGCGAGCGCCGCCGTCTCGCGGACCTGCGCGCCCGCGGAAGCGGTGGCCCGCAGCATGCCGCCTGGGTCGTTTTCCGCCAGGGCGTCGGGGTTGTCCAACAGTGCCTCGTCGACCGTGCGGCGGCCGCGCACGCTCGCGCTCATTTCTCGCCTTCAGGGGTAGGGGGCTCGCCCTCCGGGGTACGGGCCTCGTCCAGCAGCAGCACCGGGATGCCGTCTCGCACCTCGAAGATCCGGCCGCACTCGGTGCAGGTCAGGGTCTCGGCGGCGGCGTCGTACTCCAGGGGTGCGTGATGCGTGTCTGGGCACGCGAGGATCTCCAGCAACTGCGTGTCCAGCGACACCGGACGCTCCTTCCAAACGCGGGCGGGGCTGCGATGATCCTAAACGTCCCCGGGTACACCGTCCGGCAGCGTGGTGAGCAGCCGCTCGACGTAGTCCGCGGTGTCCTGCCAGCGGGTCACCGCCACGGAGCGGATACCCATCGCCTTCACCGGGTAGTCGTTGCCGCCCTCGTCGAGGCGGTCGCCGACGAAGAGCACCTCTTCGATGGCCAGGCCGAGGTGCTCGATCAGTTTGCCCATGCCGTACGCCTTGTCGACGCCCATCTTGGTCACGTCGACCGACGTGGAGCCGCCGCTACGCACCTCCAGGTCGGGCAGGCGGGCGGCCGCGTAGTCACGCAGGGCCGCCTTCTTGGCGCCGTCGGGGTCCCACGCGTACTTGGCGTCGACCGGCGCCCGCTGCCCCAGCGCCGAGAACGTCACCTGGCTTCCGCGGTCTTCGACGATGTCGCCCCACGGCTCGGGCTCCCAGATGCCGAGCGCCTTCGCACCCTCGACCAGCACCGCGACGATGCGCTCCTTGGCCTCTTCGGTGAGGTCCTCGGCGTACACGAGGCCCCAGCCGCCGTCGATCCAGCGGTAGTAGCGGGTGCCGCAGGTGGGCATCAGGTGCAGCCGCTGACGCGCGACGGCATCGAGGTCTAGATGGCGCAGCACCTGGGTATCGAACTGCTCGAACCGCCCGCCCGAGATCACGCAGACGTCGACCTGAGCCAGCAACTGGGCCAGCAGCTTCGCCATCCGGTCGTCGATTTGGGACTTCGACACGGCGAGTGTGTCGTCGAGGTCAAAGGCCACGACCCGAATGTTGCCCGCCAACAGAAGCCTCCCACACGACTACGATCGAAACCGCTTCCCGACTTCCCGAGAGGATACGTCGTGTCCGATACTGCCCGGCTTCACCCTCGCGCCGGTCGCGTCGCCGAGTCTGGTGATCTCGTCGACGTGCCCCACCTCGTCTCGGCCTACTACACCGGTAAGCCGGACGTGGCGGAGGCCGGGCAGCGGGTCGGGTTCGGCACATCGGGGCACCGGGGGTCCAGCCTGAAGCTGGCGTTCAACGAAGACCACGTGGTCGCGATGAGCCAGGCCATCTGCGAGTACCGGGCGGAGCGCGGCATCGACGGCCCGCTCTACCTGGCCCGCGACACCCACGCCCTCTCCGAGCCGGCGCTGCTGAGCGCGCTGGAGGTCTTCGCCGCCAACGGGGTGCGGGTGCGGCTCGACAGCCGCGACGGCTACACGCCGACGCCGGCGGTGTCGCACGCGATCCTCACCTACAACCGTGGTCGGACGAGCGGGCTGGCCGACGGTGTGGTCGTCACGCCGTCACACAACCCGCCGCAGGACGGCGGCTTCAAGTACAACCCGCCGTCGGGCGGGCCGGCCGGCACCGACGTCACCAAGGTGATCGAAGACCGCGCCAACGCGCTGCTGGAGAGCGGGCTCAAGGAGGTCCGGCGGGTCACCGTCACGCGCGCGCGGGCCGCCGAGACCACCGAGACGTACGACTATGTCGGCACCTATGTCGGCGACCTCCCCAACGTGGTCGACATCGATGCGATCCGCGCGGCCGGGGTGCGCATCGGCGCCGACCCGCTCGGCGGCGCGAGCGTCGCGTACTGGGACGAGATCGCCAGCCGCCACGGGCTCGACCTCACCGTGGTCAACCCGCAGGTCGACCCGACGTGGCGGTTCATGACGCTCGACTGGGACGGCAAGATCCGGATGGACTGCTCGTCGCCGTACGCGATGGCCTCGCTGATCGAGCAGCGCGGCGCGTTCCAGGTGGCCACCGGAAACGACGCGGACGCCGACCGCCACGGCATCGTCACCCCAGACGGCGGCCTGATGAACCCCAACCACTACCTGGCCGTCGCGATCGACTACCTCTACCGCAACCGCCCGCGGTGGGCCGCGGACGCCGCCGTGGGCAAGACGCTTGTCTCCTCCTCGATGATCGACCGCGTGGCCAACGACCTCGGCCGCCGGCTGATGGAGGTGCCGGTCGGTTTCAAGTGGTTCGTCGACGGCCTCGTCGACGGCAGCGTGGGCTTCGGCGGCGAAGAGAGCGCCGGCGCGTCTTTCCTGCGCCAGGACGGCTCGGTGTGGACCACCGACAAGGACGGCATCATCCTCTGCCTGCTCGCCTCCGAGATCATCGCGGTCACCGGCCGCTCGCCGAGCGAGCGGTACGCCGAGCTGACCGACCGGTTCGGCGCGCCCGCCTACGCCCGGATCGACGCACCGGCCAGCCGCGAGGAAAAGGCCGTGCTGGCCAAGCTCTCGGCCGACCAGGTAACCGCGAGCGAGCTCGCCGGCGACCCGATCACCGCCGTCCTCTCCAACGCCCCCGGCAACAACGCCCCGATCGGCGGCGTCAAGATCGTCACCGCGTCGGGCTGGCTGGCCGCCCGCCCCTCCGGCACCGAAGACGTCTACAAGCTCTACGCCGAGTCCTTCAAAGGCCCCGACCACCTGGCCCAACTCCAGCAGGAAGGCCAAGCCCTAGTCTCGTCGGCGCTCAAGGCCTAGAGGATCTACCCCAAGAGATCGAAATTCTGAGCTACCGCGACGCCCGTCGTGGTCCAGACCGCTGCTCCCGCGGCCTCACCCGTCCGCCGTTGGTGAGGCGTCGCTTCGCGACGCCCAAGGGCTTGTCCCGCGGAGCTGGCAGCGGAGGCCGGGGATCTCGGCTCGCCCTGCGAGCCGCCGGGCTCCGCGGTCTCCGGCGGGAGCGGCGGTCCGCGGGTGACGCGGACCCGGGACCTGATCTAAAGGTCGATGCCGGTCAGGACCATGACTCTCGGTTCTGTGTAGTCGTCCATCGCGCTGCGGAGGCCTTCGCGGCCGACGCCGCTGCCTTTGAGGCCGCCGTAGGGCATCTGGTCGGCGCGGTAGGAGGGCACGTCGCCGATGATCACGCCGCCCACCTCCAGCGTGCGGTGTGCGGTGAACGCGGTCTGGAGGTTGTGCGTGAAGACGCCGGCTTGCAGGCCGAACGCCGAGTCGTTGACGGCCGCCAGCCCGGCCGCGTCGTCGGGAACGCGGGCCACCGCGAGCACCGGGCCGAAGACCTCCTCGGTGAGCACCTTCGCGCCGGCCGGCACGCCGGTCAGCACCGTGGGTGGGAAGGTGGCGCCCTGCCGCTGGCCGCCGGCGACGACGGTGGCGCCACCCGCCACGGCCTCGTCGACCCAGCTCTCCACCCGCTTCGCGGCGTCTTCGCTGATCATCGGGCCGACGTCGACGGTCTCGTCGGACGGGTCGCCGGTCTTCAGCGCTTCCACGGCGGCGACGAGCCGGGGGACGAATGCGTCCTCCAGGTATTCGTGCACGAACACGCGCTGGACCGCGATGCAGCTCTGCCCGGCCTGGTAGTTGGAGAAGAGCGCGATCCGCCGCGCCGCCCATTCCAGATCCTCGATCGACGACCAGTCGCCGCAGACCAGGGCCGCCGCGTTGCCGCCCAGCTCCAGCGTCACGTGCTTGTGCGGCACGCGGTCGCGGATCGCGTAGCCGACCGGGCCGGAGCCGGTGAACGACACGACCGGCAGGCGCGGGTCCTCGACCAGCGCGCCGGCGCGATCGTTGGGCACCGGGAGCACGGAGAACATGCCCGCCGGCAGGTCCGTCTCGGCCAGGATCGAGCCGAGCAGCAGCGCGGTCAGCGGGGTGGCCGGGGCCGGCTTGAGGACGATCGGTGCGCCGACCGCGATGGCCGGTGCCACCTTGTGGGCGACAAGGTTGAGCGGGAAGTTGAACGGGCTGATGCCGAGCACCGGCCCGCGCGGAAAGCGGCGGATCATGGCTATCCGCCCAGCCGCCGCCGGGTCCGTATCGAGGCGCTGGAGCTCGCCGGCGAAGCGGCGCGCTTCCTCGGCCGCCCAGCGAAACGTGGAGACGCCGCGTGCGACCTCGGCGCGCGCCCACTTGAGCGGCTTGCCGTTTTCGGCGGTGATCAGCTGTGCCACCTCGTCGACCCGCTCGGCGAGCCGGTGGGAGACGTGGTCCAGCGCCGCGGCGCGCGCGGCGGCCGGGAGCGCGGAGGCTTCGGCGGCCACGCCCGCGGCGGCCGCCACCGCCCGCTCGACCTGCTCGGGAGTGGCGTTCGCGGTGCGCCCGACCGTGCGACCGTCATAGGGGTGGTGAACGTCGAGGGTGTCGTCGCTGGTGCTCTTCTGCCCGGCCACGTAGAAGGGCGTGATCTCCATGGTCAAACTCTAGTCGGTTAACGAAAACAGTCGCCAAGCACCTTGTCTGCCGCGAATTCAGTCGCGAAGATGGCGGGTGAGATGCGATAACCGCCGTTCACCGGGAGACCTCGATGACTGACAAGCAAGTACTGCGCAACTTCGTCAACGGGGGCTACGTCGATCCGGTCGACGGCCGCTTCAGCGATCTTGTCGACCCGTGCACGGGCGAGGTCTTCGGCCAGGCGCCGGTCTCCTCCGAGCGCGACGTCGACCTCGCGATGGACGCCGCCGCGACCGCCTTCGAGTCGTGGCGCGACGCCACGCCCGCGGAGCGGCAGAAGGCGCTGTTGAAGTTCGCCGACGCGGTGGAGTCGCGGACCGCCGAGCTCGTTGACGCCGAGGTGCGCAACACCGGCAAGCCGCGCCAGCTCACCGCCGAGGAGGAGCTCCCGCCCGCGGTCGACGAGCTGCGCTTCTTCGCCGGTGCCGCGCGGATGCTGGAGGGGCGCTCGGCCGGGGAGTACATGGCGGGTCACACCTCCTACGTGCGGCGCGAGCCGATCGGCGTCGTCGGCCAGGTGACCCCGTGGAACTACCCGCTGATGATGGCGATCTGGAAGATCGCGCCAGCCCTCGCGGCGGGCAACACGGTCGTGCTCAAGCCGTCCGACACCACGCCGGTGTCCACGCTGCTGCTCGCCGAGATCGCTTCCGAGTTCCTGCCGGCGGGCGTCTTCAACGTGGTCTGCGGCGACCGCGACACCGGCCGCTCGCTGGTCGCCCACCCGACCCCGCAGCTGGTATCGATCACTGGCTCCACCCGGGCCGGCAAGGAGGTCGCCGCGGCGGCCGCCCCCGACCTCAAGCGCACCCACCTCGAACTTGGCGGCAAGGCCCCGGTCGTGATCTTCGACGACGCCGACCTGGCCGCCGCGGCCGAGGCGATCGCGGTCGGCGGCTACTTCAACGCCGGCCAGGACTGCACCGCGGCCACGCGGGTGCTCGCCGGCCCCGGCATCCACGACGACTTCGTGGCCGCGCTCGTCGAGCAGGCGCGGGAGACCAAGACCGGCGGCCCGGACGAGGAGGACGTGCTCTACGGCCCGCTCAACAACGCCAACCAGCTCGCGCGCGTAAGCGGCTTCGTGGACCGGCTGCCCGATCACGCCTCGCTCGGCATCGGCGGCTCGCGGGTCGGCGACCGCGGGTTCTTCTACTCGCCCACCGTCGTCTCCGGCGTACGGCAGCAGGACGAGATCATCCAGGACGAGGTCTTCGGCCCGGTGATCACGGTGCAGCGCTTCACCGACGAGGAGGAGGCGGTGCGCTGGGCCAACGGCGTGGAGTACGGCCTCTCCGCCTCCGTGTGGACGAAGGACCACGGGCGCGCGATGCGGATGACCCGCCGGCTCGACTTCGGCTGCGTATGGGTCAACACCCACATCCCGTTCGTCTCCGAGATGCCACACGGCGGGTTCAAGCACTCCGGGCACGGCAAGGATCTTTCCGTGTACAGCCTGGAGGACTACACCCGGCTCAAGCACGTCATGCACAACTGGGGTTAGGCGATGCCCACCTCAGAGGAGCTGCACAAGCGCCGCACGGCGGCGGTGGCCCGCGGCGTCGGCAGCGTCGTGTCGTCCTATGTGGATCACGCCGCCGGCGGCACGCTGACCGATGTAGACGGTCGCGAGTGGATCGACTTCGCGTCCGGCATCGCGGTCACCTCCGTCGGCAACGCGGCGCCCCGCGTCGTCGCGGCGGTGCGCGAACAGGTGGCCCGCTTCACGCACACCTGCTTCATGGTCGCGCCGTACGAGTCCTATGTGGCCGTCGCCGAGACGCTCAACTCGCTGACGCCGGGCGGGTTCGAAAAGCGCTCGGCCCTCTTCAACTCCGGCGCCGAAGCGGTCGAAAACGCCGTGAAGATCGCCCGCCACGCCACCGGGCGGCCGGCCATCGTGGTGCTCGACCACGCGTACCACGGGCGCACCAACCTCACGATGGCGATGACCGCCAAGAACATGCCGTACAAGCACCGCTTCGGCCCGTTCGCCGGCGAGGTCTACCGCGTGCCGATGTCGTACCCGTTCCGGGACGGCGGCCTGAGCGGTGCCGAGGCCGCGGCCCGCGCACTGGACCAGGTCGACAAGCAGGTCGGCGCGGCCAACGTGGCGGCGGTCATCGCCGAGCCGATCCAGGGCGAGGGCGGCTTCGTCGTGCCCGCTCCCGGCTTCCTCCCGGCCCTGGCCGCGTGGACCGCCGCGGCCGGGGCGCTCTTCGTTGCCGACGAGATCCAGACCGGCTTCTGCCGCACCGGGTCGTGGTTTGCCTGCGAGCACGAGGGTGTCGAGCCCGACCTGGTCACCACCGCGAAGGGCATCGCCGGCGGGCTGCCGCTCGGCGCGGTGACCGGGCGCGCCGAGGTCATGGACGCGGTGCACCCGGGCGGCCTCGGCGGTACGTACGGCGGCAACCCGCTCGCCTGCGCCGCCGCACTTGCCGCGATCGAGACGATGCGCGAGCTCGACCTGGCTGCCGCCGCCCGCCGCATCGAGTCGGTGATGGTGCCCCGCCTGCGCGCTTTGGCCGGCCACGACCCGCGCATCGGCGACGTACGCGGCCGCGGCGCCATGCTCGCCGTCGAGATCGTCCAGCCCGGCACGATCACCCCGGACGCGGCCGCGGCGGGCGCGGTCTCGGCCGCCTGCCACCGGGCCGGGCTGCTCACGCTGACCTGCGGCACGTACGGCAACGTGCTGCGCTTCCTGCCGCCCCTGGTGATCGACGACCCGACGTTGGAGCGCGGCCTGGAAATCCTCGAGGAGGCGTTCGCCGCCACCACCTGATTGCCGCTCACCCACCACACTCCGTGTCGGGCATGGTGTGGTTCATGGCACTCGTCGTCCTGATGGACGGTCAGATCGCCGGGGCGGTGAGGCAGGACCGCAACGGCGAACTGACGCTGACCTATGACGCCGAATTCGAAGCCGCCCGTGGTCTTGGCCTCGACGCGGCGGCTTCGCGCATCGCGTCGTTCGACGGCGAGCGGGTCATCGTCGTCGACCGCTATGACCGGCTCCCGCGCGCGGACGGCGCGATCCGCCGGCTGCACCAGGAAGACCTGTGCCAGGCACTCGGGATCCCACCGGTGATCAAGTACCAGAGCGAGGGCGGCCCCGGCCCGGAGCAGATCCTGGGCCTGCTCCGGTCGGACAGCTGCCGCCGCCGGTTCGTGGACGCACTGGCGTTCAACTGGATCATCGCGGGCACGGATGCCCACGCCAAGAACTACTCCCTGCTGCTCTCCGGCTCTGAGGTGCGACTGGCGCCGCTCTACGACCTGGCCAGCGCTCTGCCCTACGACGAGATGCACGCCCCGAAGCTGCGGATGGCGATGCGCATCGGTGGCGAGTACCGGATCGCGGCGATCCGCGCGCGGCATTGGCGCCGGCTGGCCGAAGGCGGCGGGCTCGACCCCGATGCCACCGTGACGCGAATCGACGATCTCGCAGCCCGCATACCGGATGCGTTCAAGGCGGCGGCACACAGCGCGCCTGGTGAGCTGGCCGAGCGCCTCTGCCAGCGAGTCACCACCCACGCCGACCGCTGCCGCGCAGCCCTCACCGACAACTAGCCAGCCGGCGGCGGGCAAACGCCGCCCACGGAAAGAGGGGTAACCGCGACCGGCGGCGGACGGGTGAGGCCGCGGGAGCAACGGCCTGGACCACGGCGGACGTCGCGGTAGCGCTGATCTCCCGGCCTGGGATTTTTACGACGAGGCGGCGAGTGCGGTGAACGCGGGCAGGTGGTGGTCGGCGCGGCCGGCGAAGAGTGCCATCTCGTAGGCGATCGCGTCGACGTCGGAGTCGGCCTCGAAGACGACGGCCAGGATGGCGCCGCCGGCGGTGGCGGTCACGAAGAGGAACTTTTCCCGCATCTCGATGGTGATCTGCCGGACGGCGCCGCTCTCGGTGTGGCGGCCGGCGGCGACCGCCAGTGCGTACAGGCCCGCGGCCACAGTGGACAGCTGGTCGGCGGCCATCGGGCCGGCGTGGCGGGAGGCGGCCAGCAGGAGGCCGTCGGGGGAAATCGCTACGGCATGCTCGGCACCGCGAACGCGGTCGACGACGTCGTCGAGAAGCCATGCCAGGTCATCGCTCGTAACCGCCGGGTGCGCCACGTCGTCTCCCCCTCGTCGAAAATCTTCAGTCCATCGGGCGGCGCGGCCAAGGGGCCCGGCGCGACGCTGCGCCCGGCCGGTCCGCGGTCATGGCACGCAGCTTGGCGAGCAGGTCGCCGCGGTTGGCGCAGCCCAGCCGCTGGCGCATGCGTGCCACGTGGTGCTCGACCGTCTTGGCCGATATGAAGAGGCGGTCGCCGATCTGTCGATACGTCAGGCCGTCGAGTACCAGATCCGCCACCTCCTGTTCGCGCTCGCTGAGCAGGCTCTCCGCAGGCGCGGTGAACGCCTCTGTGACTTGCGCCACGGCCGGCTGCGCCGCCGTCGAGGAACCGCCTCCGCGGGCGGAGCCCTGGAGCAACCGGGCGCAATCGAGCAACGCGGTCATGGCCTTGCGGTCCGACGTACGGATCGCCGCCTGCCCCGCCAGCCGGGCGCCGTCCCACCAGAGTCCCGCACCGTGCAACCCCCTGGCGGCAGCCTCCACTTTGGCCGGATCGACCGCCCCGCGCAGTGTCTCCAGCCAACTTTCCGCCGCTGCCGCTACCACCGCACCGTACCGGCTGTGCTTGGCGGTCGCCACCAACGCGGCGGCGTGTTCATCGGCAGTTGTGGGTTCCTCGGCGATGATGGCCGCGTGCAGGCCGCACCAGTGCAGCGGCGCCGTCCACAGTGGTGGGCGACCGATGCGGTCGAGCAGCCGCCACGCCTCGCCCAGGTGGGTCGCGATGCGGGACTGCTCGCCCAGGCGGGCGGCGGCGACGGCCAGCTCACCGAGGGGCAACAGCGAGTACAGGTCGACCGGGTGCCGCATCACCGCCTCGCGGGCCTGCGCCCAGGCGCGGTGCAGGGCGGCGAGGTCGCTGTTGCGGCGGGCGATGCCGGCCTCGAGTGCGGTGGCGAAGAGCAGGTCGCGCGGCTCCAGCGGCCGGGTGCCGGCGGTGGCGAGGTGCTCGGCGGCCGCGGCGGTGCGGCCGCGCACCATCTGCATCCAGCCCTGCAAAAGGCGGTGGCGGCGGGACATCAGCGCGGCGCCCACGTCGGCCGCGATGGCCCGGTCGAGCACCGCCTCGCCGGTGTCCAACTCGCCACAGTGGAGGGCCACCAGCGCGGCGAGCGCGGCCGGGCTGTCCGGCAGCAGCACCGCGCGGCCGGCCGGCTCCAGCAGCGCGGCCGCCTGGACCAATGTGGACAGCGCCGCGGTGGCCGAGCCGGTAAGGGACTCCCGGATGCCGCTCGCCATCAGCGCCGCCGCGCCGGTGAGCAGCGTGGGCGGACCGTCCGGCGGGACCAGGTCGTCGGCCCGGCCGAGCTGGCCCGTGCCGATGAAGCCGATCGCGGCGAACGACACCGAAGACGTGGTGCCCGACCACCGGTACAGCTCGGCGCTGCGGCCGAGCTGGCCCCGGTGGGCGAGCGCGGAGCCCGATACCGCCGCGCCCACCGCGCGGTCCGGCGAGCCCTCCGCGGCGACGAGGCGGTCGGCCAGGCGCAGGCCGGAGTCGAGGTCGCCGGAGAGTGCCGCGGCCAGCGCGCGGCGCGCGTCGGTCGGTCGCCCGGCGGAGGCCGCGACCGCGAACAGCTCAGCGGCCAGCGCCGGCTCGTCGACGAGGGCCTCTTCGGCCGCGGCCTCGAACATCGCGGCGAGACCACCACCGCTCACACCGGCCTCGCGCAGGGCACGCACCAGCGGGAGTACCGCACCGCCGCGCGCGAGCTGGAGCTCGGCCAGCCGCTGCCACACGGCGGTGCGGTGGGCGGCCGGGCTGAGCGAGGCGACCGCGCGGCGCGCGACCGGCACCAGCCGGCCGTCCGGGGCCAGGAGTCCGGTGGCGCGGGCCGCGTCGAGCAGGTCGTCGACGGCGTCCGGTGCGCGGCCGAGCAGCGCGCCGAGCAGGTCGGTGGGGAGCTCCACGCCCGTGGCGGCGGCGAGCAGCAGCGCGCGCAGCTCGGCGTCGAGGTCGTCGAGGTCGGCCCGAAACTGCACCAGGACCTGCGGGGGCACACCAGCATCCGGCCGCTCGGCCACCGGCGCAAGCCGGTCCACCAATCGGGGTACACCACCGGTCTGCGCGAACACGTACTTCGCGGCGGTGGCGCCCGCCTCGACGCCGAGGTGCTTCGCGGTCTGCTCGACGGTGAAAGGGCTCAGCACCAGCGGTGGCCCGTCCAGCCGGAGCAGCTCAAGCAGCTCGGCGAGGGCGGCTGGACGGGGCCACGGCCGGTACGCCAGCACGATGCCGGGCCGGCGCGCTTCGACGAGCGCGCGCAGCTCGCGCAGCCGCTCGTCTCCCAATCTGTGGGCGTCATCCAAAACAAGTACGAACGGACCGTCCTGCGGTGACACGTCCTGCCACGCGTCGACCACCGGCACGTCGGCATGGCGGTAGATCCGAGTCAGCTCCCGCAGCAGCAGGCTCTTGCCGTATCCGCCGGGTGCTTGAATGGCCACCCGCAGCGACGCGTGCGGCGCGGCGGTGGCCGCGTCGAGCAGCGCCGCGGTCGGTTCATCCAGGACGAGCCGCGGGGCCTGGACGATGCGGGAGCTCAAGCTTGGCCTCCTACCAGGCCGAAGAGGCGCTGTGTCGGCCGGAGTCGCAACGGTGTGATGTCGACGGGCGGGCGCGGTGGCGGGCCGGCGTCCATGCCATCTTGCACGAACGGCGGCGGCTCATGGTTCGACGACTCGATGGCCCGCTGCTCGGGAATCCACATTGGATCCTGCCGCCACGCGCTTGGCGGCGACAGCACCTGCACCGCGGCGAGCGCCGCCCCGGCGGCCGCCGTGCTCTGCGGCTCGGCCTCCACCGCGACCGGCCCGGGCAGTGCGGCGCGGAGCAGCTCCGCGACCAGCGGCATCCGCGCCGCGCCACCCACGAGGAGGACACCGTCCAGCTCGCGCCGCCGCAGGCCGCAGGACCGCACCACCTGCGCCAACGTCTCGACGCTCAGCTCCAGCGCCGGCCGGACCAGCTCTTCGAGCTCGGCCCGGCTGACCGGCACCCGCACGTGCCCGTGGGACGTGCTGAGCACCACTTCGGCCTCGGTGGACGTGGTCAGTTCCTCCTTCACCCGCCGGCACTCCCGGCGCAGGCCGAAGAGCGCGATCCGGGCCTGCGGGCCGCTCGTGAAGATCTCCCGCAGGTCCCGGTCGAGCCGCGACCGCACGTGGTCGACGAGGGCCTCGTCGACGTCCGCGCCGCCGAACGGCTCGATCGCGCCCGCACTGCCGAGGAGTTGGAAGCCGACACCCTCCGCCCAGCGCACGACCGAAGCCTCGTAGTCGCTGCCGCCCAGGGAGTACACGCCGAAGGTGCGGCCCCTCCAGCCGCTCGCGGCGTGACTCTCGGCAGCGACGACAGGCTCCGGCAGCAACGTGACGTTGGCCAGGCCGATCTCCCATAGCGCCCGGTGCAACAGCTCCCGGCGATACGCGCCCCATGCGGCGGGGTGGCTGATCACCACCTGCTCAGCCGGCTCCCCCTCGTGAGCCAGCACCCGCTCGACCACCCACATGGCCAGCACGGCGGTGAGCGCCTGCGGTGTGCAGGGCTCGCCACCCACGATGAGCGGCACGTCGTCGCCGATGCGCCGGACGAAACCGCGCGCGACCCGGCCAGCGTCAAGCTGCACCGGCTCGCCCACCGTAAGCGCGCCGTCACCCGCGACGTGCAGCACCGACGGCACGGCCGTGGACCTCGTCCCGAGTCGCACGACCTCGGGCACCAGCCATCTCGCGTTACCCAGACGCGAGACGGCGGCGGTCGTGGTCGTGCCACCGATGTCGATCCCCAGCACGTACGGCATCCGAGTGCTCTCCTCCCAGCGGACCCATACGTTCGTACCAGAGATGTTCGCCCTGCTGAGCCACTAATTCTGGCGCGACGGACCCCCTAATCCCCTAACCGGGAAACCCGGCGCGGTCCCCGATGCCCGGCGGTTGGCGCCCTCATACGGTCAGCGGCATGGAATCGACCCAGACACTGCACGACTTCGTGCTGAACCTCCTCACCAACCCCGAGGCGCGCTCGGCCTTCGAGCTGGACCCCGAGGGCACGCTCAACGCCGCGGGGCTCGGTGACATCACCGCCGCGGACGTGCAGGACGTGGTCCCCCTGGTCGTGGACTACGCGCCGGTACAGGGGATCACCGGCCTGGCGCCGACGAGCGACCTCGGCCTCGGCCAGGTGGCCGCACTCGGCGACACCACCAACGCGATCGGCCAGCTCCAGTCGGTCACGCAGCAGCTCTCGCTCGGCGTACCCGCCCCCAGCGCCGACGCGAACGTCAACGTCGCCGCGGTGGGTGCCATCACTGTGGACACCAGCGGCATCAGCCTCGCGACGACCGGCATCATCCCCGGCATCGGCGTCGCGGCAAGCACTTCGGGCGCATCCGTCGACCTCTCCGGCGTGCACGACGTGGCCGGCACGCTCGACTCCGATGTGGTCGGTCCGATCGGCGCGGACGCGACCGGCACGGTCGACGCGACGCTGGGCACCGCCACCGGCCTGGTCCCGGGTGCGCCCGTCGACGACGTCCTCGGCACCACCGACGACACCCTGGGCACCGTCGACGGGCAGCTCGACGGCGTGACCGGCCTGGTCGGCTCGGTGACCGCCGGCGTCGGCGTTCCCCCGGTCGACCTGCCGGAGCTCAACGACACCCTGGGCAGCGACTCGCTGCTGAGCGGCGCCACCAGCACCGTGGACAGCACGCTCGACGGCGTCGGCGTGGGTGGCCTGCTGGGCGGCGGCGCCGAGGCGCACGGCTCGGCTGGCGTGCACGGCACCGTGCACGGCTCGGCGACCGCCGACACGCACGCCGATGGCGGCCTCCTCGGCGTCACCGACATCCTGTTCTGATTTCGTCTGAAAAACCCGCCGTCACTGCCTGAACGACCCGGCGTCACGGCTGGTTTTCTAAGCGTTACCGCGGTCCCAGGGATGGGAGGCCGGACTCGGGCCCGGTCTCCCATCCCTCTTGATATATGAGTGGAAATCAGCAGACTTGGTCCGGTGATGGCACCGATCTGGCTCGACACCCTCGACGAGACGGCTCGGGTATGCGCGGCGCACAGCCGCACCGACCTGGTCCGGTGGCTCCTGCAAAAGCGGGAGCAGCTATTGGACCCCACCCTGCGCGTGCTTGTCGTGGGCGAGCCCAAGCAGGGTAAGAGCCAGCTCGTCAACGCGTTGATAAACGCGCCGGTCTGCCCCGTCGGCGACGGGCTCACCACGGCGATCCCCACGGTCGTGCGGCACGCGGAGTCGCCCTCCGCGGCGCTGGTGCACGACGGCGACGCGGACGAGCGCGTGCCGATGCCCGTCGCGGACATCGCCGCCCGGATCAGCGCCACGACGCCGGGCCGGCGGCCGGGCGCGAGCGAAGTGCACGCCGAGATCGGTGTCCCTCGTGGACTGTTGGCCAGCGGCATCGTGCTCATCGACACCCCGGGCGCCGATGGCGACGACCCGACCACCGGCGCGGGCATCGCCGCGGTGGGCCGGGCAGACGTCGTGGTGATGGTCACCGACGCGACCCGCGAGCTCTCCGTCTCCGAGGTCAACCTGCTGCTCCAGATCATGCAGTCGCACCCGCGGGTGGTCGTCGCGCTCACCAAGATCGACATCTCGCCGCACTGGCGGGCCGTGGCGGAGCGCAACAGGGAGCACCTCGCGAGCGCCGGCGTGCCGGCCACACTCGTTCCCGTGTCGGCGACGCTGCGGCTACAGGCCGCGCGCACCAACGACAAGGCGGTCAACGCCGAGTCCGGCTTCCCCGACCTGATCGCCCGGCTCAAGCGCGAGCAGGGCTCCAAGGGCGAGGTGCTCGCACCCGCGGCGGTCGGACTGATGGCCAGCACGGTCATCGAGCAGCTCGCCGCACCACTGCGCGCCGAGATGTCCACTGAGGACTCCGGGTCGCTGCACCGGCTGTACGAGGCGCAGCGCGGGCTCGACGAGCTGCGCCGCTGCGCCACCCGCTGGCAAAACACGCTGTCCGACGAGATGACGGATCTGATGTCCGACATCGAGTACGACCTGCGCGACCGCACCAGGCAGATCATGCGCAAGGTCGACGAGGCGTTCGAGACGGCCGACCCGCTGAAGACCTGGGACGACTACCAGGCATGGATGGAGCAGAGCCTGACCGAGGCCGCCGAGGCCAACTTCGCGTGGCTGGTGCAGCGGTGCGACTGGATCACCGGCCGGGTCGCCGACCACTTCGTCCGGTACGGCGCCGACATCCTCCCCGAGTGGCGGGCGGGCATCCCCGACCGGCTCGCCGAGCAGCTGGAGGAGATCGAGCGGCCGAGCGTGGAGAAGTTCACGCCGGTACAGAAGATCTTCAGCGGCCTCCGCGGTTCGTACGGCGGGCTGCTCATGTTCGGCCTCGCCACGACGCTCGCCGGCATGCCGCTGATCAACCCGGTCTCCCTCGGCGCCGGCGCGCTCTTCGGCGGCAAGACCATCCGCGACGAGGGCAAGACGATGCTGCGCCGCCGCCAGGCCGCGGCCAAGGTGGCGTCGCAGCGGCACGTCGACGACTTCTTCCTGCGGCTCAACAAGGAGTGCAAAGACACCGCGCGGTGGGTGCAGCGGGCGCTGCGCGACCACTTCACCGGGCTGACCGAGCAGCTACAGGAGGCGATCGTCGACTCGCTGCGCACGGCGAAGCAGGCCGCGGACGCCGACGCGCTGGAGCGCGAGCAGCGCAAGCGCGAGGTGCAGCAGCAGATGCGCCGGCTCGCCGCGCTGTACGAGCGGGCCCAGGCCCTGACCGCGCTCGGCAGCCCCCGCGTGCCGCAGCAGCGTCGCCCCCTGGAGCCGGTTGGATGAAGCACCCCACGACAACGCTCCGCTGCGCTCCACGTTTATGCGGGGACCCCGCGTGACATCAGCTCTGGAAGAGTCGGTGTGGCGCCTCATGCACGAAGCGCTCGACCTCTACCACGACAGCCCGCCCGCCACCGACCAGCTGCGCCACCACCTGAGCCGGTTCGACGAGCCGCTGCGGATCGCGATCGCCGGTCCCTGGCAGGCGGGCAAGTCCACATTAGTCAACGCGATCGTCGGCGAGGAGGTCGCACCCATCGAGGTGCCCGACGCCGAGCAGGTTTTCACCTGGTACCAGGACGGGCCCGAGCCGCACGCCACCGCGTACCCGGCGGGGGTCGAGCTGCCGGTCGCGCGCACGGCGAACGGGTTGCGGGTGGACATCCGGCGGTGGCAGCCGGCGCCCGTCAACGACCTGGTGGTCACCTGGCCCAGCCGGGCGCTGCGCAACGCCACCATTGTGGACACCCCGGCGCTGCCGGAGTCCGGCGACAAGGTGCTGCGCGACGCGGACGCGGTGCTCTACCTGACCCGCGACGGGCGCGGCACCGACCTGGAGTGGCTGGAAGCGGCACAGGACGGCACGGTCGCCCGCGCCGCACCGGTCAACGTGATCCTCGTCCTCTCCCGGGCCGACGAGATCGGCGGCGGCCGCATCGACGCGCTGCTCGCGGCGAAGCAACTGGCCCGCAAACACCACCGCGACCACCACGTCGGCTCGCTCTGCCTGGCCGTAGTGGCGCTCGGCGGCCTGCTCGCGCTGGCCGGCCGGGTGCTGAGCGACCGTGACTTCTCGGCACTGTCCACACTGGCCCGTACCCCACGGCCGGAGCTGGAGCCGTACCTGCTGACCACCGACAGGTTCACCGGTGAAGACTTTCCCGCGCAGGTCGACGTGGAGACCCGCGTCGACCTGCTCGACCGGCTCGGCATCTTCGGTGTACGGCTCGCCACGACGCTGATCCGCACCGGCACGGGCACCGACACGCGCGCCGGGCTGGCCGCCGAGCTGGTGCGCCGCAGCGGCCTCAGCGAGCTGCGGGAAGCGGTCGGCCGGTGTTTCGTCGACCGGGCCGACGCGCTCAAGGCCCGCTCGGCGCTCACCGCGCTGGAGTCGGTGCTCCGCGCCGAGCCCCGCCCGGGCAGCGAAAAGCTCCTCGCCGACCTGGAGCACACGCTGACCAACGCGCACGACTTCCGCGAACTGCGGCTCGTCGCGGCGCTCCAGGGGCACCGGATCAAGTTCGGCGCGGAGCTGGAGGCGGAGGCGCGCCGCCTCGTCGGGGAGGGCGGCACCGCACCTGCCGCACGGCTTGGCGTCGACCCGCGCACCAATCCCGGCCAGCTGTGGGAGCTGGCCACTGACGCGCTGACGCGGTGGCAGGAGCAGACCGAAGACCCGCTGCTGAGCCTGGAGCAGCGCCGGGCCGCCGGCGTCGTCGTGCGCAGCTGCGAAGGCATCCTCCACACCTTGTCGTCCTAGAGACCTTCCGGGTCAAGATCTCGAAACAGATTTCCCGGTCCGCGTCAGCGGCGGACCGCTGCTCCCGCCGGAGACCGCGGAGGTCGGCGGCTCGCAGGACGAGCCGAAATCCCCGACCTCCACTGCCACCTCCGCGCACCAAGCCCCACCAAGCCCCAAGAGGGCAGCCCTCTTGGGCGTGAATTCTCCGCAGGGGTCCCGTATACCCGCCCAGACAGTGAGAGGGCTGCCCTCTTGAGGGCAGGACAGGGCGGGAGGGGGAAGCGGGACCGGCGGCGGACGGGTGAGGCCGCGGGAGCAGCGGTCTCGCCCCTAGGAGGCTGGCTCTTGGAGGCGTTCGGCGGCACGGTCGATCGCCGACTCCACCGCGCCCACGCGGTCGGCGAGCAGGCCCACGGCGCCCACGGCGCGGCTCATCGGGTCGTCGCCGGCGCCGCCGAGCGCTTGGGCCTTCAGGTAGCCGGCCTTCACCTCGGCCCACCGCTCGACCCGCTCGCCGGTCAGCCGCCCGCGCAGCTCGGCGAGCTTGAGCAGGTTGGCCTCCGCGTTGGCGGCCAGCGTTTGCGCCTCGCCCAGGTAGTGGTCGTCGATGACGGCTTCGAGCTCTTCCTCGTTCATCACCGGCACGATCCGCTCGGCGAGCTTGTTCATATTTCGGTACGACCCCTGGAGCTGGTACGGCGGCTCGGTGCGGGACGCGTCCGACTGGGCGGCCGAGGCGATGTACGCCTGGTTGTTGGTGAGCACGACCTGCTGCACGCGCAGCAGCTTGCGCAGCACGGCGAGGATCTGTTCCAGCTCGACCCCGGAGTACGGGTGCTGGAGCTGGTCCGGCCGCACCGACTCGTCGCCCTTCGCCAGCCGCACGAGCAGCTCGATGTCACCACGGTCCCTTGTGGAGAGCGGGGCCAGCACCTGGTTGGCGGTCAGCGAGTTTTCGATGTAGCTGAGCGCGAAGAGCTGCTCCTTGCCGGAGAGCACGTCGCCGAGGTTCCACACGTCGGCGCGGTTGGCGAGCATGTCCGGGATCCGGAAGCGCTGGCCCGACTCCGTGTACGGGTTACCCGCCATGCACACCGCGAACCGCTTGCCCCGCAGGTCGTATGTGCGCGTGCGCCCGTCCCACACGCCCTCCATCCGGCGCTGCGCGTCACAGAGCGAGATGAACTTCTGGAGCAGCTCGGGCGAGGTGTGCTGGATGTCGTCGAGGTAGAGCAGCACGTTGTTGCCCATCTCCAGGGCGAACGAGATCTTCTCCACCTCCTGCCGGGCGGTGGCGTTGGGCGCCTCGGCCGGGTCGACGGAGGTGACCGCGTGACCGAGCGCCGGACCGTTGACCTTCACGAAGACCAGGCCGAGACGGCTCGCCACGTACTCCATCAGCGTGGTCTTGCCGTAGCCGGGCGGCGAGATGAGCAGCAGCAGGCCCATCTGGTCGGTACGTTTGGCGTCACCGACCGCGCCGAGCTGGCGGGCCAGGTTGTCACCGATCAGCGGCAGGTAGACCTCGTCGAGCAGGCGGTTGCGGACGAACGCGCTCATCACCTTCGGCTGGTGCTCGGCCAGGCGCAGCCGGGTGCGCTCGCGGGCGATGAGGTCGTTGCGCTGCCGCTGGTACGCCCGGAAACCCGGGACCCGCTCGGCCCGGAAGCGGCGCACCCGGGCCAGCACCTCGTCGAGCCGCAGGTCCAGCTTGCGGCTGGCGATCCGCGGGTGGGTGCCCAGCAGACCGTCCACAGTGGCGGACAGGACGGCGGACGAGTCGTGGCGCGGCACCTCGGCGCCGCAGAGCGTGATGGCGACGGCTTCCGGCAGCTCCGGCGCGGGTGTGTCGCCGACGAACGCGGAGAGCCAGGCGGACGCGAGCTGGTGCCGGGCGGCCAGGTCGTCGCCGAGCGCACGCAGATCCTCGACGAAGGACTCCACCTTCGCGCGGTGGAAGCGGTCGAGCAGGTCGCGGGCGCCGGCGCTGGTGACGAAGCCGAACGGCGCGCTCGCCAGCTCTTCGAAGAGGTACTCACCGGCGAGGTGGTCATCCACGGAAAGGCCGCGCTCACGCAGAAACGCGCTCACCGCCGAAGAGAGCGAAGCGCGCAGCTCTTCGATCGCCGGCGCGGCGCCGAACGCGGCACGGGCTCGAGCCAGCGAACCCGCCCTCGTGGACCACGCGGCGCGGGCGGCCTCGTCGGTGCCGTACGCCCAGAAGAGCTGCGCGGCCGCGCGGGCCGCGGGCGGGTAGCGGAGCAGGCCGGCGCCGGCGTGCAGGCGCAGCAGGGCATCCAGGATCGCGGCCGCGTCCTGGTCGTGCACCCCGCGCTCATACCCCTCGTCGTAGCGCGACTCGGCGGTGCGGCGCACCAGATCGCGTAAGCCGCCGTCGGCGACCGCGGCCTCGTGCAGGACGTCGAGGTCGCCGTCGAGGAGGATCGACGCGGCGAGGAACTCGGCCCGGTACACCTCCGCCGTCTCCGAGACCAGCAGCTGCTCCCAGTAGGGGCGGGTGGCCTCGAACGCCTCGTCACGCACGGCCGCCCGGTAGTCGGTGCCGGTGACCGCGACCGCCATCCGCCCGTCCTGCGGCACGAGCGTGAGGTCGATCGACTGGGTGTTGACCGCGAAACGGTGCCGGCCCAGCGCGATCGTCTCGCCGCCGTCGCTGTAGAGGTCGAGGCGGTCGCGCAGGCTGCGCCCGGCCTCCTGGCGGGCCGCCTTGATCCGGCCGTCGAGCTCTTCGGCGCGCACCGCGTCGCCCAGGTCGCGCAGGTCCTGCGCCACCGAGCGGAGCTTGGCCACCATCGGGTCGCCGGCGAAGTACGTGTTGACCTCGTCGATCGTCTTCAGGACGGCGATCCGCCGGTGCACGCTCGCGAGGATGCGGTCGGCCGAGTCGACGAGCCGGTCGGAGCGGCGCGCCCGCTCGTCGAGCAACGCCTGCTTGCGCGCGGAAAAGACCTCGTACACGTCGGTGCGCTTGGCACCGAGGTCGGCGAGGAAGTCGTCGAACTCGCCGAAGCGCGACTCGAGGTTTTCCAGCTGGAGCAGCAGCCGGCCGAGCTGCTCGTCGCAGCGCTCCGGGGTGTCCGAGACCGCGAGCGCGCCCGTGATGGCCTGGCCCAGCAGCGCGAACTCCGCCGCGAACTCGGCCCGCCCCTCGGTGGCGAGCAGCTCCTTGCGCCGGCCCTCCAATGTGGCCCGGGCCCGGTTGACGCCGCCGAGCACCTCGCCGATCCGCTCCAGGATGCTCGTGCGCACCGTGGCGTCGGCGATGTCGAGCGAGCCGACCACCTCGGTGATGACCTGCATCCCCTCGGCCTGCGCACCGAGCCGATCGCCGAGCGGCTCGGCCGCCGCGACGGTGGCGATGCCCTCGGCCTCGGCGACGAGCCGGTCGATCTCCGCGTGGTATCCGGTGAACGCGTCGTCGCGCTGGAGGAACGACACCGCGCGCTTCGCGGCGGATGCCAGCTCGTCGTCGAGTACCCGCGTCAGCTCGTCGATCCGCGCGATGTCCACGTAGCGCAGCTCGCGGAGCGTCACCAGATGGCCCTGCGCCGAGCGGAGGTCGGCCAGCTGCGCCACCCAGCCGTCCGTCGACTGTGGAGCCTCGCCACGGGTGCGGCGGATCAGCGACTGGATCCGGCCGGACGCCTCCTCCAGTGCGGTGGCGGCCTGCGTGGTGAGCGCCTGCACCTTTTCGAACTCGTCGAGCACCTGCTCGGCGGTGGCCCGCACTTCCGACAGCGGCGTGCGCAGGTCGCCGAGCTCCTGCTCGCCCAGCCAGTGGTAGTGGTCGAAGATGCGGGCGCAGGTCGCGATCAGGCTCTCGAAGACGCCGGTGGAGGGCCGCATCTCGTCGGTCATCCGGGCCACCGAGAGGCAGTCCGAGATGCCGCGAACCAGGTCGGCGTTGCCCACCCGCTCAAGTGGCCCGGTGCCGACCGGCTGCGCGGCCGCGTACGTGTCGGACAGGTACGGCGTCTGCCACACCTGCATCGGGTGCACCCGGGTCGGCTCCTCGGACGTCGCCCGAAACACCACGAGCGTGCCGTCGTCGAAGAGCGAGTAGCCGTGGCACGGGATCGGCGTGGCTACCTCTTTGCGGATCACGTTGTACGGCAACAGGAGCGAGCGACCCTCGGCCCGCGCGTGGAAGACGTAGAGCACGTCCTCCCCGTTTGTCGAGCGGATGACCCGGTCGAACTCCAGGCTCGCCACGTCGGTGTCGAACGTCTTGTTGACGCCCGTCGCGAGATAGTAGCCGCCGGGGAAGATGATGCCGTGGTCTTCGGGCAGCCGCTGGCACGCCTGCCCGATGCCGTCGAGCCGCACGACGGTCTTGGTGCGGGTGTTGAAGACGAGGTGGCGCCAGACCGTCTCCTTGTACGGCCGCACCCGCAGCAGGATCAGCGGCCCGACCCGCGCGTAGTGGATGTCGGCGTCGGCGAGGCTCTGGAGCGGCTCGTCGACCGGCTCGGCGTAGATGCCCTCACCGGTCTCGGTGTTGTTTTCCACCTTGACGGTGAGGTTGCCGCCGACCGCCTCCACGAAGACCTCGTCGGCGATGGAGATGTGCGGGTGGCGGCCGAGCACGTGGTTTTCCCGGGTGGTCTCGACCCACTCGAAGTCGTGCGGCGACGGAAACGTGTGGTCGCGCTCGCCCCGGTTGTCCATGTAGGACACCGCACCGTCGGTGGCCACCTGCCACCGCAGTACCCGGATGTCTTCGATGTTGGGACCGGTCTGGAAGATCGCGAGCAGCCGGCCGTCGAGACGGCGCAGCTGGAGCAGCCGGGTCTCCTTGTAGTACCGGTACAGCTCGCCGAAGTCGCGCAGGAACTGCGGGTCGCGCAGCCACGGCACCTCGCCGGCCGGCTCGAAGCGAAACGCCTCGCCGTCGCGGCTGAACGCGTGCACCGCGAACACGTCGTCGACGGTCGTCTCCGGCTTGAGCCCGATGAACACGTTGTAGCCGAAGAGCATCAGCCCGCCGATCGACACGATGTCGCGCGGCACGCAGTTGTTTTCCGTACGGATCCGCTCGGTGCCGACAAGCCGCATCTCGGCGCTGCCGAACACCTCCAGGCGGCGCGCGTTGAGCGCCTCCGCCCGGCGGGCCAGCTCGGCCGAACGATCGGCGAGCCGGCCGCGCAGGACCTCGTACGTGCCGACGTCGAGCTTCGGAGAAGCCTCGGCGGTTACCGTCATTTCGCGTTCAGCTCAGCCAGGGGCGCGTCGGCGAGGCCGAGCCGCTTCGCGGCCTGGAGCAACTCCTTCAGCTTTTCCGCGTCGGCACCGCCGGACTTGATCTGCTGGAGCAGGAACGCGGAGAGCGTCAGGTTTTGCACGTCGGCCGTGTTGAGCGACTTGAGCATCTCGGCCAGATCCTTGGTGAAGTCGGCCGACCCGTCGAGCCACGGCTTGGCGAGCGTCTGCGCCACGTCGGAGTGGCCGACGAAGCCGTCGACCGCCTTGCCCGCGGTGATCGAGCTCATCAGCCGGTCGAAGAAGATGCTGTCGCCGCCGACGATGTCGATGTTCGCCTTCTCCAGGCCCTTCGACACGACCGACGCCTGCGACTCGGCGATCTGCCGCTGCACGTCGAGGCCGGCGAGCCGGATCTCCTTCTCCGCCTCCAGCCGCAGGCGGTACTCCTCGTGCTCGCGGGTCGCCTCGTCGAGCGCGGCCATCGCGGCGGCCTTCTCGGTGAGACCCTCGGCCTCGCCCTTCAGCTTTTCGCGCACCGCGTCGGCCAGCGCGAGGGCCTTCTCCCGCTCGACCGCGGCCTCCGCCCTGCCCAGCTTTTCCGTGCCCTCGGCCGTGGCGAGCGCCTTCTCCCGCTCCACGGCGGCCTCGGCCCGGCCGACCTTCTCGATGGCGGCCGCGTCGCGCTCGCGCACCTGCACGTCAGCGAGCCCGGCGGCGGCCGCCTCGGCCTGTGCGCCCTCGGCCAGCCGGATCTTCGCCCGGGTGTCGAGCTCGGCCGCCTGCTGCCGCGCCTCGGCCAGCACCAGCGCCTCGCGGGCCTTGTGCTTGGCCGCCGCCTCGGCCGCCTCCGCCGCCTTGATGTCCTTGACCAACGCCTCCTGCGCCTCGGCCTCGGCCTGGATGACGGTCGCCTGGCGCACCCGCTCGGCCTCCTCGACCACCCGCAGGCGCTTGATGTTCTCCTCCTGCTCGGCGACCGTCTTCTCGACCGCGATCCGCTCCCGCACCACCTCGGCGATCAGCCGCTTTTCGCCCTCGACCTCCTTGTCCTTGGAGATCGTGGTCAGCTCGGTCTCCCGCTGCCGGGCGATGACCTCGAGCATGCGGTCCTTCTCGATCCGCTCGGTCTCGATCGCGATGACCCGCTCGCGGTTCTTCTCCGCGACCGCGATCTCGCGGGCCTTGTTTTCCATCTGGATGCCCAGCTGCTCTTCGGCCCGGATGTTGGCGCCTTCGGCCTTCTGGCGCTCCTCCGCCCGTACCCGGGAGATCTCCGCCTCCTCGCGGGCCCGCATGGTCTCGACCTCGCGGCGCTGCTTGATCTCCGCCTCCGCCTGCTGCCGCTCCAGCTCCAGGATCGCCTGGCGGGCGTCGACGTTTTGGCGGGTGATCTCCTTCTCTTCGGTCTTCTGGAACTCGTTGGTCCGCACGTGCTCGATCGCGGTCAGCTCGGTGATCTTCCGGATGCCTTGCGCGTCAAGGATGTTGGCCGGGTCGAGCCGGGCCATCGGCGTCTGCTCCAGGAAGTCGATCGCCGCGTCTTCGAGGCTGTACCCGTTGAGGTCGGTGCCGATCACCGCGATGATCTGGTCACGGAACTCGTCCCGCTTCGTGTACAGGTCGACGAAGTCGAGCTGCTTGCCTACGGTCTTGAGCGCCTCGGAAAACTTCGCGTTGAACAGCTCCTGAAGCGTCTCCTGGTCGCTGGCCCGCGCCGTGCCGATGGCCTGCGCCACCTTGATGACGTCTTCGACCGTCTTGTTCACCCGCACGAAGAATGTGATCCGGATGTCGGCTCGGATGTTGTCGCGGCAGATGAGCCCCTCGTTACCGGTGCGCTCGATGTCGATCGTCTTGACCGAGATGTCCATGATCTCGGCCTTGTTGAAGACCGGCAGCACGACCGCGCCGGTGAACGTGACGTCGACCTTCCGGATCTTCGAGATGATGAGCGCCTTGCCCTGCTCCACCTTGCGGAACAGCCGGCTCACCATGAACAGCAACACGATGACGACGAGAAGCACGACGGCGACGAGCACGCCGAAGCCGGTGGTGATGACGTCCATGAGGGGTCCCTCTTTATCCGTGTGGTTCGGGGTGTGGGACGGGGGTGACCCAGAAGAACTCCCCGTCGGCGTCGTATTCGTAAATCAGCGCGGCGGTGCCCGACTTGAACGTGTCGGTGCCGGTCTGCCGCACCTGGATGATCGCTGAGGAACCGTCGGCGGCGGTAACCTCCGCTTGGCCAAAAGTCTGGCTGACTCGCCCGGTGCGGATGACACACACCGACCCGACGAAGTCGGCGCGGGATGCCTCCGGCCCGCTGGGAAAGAGCCTTTGAAGCGGCTTGACGAGCAGCCGCGTGGCGAACCACGCGACCGCGAGCGCCACGAGCAGAGCGAGGATCGCGAGCAGCAGCACGCCGCCGAAAAGCACAGTGCCGGCAAGGCTGACGAACCAGGCGATCGCGATGAGGAGCGAGGCGGTGACCGCCACCGGCACGCCGGCGAAGCCCATGCCGCCCAACACATCGCCGTCGGCGTCGAAGTCGAGCGCCTCGATGTCGAGCGCGCCGAGCAGCACGAGGATCCAGTAGCCGACGACGACCACCAGGAGGAAAGTGAACAGCACGGCCGGAAAACCGAGCGCCGCGTCCACGAACTCACCCATCGATCCGCGCCCTACCCCCGCTGGCCCCACAAGATTCGGTAGCCAGAATGATGACACGGCTGGTCAAGCCGGTGTGTCCCGGTGTGACACTTCCGCGACGTCCGCCGTGGTCCATGCCGCTGCTCCCGCAGCCTCACCCATCCGCTGTTGGTCGCGCTCACCGCGTCGCTGTCGAGCTGCCCCGCCTGTGCGTCCAGGTCGACGGCCTCAGCGCTCTAGCGGCCGTCGAGCAGGGGCTGGCGGGGGTCCCAGGGCGGGCCTTGGCGGCGGCGGGCGATCGCGGAGAGGGCTTCCAGCACGACGCGGTTGCCGAGGTAGGCGGTGATGTCGGCGTGGTCGTACGGCGGGGACACCTCCACGACGTCGACACCCACGATCG
Organism: Phytohabitans sp. LJ34; assembly: GCF_052068095.1. Classification (NCBI taxonomy): domain Bacteria; kingdom Bacillati; phylum Actinomycetota; class Actinomycetes; order Micromonosporales; family Micromonosporaceae; genus Phytohabitans; species Phytohabitans sp. LJ34. The sequence continues at coordinate 132,881 of NZ_JBQHDG010000027.1, read as the reverse complement.
GCAGCTCCAGGCAGCAGCGGCGGACCGCGTCGAGCAGCTGGCGGGCGGTCAGGCCGCCCGGCTCGGGGGTGCCGGTGCCGGGTGCCATCCCGGGGTCGACGACGTCGATGTCCACGGACAGGAATACGCCGTCGCAGTCGTCGACCGCCGTGGCGAATGCCTCGGTCAGGCATTCGTCGAGGCCGCGGGCGACGATTTCGCTCATCTCGTACGAGCGCATGCGCTGCTGGGCCATCCAGTCGAGCACCTCGGGGCCGGGCCAGTAGCCGCGCAGTCCTATTTGGAGGAAGCGGTCACCGCGGACGGCGCCGGACTCTATGAGGCGGCGCATTGGCTGGCCGTGGCCGTAGAGGGAACCGAAGTCGATGTCGGCGGTGTCGGCGTGGGCGTCGAAATGCACCATCGACACGCGGCCGAAGCCTACGTGGCGGGCCACGCCCGTCGCGTCCGGCCGGGCGATCGAGTGGTCGCCGCCCAGCACGATCGGGATCGCGCCGGCGCCGGCGACCGCGGCGACGGCGTCTTCCAAGGCGCGGTGCGCGCGCTCGATGTCGCCGGAGAACATCTCGACGTCGCCGGCGTCGTACACGCGCAGGTCGCGGAGGCCGTCGACGCGCAGAGCGAGGGACGGGCGGGAGCCGTCCTGCGCGAGGTAGCAGGCCTGCCGCATGGCCATCGGGCCGAACCGGGTGCCGGACCTCGCCGACGTGCCGCCGTCGAAAGGCGCGCCCACGATCACGACGTCAGCGTCCGCATAGGACGATTGCTCGCCGAGGTCGCACCTGTCGACGCCGAGGAAAGTCACGTCGGGCCCGTACATCGCGCCGTATCTGGTCATCGCTCTTCCATCCCCCATGGTGAGCCGTATGCCGTCAACAGGTCGAGGAACGGCCGGGCCGGAAACGCCTCCGGGCCCAGCACGCCGGTGCCCGACCAGGTGCCGGCGGCGAGCAACTCGAGCGCGACCACCGGGTTGACGGCGGTCTGCCACACCACGGCCTGGTGGCCGTACTCGCGCATCGACCACTCATTGTCCACCACGTGGTAGAGGTAGACGGCTCGCGGCTCGCCGTTCTTTCCGGTGCCGCGCACCCAGGTGCCGGCACAGGTTTTGCCGCGCATCCGGTCGCCGAGCGTCGCCGGGTCGGGCAGGCACGCGGCGACGACGTCGCGCGGTGCCACCGACACGCCGCCTACGCGAACCGCGTCGGTGCGGTCGAGGCCGAGCTTGTGCAGGGTGCGCAACACCTCGATGAACTCGCTGCCCAGCCCGTACTTGAACGTGACGCGCCCGGCCTTGACCCAGCGCGGGATCAGCAGCACCTCTTCGTGTTCGACGTTGACGCACTCGACGGGGCCGATGCCCGCCGGAAAGTCGAAGACCTCCGGCTCGGAGAACGGCTCGGTCGTATGCCACCCGCTGCCGGCCTCCCAGACCACCGGCGGGTTGAGGCACTCCTCGATGGTGGTCCAGATGGAAAACGAAGGCGCGAAGTCGTAACCCTCCACGACGAGGTTGGCGCCGTCGCGGACGCCGATCTCGTCGATCTCGCTGAAAAGGTCGTCGGCCGCATACCGCGCGAAGACGTCCGACAGCCCCGGCTCGACGCCCATGCCGACGAGCGCCAGCCGGCCGCTCGCCGCCCACCGGTCGGCCTGTGCGAACTGGTCGTCGCCGAGCTTCACGCCGGTCTCGGCGTGCGGCCGCTCGGGATGCGGCTTGGAGAGCGACATCGCCATGTCGACGTAGTCGGCTCCGGCGGCCAGTGCGCCCTCGAAGATGGGCATGACGAACCGCGGGTCGACCGCGTTGAGCACGTGCGTGATGCCGGCGTCCCGGCACAGGGAAGCCACGGAGGAGGCCGACGACGCGTCGACACCCGCGGCGCTGAATCGCCTGTCCATATCGGACACAGCGCGGCGGGCCCGATCAGGGTCGAGATCGGCGACCACCATCGCGTCGAAGAACGAGCGGCGCGCGGCGATGGGTACGGCGGCCGAGCCGACGCCGCCCGCCCCGACGACGAGGACGCGCATCAGGAGGCCTTCCGCCGGCGTACCGACGTGCTGAGCACCAGCAGCAGCGAGACGAGGAACATCGCGGTGCCGACGACGTTTACCTGCGGCGGGATGCCGCGCTGGGCGGCGCCCCACACGTACATCGGGAACGTCACCGTGGTGCCGGAGTTGAAGTTGGTGATGATGAAGTCGTCGAACGACAGCGAGAACGCCAGCAGCGCGGCCGCCACGATGCCCGGGAATACCAGCGGCAGCGTCACCTTGCGGAACGTCTGGAACTCGCTGGCGTACAGGTCCATCGCCGCCTCCTCCAGCCGGCTGTCCAATCCGGACAGTCGTGCCTTCACGGTGACGACGACGAACGAGACGCAGAACATCACGTGCGCGATGACCACCGTCCAGAAGCCGAGCGGGAAGCCGCCGGCCACGAAGAGCGCGAGCAGCGAGGAGCCCATCACCACCTCGGGCGTGGCCATCGGCAGGAAGATGAGCAGGTTTGTCGCGCCGCGGCCACGGAAGCGGTGGCGCACCAGCGCGAACGCCATCAGCGTGCCGAGCACCGTGGCCACCACCGTGGCGATGAAGCCGATCTGCACGCTGCGCACGACCGCGTCGCACATGTCGCCCGGACCGCAGGGGTTGGTCCAGTTGTCCACTGTGAACTTGTTGAAGTCGTACGACAGGCGGCTCGACGGCTCGTTGAAGGAGAGGCCCATGACCACGGCGATGGGCAGGAACAGGTAGGCGAGGACGAGCACTCCCACGCCCATCACCCAGTGGTCGGACAGCCAGCGCCCCAGTTTCATTTCAGAGCACCTCGTCCGTCCCGGCCCGCTTCACGTACACGAAGACCATCGCCAGGATCGCGGCCATCAGGATGAACGAGAGGGCCGCCGCCTGCGGGTAGTCGAGGCGCACCAGGAAGGCCGAGTCGATGACGTTGCCGATCATGTACTGGTTGGGCGTGCCGAGCAGCTCGGCGTTGATGTAGTCGCCCGCCGCGGGGATGAACGTGAGCAGCGTGCCGGCCACCACGCCGGGCATCGACAGCGGGAGCGTCACCTTCGCGAAGGCGCGCAGCGGGCTGGCGTACAGGTCGCTGGCCGCTTCCAGCAGCCGGCCGTCGAGGCGGTCGAGACTCGCGTAGAGCGGCAGCACCATGAACGGCAGGAAGTTGTACGTCAGGCCGAGCACCACCGCCGCCGACGTGGCCAGCAGCCGGCCGTCGGAGCCGAGGATCCCGACGTCGCGGAGCACGCCGACCACCCAGCCGTTGTCCGACAGGATCGTCTTCCAGGCCAGCGTGCGCACCAGGAAGCTGGTGAAGAACGGTGCGATGACGCAGACGAGCATGAGGTTTTTGAAGCGGGTGGCCTTCTGCGCGATCGCGTACGCCAGCGGGTAGCCCAGCAGCAGGCACAGGATCGTCGCGATGCCCGCGTAGACGAGCGAGCGCACGAAGTGGGGCCAGTACGCGGAGAGCGCGTCGGCGTAGTTGCCGAACTCCCACGTCATCGCGTAACCGTCCTGTAGCGACCCGCTCGGGTCGTACAGGCTTGTCGCGCCGAGCTGCACCGCGGGCACGGCGAAGAAGATGGTCAGCCACAGCCCGCCGGGCAGCAGCAGGAGGTACGGCAGGAGCCGCCGCCCTTTCCGCGGCGGCGGTGGCGGTGTCTCATGTGGACCGACTGCGGTGCCGATGTGCCCGACCGCACTCACGGCACCGGCTCCAGCAGCGGTTGGGTGGCGTCGCCGGCACCGGCCTGCCGGCCGAGCAGGAACGCGTGGTCCGGCCGCCAGTACGCCACGACCTGGGCGCCGACCGGCACCTGGGCGAGCACGCCGGCGTTGGAGGCGAAGGCGGATACCTCGGTGCCCCAAGGGGTGCGCACGAGGTACTGCGTGCTGACGCCCACATAGGAGGAATCCGAGACGACCCCGGTCACCCACTGGTGGCCCGCCGGCACCGAGTCGCTGTCTGGCGCCAGGTGGAGCTTCTCCGGGCGTACCCCCAGATAGACATCTCCGTCGACGGCCCGGCAGCGGCCGGCGGGCACGGAGAAGCGCGAACCGTACGCCGATACCAGGATGTCCTGGCCGGAACGGCCGGACACCTCGCCGGCCAGCAGGTTGGACTGGCCGAGGAAGTTGGCGACGAACGGCGTGGACGGAAACTCGTAGATCTCGGCCGGCGCGCCGAGCTGCTCGATGCGACCCGCGTTCATCACCGCGACCGTGTCGGCCATGGTCATGGCCTCCTCCTGGTCGTGCGTGACGTGCACGAAGGTCAGCCCGACCTCGGTCTGGATGCGCTTGAGCTCGATCTGCATCTGCCGCCGCAGCTTGAGGTCGAGCGCGCCGAGCGGCTCGTCCAGCAGGAGCACCTGCGGGTGGTTGATGAGCGCGCGGGCCAGCGCGACCCGCTGCTGCTGGCCGCCGGAGAGCTGGGCCGGGCGGCGCTTGCCGTATCCCTCCAGCTGCACGAGGGCGAGCATCTTCTCGACCTGCGCCCGGATGTCTCCGACGCCGCGCCGCCGGAGGCCGAACGCGACGTTTTCGAAGACGTCCAGGTGTGGGAAGAGCGCGTAGCTCTGGAACACGGTGTTGACCGGCCGCTTGTAGGGCCGCAGCCGGCTGATGTCGCGCCCGCCGAGCAGCACCTTGCCGGTCGTGGGCTCCTCCAGACCGGCCACCATGCGCAACGTGGTGGTCTTGCCGCAGCCCGACGCTCCCAGCAGGGCGAAGAAACCACCCTGCGGGATCGTGAGGCTGAGATCGTCGACGGCGGTGAAGACCCCGAACCGCTTCGTCAGGTTGACCAACTCCAGGTCGCCTTTATCCGCCATCGTCACGCCCCGATTGCCTGCTGGAACTTGGTTGAGTACGACCGCTCCTGCGCCTCGTCGAGCGCCATGAACACCTTCGTCTTGTTGAGCGTCGCGTCGTCGGGGAAGATCAGCGGATTTTTCGCCAGCTCGGGGTCGAGGTCGGTGATCTTCTCCTGGGCGCCCTGCACGGGGCAGATGTAGTTGACGTAGGCGGCCAGCTCGGCGGCCACGCTCGGCTCGTAGTAGTAGTCCATCAGCTTCTCGGCGTTCGCCTTGTGGGCCGCCTTGTTGGGGATCAGCATGTTGTCCGACCAGAGCATGAGGCCGGAGTCGGGCGCCACGAACTTGATCTTGTCGTTGTCGCCCTGTAGCTGGATCACGTCGCCGGACCAGCCGATGCACGCGGCGATGTCACCCTTGGCCAGGTCGGTGGAGTAGTCGTTGCCGGTGAACCTGCGGATCTGACCGGAGGCGATCGCCTTCTTGAGCTTCTCCAGCGCGTCGTCGAACTGCGCCTCGGTGAAGTTGCTCGGGTCGTGCCCGTTCGACAGCAGCACCAGGCCCATCGTGTCGCGCATCTCGGTCAGGCAGGTGACCTTGCCCTTGAGGTCGGCGCGGGTGAGCAGCTCGTCGATCGAGCGCACCTCCTTGGTCACCGCGCCGTTGTAGGCGATGCCGGTGAGACCGGACTGCCACGGCACCGCGTACTCGTTGTTCTTGTCGAACGGGCGGGCGCGCAGCGAGCGCAGGAGGTTGGCCTGCACGTTGGGCAGGTTGCCCTTGTTGAGCTTTTGGAGCCAGCCGAGGCGGATGACCCGGCCGGCCATCCAGTCGGTGAGGACGAAGATGTCGCGGCCGGTGGACTGGCAGCCGGAGAGCTGGTTTTGCACCTTGCCGAAGAACTCGTCGTTGTCGTTGACGTCCTCGGTGTAGGTGACCTGGATGCCGGTGCTCTCCTGGAACGCGATCAGCGTGGGGCGCTTGGACTCATCCTTCTCATCGACGTCCATATATTGTGGCCAGTTGGAGAAGGCAAGTTTCTTGTCCGTGCTGGAGGTGTCTTCGCTGACGCAGCTCTCCTCGGACTGCTTGGTGCCCTCGGTGCCGCAGGCGGTGAGGAGGCCACCGGCGGTGACGAACGCGCCCGACGCCATCGCACCCCGGACGAGGGTGCGCCGTGAGAACCTGGTGGCCGACAGCACGGCCCTGGCTTCGGGTGACAGGGGGCTATTCATGGGGCGCATGTGCGGCTCCAGAGTGGTTCGCGAGAATGCTTCGTACGATCCGACGCCTGATCCTGGCATGATGTATGCCGCGTCACAAGGATTCCGTTGCGGATGAGCCAATTCGCAACGAAATACGAACGAAACAGTGCGCTTGGAGGAGGGGTTGGATGGCGAAGCCGCGGTACGCGGTGGGCGACGGCGCGGCCCACGCCCTTCTCGATGACGTCGGCAAGCAGATCATCGAGCAGCTTCAGGAGGATGGACGGCGCCCGTACGCCACGATCGGCAAGGCGGTAGGGCTCTCCGAGGCCGCCGTGCGACAGCGCGTGCAGCGGCTCCTCGACGCCGGGGTGATGCAGATCGTGGCGGTGACCGACCCGCTCCAGCTGGGCTTTCCCCGCCAGGCCATGATCGGCCTCCGCACCACGGGCGACCTGGACGCGATCGCCGACCGGCTCGCCGAGCTGGAGGAGCTCGACTACGTCGTGATCACGGCCGGCTCGTTCGACCTGCTCACCGAGGTGGTCTGCCGCAACGACGACCACCTGCTGGAGATCATCAGCCGGCTACGGAAGGTCGAGGGCGTGGTCTCCACCGAGGCGTTCGTCTACCTCAAGCTCCGGAAGCAGACATACAGCTGGGGTACGGCTTAACCGGGCACGACGTACGGAAACCGGTCCTGGCGCTGGTCGGCCGCGGTCGACGGGCCCAGACCCGAAGGCGTCGCCTTGCCGAGGATCAGCGAAAACATCGCCTCGGGGGCGTTGTCCGCCAATGTCCGCCCGTTGATGCCGAAGCTCGCCGGAGTGCCGACCATGTAGGACAGCACGTCGGGAAAGAGCCGCCGCGCCACCAGGGCGCCGTAGCCCTGCGGGTCCGCCGAGGTGCCGTTCGCGGCCACCACGGCGCCGACCTTCTCGGCGATGTACTTGCCGTCCGCGTCGAAGTCCTCGGCCGGGTGACGGTCGTTCGCCGGGTTGGCGAAGTCGGTGTCGTCCGGCCAGAAGATCGGCCACATCATCGGGTGCCCGAACCTGTTGATCTGGCGCCACCCACCAGCGTCGGTGGCCAGCTTGGTGGCACACCAGACACCGGTCGAGGCGCCCGGCCGCAGACGCGGGTGGTCGTGTGTCACCTCTAGCACGATCGAGCAGACCGTCGTGCCGGCGAAGCTGTTCTTGGCTCCGGCCGCGGCCCACGACGTGAGGTCGACGGGCGCGCCGTCCCGGACGGCCGCGTTGATCACGTCGAGCTGGTCGAGGTCGACGTAGAAGGGGTCTTGGACGCGTCCCGCCCACACCCGCAGCGATCCCTGTTCGGCCGCCTCACCGGTGCGGCCCCGGGCCACGGGGATGCCGGGCGTGCCGTCGTCGTTGGCGGCGGCACCGGTGAGCTCGTACACCGTGTAGCTCGGGCGACCGTCGGCGTCCGGCCCGTCGAACGCGAACCGGTAGGTCAGCGCCTCCACGTCCGCCCCGTCGAAGTGGACCTTGAACTCGTACCGGCCCTCGGGGTGGAACCCGGGCGTGATGTCGGGGCCCGTGATGGTCGAGTTGACGTCCATCACGAACGTCGTGGCTCCCTCGCTCCCGAAGACGTACATGTCGTCGATGTACAGCCGGCCGTTCTGGCGCGCCAGTGGGGTGTCGAGGTGATGCGACATGGCTCGAAGCTATCCACGGAGGGGCCACCTCCACCTCGTTCGCCGGGGATGAGCGGCGGCTACGCCGCCCGCGGGCGGCGGGCGTGGTAGACCAGCGCGGGTGGCACGTTGCGCCAGACCGTGCGCCCGACGACGACCTCCTCGAATGCCGCGCGCAGGGCCGACCGGAGCCGGCGGGCCGGAGGTGCCCAGAGGGTGTGGACGTACGCGAAGGTCGTGAACGCACCGCCCGGGGCGATCACCCGCCGCACCGCGTCCAGCACGCTGCCCTGCCGCCCCGCCGAGAACGCCGCCCAGGGCAGCCCGCTCACGATCGCGTCGGCCCGGCCGAGGCCGCGCTCGTCCAGCAGGTCCCGCAGGCGCGCGGCGTCGGAGACGGCGACGTCCACGCCGGGGTACCGGTCCGCGAGCCGGCCGGCGAAGACGGGGTTGAGCTCCACCGCGAGGTGGTGGCCACGGCCGCCGAGCCGCCGCTGGATGACATCGGTGAACGCGCCCGTACCCGGTCCGAGCTCGACCACCACCGGGTCGCCGCCCTCGGGGACGGTCGCGCAGATGTGGCGGGCCAGGACGGCGGAGCTCGGGGCTATCGCGCCCACCGAGAGAGGGGCGCGGGCGAACTCGCGGAAGAAGCGCAACGCATCGTCGGTCACGCCGCCAAGTCTCGTGATCACCCGGACCGTCACCCTCCTCCGCCCGGACCGGGCGCCGGCCAGTAGGAGGAGATTGTGGTCAACGCGGGGAGTAGGTCAACGAAATCCGTTGCGTCTGGTTTATCGAGTGACGGATTCGCTTGCCTGAGCCCCCAACTTTGTGCGGTAATCGTGGCATGGGCAACGCAACCGATCATCTCTGGATGCATTTCACCCGCATGGGCGGCTACCGCGACGGCGAGGTGCCGACGATCGTCCGCGGTGAGGGTGCCTACGTGTGGGACGCCCAAGGCCGCCGCTACCTCGACGGCCTCGCCGGCCTCTTCGTCGTGAACGCCGGCCACGGGCGCACCGAGCTTGCCGAGGCCTCCGCCAAGCAGGCCGCCGAGCTGGCGTTCTTTCCGCTGTGGTCGTACGCGCACCCGACCGCGATCGAGCTGGCCGAGCGGATCGCCGCGCTCACGCCGGGCGACCTCGACCGGGTCTTCTTCACCACCGGCGGCGCGGAGGCGGTCGAGGCGGCGTGGAAGCTTGCCCGCGCCTACTACAAGCGGGTCGGCAAGCCCACCAAGCACAAGGTGGTGAGCCGGTACATCGCGTACCACGGCACGTCGATGGGCGCGCTGTCGATCACTGGCCTGCCCGGCATCAAGAGCGACTTCGAGCCGCTGGTGCCCGGCGGCATCAAGGTGCCCAACACCAACTTCTACCGCGCGCCGGAGCACGGCGACGACATCGAGGCGTTCGGGCGGTGGGCGGCCGACGAGATCGCCCGCGCCATCGAGCGGGAGGGGCCGGACACCGTCGCGGCCGTCTTCCTGGAGCCGGTGCAGAACTCCGGCGGCTGCTTCCCGCCGCCGCCCGGCTACTTCCAGCGGGTACGCGAGATCTGCGACGAGTACGACGTGCTACTCGTGTCCGACGAGGTGATCTGCGCCTGGGGCCGCCTCGGCGAGTACTTCGGCGCGGTGCGGTACGGCTACCAGCCGGACATCATCACCACCGCCAAGGGACTCACCTCCGGCTACTCGCCGCTCGGGGCGATGATCGCCTCCGACCGGCTGATCGAGCCGTTCCTCGCCGAGACCGGCATGTTCGCCCACGGCGTGACCTTCGGCGGCCACCCGGTCTCCTGCGCGGTGGCGCTGGCCAACCTCGACATCTTCGCCCGCGAAGACCTCACCGGGCACGTCCGCGCCAACGAGGCCGCGTTTCGCGCCACGCTGGAGAAGCTCAACGACCTGCCGATCGTCGGCGAGGTGCGGGGCGACGGTTACTTCTACGGCATCGAGCTGGTCAAGGACAAGGCCACCCGGGCCACGTTCGACGACGACGAGTCCGAGCGGCTGCTGCGCGGCTTCCTCTCCACCGCCCTCTTCCAGGCCGGGCTCTACTGCCGGGCCGACGACCGGGGCGATCCCGTGGTGCAGCTGGCACCGCCGCTGATCGCCGGGCAGGAGCAGTTCGACGAGATGGAGCAGATCCTGCGCGCCGTCCTGGGCGAGGCATGGCTACGTCTCTGAAGGCGGGCAGCCTCTGGATGTCCACCGTGGACGACGATCTGACGCCGAGACCGGCGCTGGACGGCTCACTCGTGGCCGACGTCGCGATCGTCGGCGCCGGCTACACCGGCCTGTGGACGGCCTACTACCTGGCGGCGGCCGAGCCGTCGCTGCGCATCGTGGTGCTGGAGAAGGAGTTCGCCGGGTACGGCGCGTCCGGGCGCAACGGCGGCTGGTGCTCGGCGCTCTTCCCCACTCCGGAGCGGCTGATGGCCCGCCGCCACGGCAAGCAGGCCGTGGTGGCCATGCGGCAGACGATGAACTCCACTGTGGACGAGGTGGGGCGCGTCGCCGCGGCGGAGGGCATCGACTGCCACTGGAGCAAGGGCGGCACCGTGGCGGTCGCCCGCACGCCCGCCCAGTTGCGCCGCGCCCGTGCTGCCGTCGAGGAGGACGAGGACCTCGTCCTCCTCGGCGCGGAGGAGGCGGTGAAGCGGTGCGGCGCCACGAACGTGCTCGGTGGCGTTTACACCCCGCACTGCGCCGCGATCCACCCGGCCCGGCTGGTGCGTGGCCTGGCCCGCGCGGTGGAGCGGCGGGGCGTCACCATCTACGAGGGCACGCCGGTCGTCGGGCTGCGCAAGGGTGCGGCCGACACCCCGGTCGGTACCGTGCGGGCCCCGGTCGTGGTCCGCGCGACGGAGGCGTACACGCCGGCGCTGCCCGGCGCCCGCCGCGCGATCGCGCCGGTGTACTCGCTGATGATCTCCACGCCTCCGCTGCCCGACGACTTCTGGGCCACCGCCGGGCTGGCCGAGCGGGAGACGTTCGCCGACTTCCGCCGGCTCATCATCTACGGGCAGCGCACGGCGGACGGGCGGCTGGCATTCGGCGGGCGCGGTGCGCCGTACCACTTCGGGTCGAAGACGAGCGCGGAGTACGACAACGAGCCGCGCGTCTTCGCCGCCCTGCACCGGGCACTGGTCGAGCTCTTCCCCGCGCTCGCCGGCGTGCCGGCCACGCACAGCTGGGGCGGTCCGGTCGGTGTCACGAGCGACTGGTCCGCCTCCGTGGGGCTCGACCGGGACACCGGGCTGGCGTGGGCCGGCGGCTACGTCGGCGACGGCGTCGGCACGACGAACCTCGCCGGCCGTACGCTTGCCGACCTGATACTCGGCGTGGAGAGCGAGCTGACGTCGCTCCCCTGGGTAGGGCACAAGTCTCCACGCTGGCCCCCGGAGCCGCTGCGGTGGATGGGCATCAACGCGGTCCGAAAGCTCGTCACATGGGCTGACGCAGCCAGGTTGTGATCTGGTCGTGCCGGGTCTCGTCATCGAGCTTGGGGCAGACCCGCTCGCAGTGCTCCAGACCCGGGCGCTTGTAGGCGAGGCAACACGCGGAGGAGAGCGGCACCGAGCCCACCCACCGCCGCCGCACCGCCAGCGGCCCGGCGCCGGCGCTGGCGAGCAGCCGCTCCGCCTCGGCGGCGGCGGTGTACGCCGGGACCGGCGGCAGCTCACCGGCGAACGCGCTCATCACGGTGTCGGCGACGAGCGCCCAGGCCGTGCGGCGGCCGAGCCGCGACACGCCGCGCAGCGTGTCGACGACGGGAGTGGACAGGGCGAGAATCGTGCCCAGCAGCTGGCCTTCCATTGTGGACGTGACCTCGACGCCCGGCGCACCGGCCAGGGGATCCCCCGGCCGCACGGCGAGCACGGGCGCACCGACCGCCAGCGCGTTGAACCAGCCGCCCTCGTCCACGCGGAGGGCGGTGCCGTCCATTGTGAGCAGTGGCAGCCGCCGCTCCCGCTGGTACGCGTAGACGAGCAGCCGGACGAACGAACCCGTTACCCAGCCGGCCATGTGCGTCGCCGCGGTCTCCGGCGGGCAGCCCGACGACGCGACGAACGCCCGCATCTGCGTGGCCAGCACGCCGCCGTCCGCGTGCAGCTCGCGGAGTGTGTACCAGCCGTCGCCCGCCCGCCCGGTCGCCGCCGGCGGGTAGCCGTCCGCGGCGTTGTAGCGCTCCAGGAGGTCGGGCAGCACGGCGGTCAGGCCACGGTTTTGAACGTGCTCAGCTTGCCGGTCAGGTCGCGCAGCGCCTTGCCGAACGCCGCCCACGTGGAGGGCGTTTCCGGGTTCCACGCGACAGCCTGGTTGGCCTTGATGGCCGGCAGGTTCGCCACCGTCGGGTACCGGGCCAGGTCGGTCGTGAAGTATGACGGGTTGCGCGAGTCGTAGAGCAACACGTCCATCGGGTACTTGCCGGCCTGCTCCCAAGAGAGCACCTCCCAATGCGGCTCGTTCGCCGGCACGGCGGGTTGTACGAAGTTGACGCCGAGGTTCTGCATGTACGCCAGGTCGGAGAAGATCTTCGCGTTGCCGAGGTAGAGGTTTTCCTTGTTGCCGCTGACAAACGCCACCTGCAGGCCGGGCTTGGCCTTGACCGTTTCGCCGAACGCCGCGCCGGCCGCCTCGAACTCCGCCTTGGCGCCGGTGACCGCGGTGGCGTTCAGGTCGGCGCCGAGCGAGCCGGCCAGCTCGGCGAAGCGGCCGATCACCTTGTCGACCGGCACCTCGAACTGGTTGATGCCGACGCTCGGGCAGAGCGGCTCGATCTTGGCGACCGCGTCCTCCGGCACGTACCAGAGCTGGTCCTTGGTCTGCATCGGCGCGACCAGCAGGTCAGGGGTGAGTGACGCGAGCTTCTCGATGTTGAAGTCGCCCCAGGTCTGGCCCACCCACTGTGCGGAGTTGACGTCGACGTTGCCCTTGAGCACGTCGCTGTTCTTCGCGTCGCCCCAGATGCCGACCGGGCGGATGCCGAAGTCCCAGAGCGTCGCGGCGGCGCTGATCTGCGCGACGACCTTCGTGGGGCGGCTGTCGCGGGTCGCCTTCTTGCCGCGGTCGTCGGTGAACTCCCACGGCCCGCCGCCAGCACCCGCCGGCGCACCGCTTTCGTCCTCGCCACCACACCCGGCCAGCACGAACAGCGCCGCGCCACCGCCGATCAACAGCCGCCGCCGACTCAGTCCGCTCACGTGCCACCCTCCTGCTTGAACTAAGGGCAGGCTAAGCTAACCGGCACCGGAATGTCGAGGAGGGATCTTGTGACCGTGACCGCAGCCGCTGGCGTGTCCAAAGCCGGCGTCCGCGCGCGGCCGGCACTCGCCCTCGGTCTGGCCGCGGCCGGCGCCGTCCTGGTCGTCACCGCGCTGCTGTCCATCGCGATCGGCTCGAAGTCGATCCCGCTCGGCACGGTGTTCGACGCGCTCCTGCACTACGACGCACGGATCGACGACCACGTGGTCGTCCGTGACCTGCGGGTGCCGCGCACGCTGCTCGGCCTCGTGGTCGGTGCCGCGCTGGGGCTCGGCGGCGCGCTGATCCAGGCACTCACCCGCAACCCGCTGGCCGACCCGGGCATCCTCGGCATCAACGAGGGCGCCGGGCTCGGCGTGCTCGTGGCGATCGGCATCGCGGGACTGACCAGCCCGTGGGCGTACGTGTGGTTCGCGTTCGCCGGCGCGGCGGTCAGCGCAACGCTCGTGTACGCGGTCGGCGCCCGCGGCCGTGAGGGAGCCAGCCCGGTCCGGCTCGTGCTGGCGGGCATCGCGTTCACGTACGTGCTGCACGCGATCGGCCGGGCCATCCTGCTCACCGACTCGGCCACCTTCGACCGCTGGCGCAGCTGGATGGTCGGCTCGCTGGCCAGCGCCGACCCGGCCGTGATCGTGGCCGTGCTGCCGTTCATCGCGGGCGGCGCGGCGATCGCGCTCGGCCTGACCCCGTCGCTCAACGCGCTCGCACTGGGCGAGGAGGCGGGCCAGGCACTGGGCGTCCACCGAGGCCGGACGCGGGTGCTCGGCGCGGTGGCGGTCACGGTGCTCTGCGGCGCGGCGACCGCGGCGGCCGGGCCGATCGCGTTTCTCGGGCTGATGGTCCCCTACGCCGCCCGCATGATCACCGGACCGGACTACCGCTGGCTCGTGCCGTACTCCCTGGTGCTCGCGCCGATCCTGCTGCTCCTCTCGGACATCGTGGGCCGGGTGGTGGCCCGACCCAGCGAGGTCGGCGTCGGCGTGGTGACCGCCGCGCTCGGCGCGCCGATGCTGATCGTGCTGGTCCGCCGCCGCGGAAGGCTTCCCCGGCTGTGAAGCGCTCGTTCGCGGTCGGTCTGGCGCTGCTCGGCACCTGCGCGCTCGTCGCCGTCGTCGCCCTCGGCACGGGCGACTACCCGATCTCGCCGGCCGGCGTGGTGCGGACACTGGTGGGGCGGGGCAACCCGGCGGCCGAGTACATCGTCATCGACCTGCGGCTGCCCCGGGTGCTGACCGCGCTGGCGGTGGGCGCGGCGTTCGGCGCGAGCGGGGCGATCTTCCAGAGCATCACCCGCAACCCGCTGGGCAGCCCGGACGTCATCGGCTTCACCGCCGGCGCGAGCGTGGGCGCGCTCATCATGATCATCCTGGTTGGCGGCGGCCTGGTCGAGATCGCCTCCGGCGCCGTGCTGGGCGGGGCGCTCGCCGCCGTCGCGGTCTACCTGCTCGCCTACCGGCGCGGCACGCAGGGGTACCGGCTGGTGATCATCGGGGTGGCCGTGCAGGCACTGCTCACCGCGATGACCACGTACCTGCTGGCCCGCGCCAACATCTTCGACTCCCAGCGCGCCGCTCTCTGGATCATGGGCAGCCTGAACGCCCGGGGCTGGGCACACGCGGCCGTGGCCGGCGGTGCGCTCGTGGTACTGCTGCCGGTCGTCCTGATCCTGCACCGGCGCACTCTCGTGCTCGAGATGGGTGACGAGACCGCGCGCTCGCTCGGCGTCTCCGTGGAACGGGTACGCCTGGCGCTGATCGCCGCGGCGGTGGGCCTGGCCGCGGTGGGCACCGCGTGCGCCGGGCCGATCGCGTTCGTCGCGCTGGCCGCGCCGCAGCTGGCCCGGCGGCTCACCCGGGCCACCGGTCCCAACCCGCTGCCGTCGGCCGCGATGGGCGCCGCGCTGCTGCTCGCCAGCGACCTCGTCGCGCAGCGGGCGCTCGCGCCGACCCAGCTCCCGGTCGGCGTGGTGACCGCCGCGCTGGGCGGCATGTACCTGATCTGGCTGCTCGGCTGGCGCCGCCAGGCCGCGTGACGGGTCCGTCAGCGCGCGGGCTGGGTGGCTTCCGGGTCGTCGAGGTCGTCGTCTTCTGGCTTACGGGCGCCGGGCGGCGTGATCGGCGGCGGCGTCGGAGCGGACCAGGCCGGCCTCGGGTAGGCGTCCTTCGGGGGCGGACCCTTCAGGAGCTGGGTGGCCTCCGTGTCCTGCTGCGCACCGAGCCGCGTCGTGGTCTGGTCACCGCCCGGCGGGATGGCGGTCGTGGGCGATGTCGGGATCCGAGTCGTCGGAGCCTCGGCCGGCGGCGCGGGCGGGGCGACCGTCGGTGACGTCGGGATGCGCGTCGTCGGAGCTTCGGCCGGCGGCGCGGGCGGGGCGACCGTCGGCGATGCCGGGATGCGCGTCGTCGGGGCCTCGGGCGGCGGCTGGCTGAGCCGCGTCGTCGTCTCCTGCTCGGCCGGCGGTGGCGGCGTCTGCGCCGGGATCCGCTGGACGGGCGCGGCCATCGGCGGTGCGGGCGGCGCGCTCGACGGCGGCGCGGACGACGGGAAAGCCGTCGTCGGCGCACCCGAAGGCGGCGGCGCGAGGTAGCCCGGCGTAGCGGCGAACGTGGGCTGCGGGGCGTAGGCGCCACCCGGCGGCACCGCGCCCGGGGGCATCCCGGCGGCGGGCATCGGGTACGGCGCGGGAGCGGCCGGCGTCGCGGCGGCCGGGTGGGCGTAGCGCCGCCAGCGGCGTGGGCTCAGCAGCGTGGCGAGCAGCGGCACGGCGAGCATGGCCGAGTACCCGAGCGCGGGGAACGTCAGGGCGAAGTCACCGTCGCGCAGGTCGGTGGGCATCGTGTCGAAGTAGGACTCCGGGTCGAACGCCGCCCAGGACGCGAGCGCGAGGAAGATCAGCCCGATGAGAGCCGGCCCGATCGGGGAAAGCCGTGCCATCGTCAGCAGCGCGTACAGCCCGCCGGCCGCCAACAGCGCGAGCAGGCCGAGCAGGATCTCGATCTCGAACCCGCCGAGCAGCTGCGCCCGCGCCTTGTTGACCTCGGTCAGGCCGTAGCCCGTGCCGACCCAGATCAGCGGCGCCAGAAACAGCGACAGCAGGAGCGAACCCGCGTGGCGCATGTGCCCTCCCCATCATCATCCGCAGGGGCACCGTACCCCCCGGGAGCAAGCCCCTGAACTGGCGCTACTTGGCGTCGGTGCCCTTGCTCGCCCCGGCGGGAGGCGCCGACCACGGAGTGCTACCGGAGGGCCGGTTGGGCACGGTCGGCGTCTCGTCGGATTGCGTATCAAAAGCGTTTCCCGCGCTAAAAGCGTTGAAGGAGGACGTCGCCGGCGGCACGGTGATCAGGTCGGGCAGCGTGTCCGGCTCGTCCTTCGGTGTGAACGGCTCGGGCGCGTATCCGCTCGCCAGGGGCCACCGCCGCCACCGCTGGACGCTGAACGTGGCGATCACCAGCAGCGCGCCGAGCAGCAGGAGCGTGCCGTTGTCGAGCGGCACCAGAAGCGGGATATCCCGATCGATGACCTCCCAGCCGTCCGGCACCGCGTCACGAACGGCGATCGGGTCGGCGAAGAGCGCGGCGTACGGCGCGATCAGCAGCAGCCCGGCGACCAGCGGGCCCAGCGGCGAGAAACGCAGCGTGCCGATCACACCGAGGAGGATGCCGGCCACCGCCAGATATACGGCCGGCTCGATGAGGTCCAGGGTGTCGAACCGGCCGGCCTCCGCCCATCTGGCCACCGTGCTGGACGAGCCGGACTGGCCCATGGAGACGAGCACCCAGGTAAGCGGCGCGGCGACCACGCCGGCAAGCAAACTCCATAGATGTCGCATGCGCGCACCGTACCGGTTTCGCCGCTCGCGCGGCAGGCGGGCAAGATGTTCGGATGAGCGCGGGCACAGTGTTGTGGACGCCGCCGGCCGACGTGCGGGACAGCTCCCGGATCGGGGATTACCTGCGCTGGCTGCGCGAGCACCGTGGGTTGGACTTCGCCGGGTACGCCGACCTGTGGCAGTGGTCGGTCGACGATCTGCCGGGCTTCTGGCGGTCGATCTGGGACTACTTCGACGTCAAGGCGTACGACCAGCCGACCGCCGTCCTGGACGAGCCCGTGATGCCCGGCGCCCGCTGGTTTCCCGGCGCCACCCTCAACTACGCCGAGCACGTGCTGCGGATGCCGGGGTTGGGTCCGGACGACCCGGTCGTAATCGCGTACTCGCAGACCCGCGAGCCGGTCACGCTCACCAAGGCACAGCTGCGCGAGCAGGTGCGGCGGGCGCGGGCCGAGCTGCGCCGGCTCGGCGTCGGGCGCGGTGACCGGGTCGCGGCGTACGCCCCGAACATCCCCGAGACGTACGTGCTGATGCTCGCCACGGCCAGCCTCGGCGCGACCTTCTCGTCGTGCGCGCCGGAGTTCGGCACCCGCAGCGTGGTCGACCGGTGGCAGCAGATCGAGCCGGTCGTGCTGGTCGCGGTCGACGGCTACAGGTACGGCGACAAGGCGATCGACCGCCGCGCCGAGGTGGCCGCGATCCAGGAGGCGCTGCCGTCGCTGCGCCATACGATCACGCTGCCCTACCTGCATCCCCAGCGACACGAGTGGCCCGAGACGGACGAGGAGCTCACCTTCGAGCCGGTCCCCTTCGACCACCCGCTGTACGTGCTCTACTCCTCCGGCACGACCGGGCTGCCCAAGCCGATCGTGCACGGCCACGGTGGCATCCTCGTCGAGCACCTCAAGATGCTCGCCCTGCACCACGACCTCGGTCCGGGCGACCGGTTCTTCTGGTTCACCACCACCGGCTGGATGATGTGGAACTTCCTCGTCTCCGGCCCGGCGGTCGGCGCCGCGATCGTCATGTTCGACGGAAATCCCGGGCACCCGGACCTCGGCGCGCTCTGGCGGATGGCCGAGGAGGCCGGCGTCACGTACTTCGGCACCAGCGCGCCGTTTCTCCTCGCCTGCCGCAAGGCGGGGCTCACCCCGCGGGCGGGCGCCAAGCTGCGCGCGATCGGCTCGACCGGCGCGCCGCTGCCGCCCGAGGGTTTCGCCTGGGTGTACGAGGTGTTCGGCCCCGACATCCAGCTTCAGTCCCTGTCCGGCGGCACCGACGTGTGCACGGGGTTCATCGGCGGCGCACCGCTCGTCCCGGTGTACGAGGGCGAGCTGTCCTGCCGCTGTCTCGGCGCGCGCGTGGAGGCGTACGACCCGGCCGGCAAGCCGGTGACAGACCAGCTCGGCGAGTTGGTGATCACCGCGCCGATGCCGAGCATGCCGGTCGGCTTCTGGGGTGACGCGGACGGCAGCCGCTATCGCGAGGCGTACTTCGACGTCTTCCCCGGCGTGTGGCGGCACGGCGACTGGATCACGATCAGCGAGCGGGGCACCTGCGTGATCACCGGCCGCTCCGACGCCACGCTCAACCGCGGCGGAGTCCGGCTCGGCACCGCGGAGTTCTACTCGGTGGTCGAGGGGCTGGACGAGGTCGTCGACTCGGTGGTCGTACACATCGACGGCGAGGGCCAGGGCGAGCTGCTGCTCTTCGTGGTGCTGGCCGGCGACCGCGAGCTCGACGACGAGCTGCGCGGCCGGATCGCCCGCGAGCTGCGTACCGCGCTGTCGCCGCGGCACATCCCTGACGAGATCCATCAGGTACGGGCGGTG
Source organism: Phytohabitans sp. LJ34 (assembly GCF_052068095.1). Lineage (NCBI taxonomy): Bacteria > Bacillati > Actinomycetota > Actinomycetes > Micromonosporales > Micromonosporaceae > Phytohabitans > Phytohabitans sp. LJ34. Next base: position 114,224 of record NZ_JBQHDG010000027.1, on the reverse strand, counting down.
CCGCGCACGCTCAGCGCGAAGAAGCTGGAGGTACCGGTGAAGCGGATCCTCACCGGTACACCCATCCAGCAGGCCGCCGCGACCGGCGCGCTCGCCAACCCGGAATCCTTGGAGGAGTTCCGACGTTTCGCTCGAAAGCACTGACCACTCAGTCAGCAACCGGCTCGTGAGGCCACAGCGTCTCATTGGCCATGAGCGCGTACCTGCGGCTGACCGTCACCGACACGCTTGGCGTGTGGGTCGACGGCAACCACGCGTTCAACCCGCTGGCCAAGGTCACCCGCACCTGCTGGTACAGGGTGCCCACCGACTGGGTGGTCGACGGCGCGCTCGCGCCCGGCCGGCGCGACCGGCTCGTCGACGCGCTCTACGGACCGGGGTGGCGCGAGGGCAACGCGGACGGCTCCCGCTACGTGCTCCTCGAGGTCGACGAGAAGGTGCTCGACGAGCGTGAGGTGCGTTCGCGGCCATGGCTGAGCGACCGGGCCGGCTTCTACGTCTGGACGGCCGAAAACGCGTTTCGCGAGGTCATACCAGCCGAGTTGTGACTTTTTCGGCCGCCACCCGGTCGTCGACCTTGGCCGGGTCGAGCGCGCCGCAGAGCACCAGCGTCGCGCCACCGGCGAGCGGGGCCAGCAGCCAGTCGAGCGGGTCCGGGTGCCTCGCGGCGTCGACCAGCACCCGGTCGCCAGCGTTCAGCCCCAGCTCCGCCGCACGCACGGCCGCGCGCTCCACGAGGTCGCGGTCGCTTTGATCCGGGTACGGCGTGAAGTGGTCTCCGAAAGTGCGCACTTCGGCCACGTAATCCACAAAACCGGACGGCACTGTCCGCATCGGCAGGGCCATCGGCGCGAGCCCGAGCACGAACCGCTCGCTCGCGCCCCATCCCGCCGCGTCATTCACCCGATCGGCCGACGCGAAGATGACATCGACGGGAATTTTTTCATCCGCGACGTCGAGTCCCGCCGCCCAGCAGCCGAGGAGCACCGCCGCGGTCTGCCAGTGCGGTGGCAGCAGCAGCGCGGCCCGGTCGCCCTGATCCAGCCCCAGGCCGTCTACCAGCAGGTTCGCCGTCTTGGAGACCCAGTTGTCGAGCGTGGCGCCGGAGAGTTCGGTGCGGTCGCCGGTCGCGTCGTCGTACCAGGTGAGCAGTGGTCGGGCCGGATCCTCAGCGGCCGCGGTGGCAAAGCGTTCGATCACAATGCCGGACAGTACTCACTCCTGACTCACTCACTTTGGGAAAAGTCTTACCGTCGCGTCGCAGACAACGATGGCTCAACCGTGCGGCGTAGGCTTTACGTACGTGTTGTTGAACACAACCACAGAGCATCTCAAGGAGTCGCCCAGTGACCTCCGGTAGTCCGCCCCGCGTGCTCGTCGACGCCACGAGTGTTCCCGGCGACCGGGGCGGCGTCGGCAGATACGTCGATGGGCTGCTCGGCGCTGTCGCCAAGGTGATCGGCTCCGGGCTGGAGCTTGCCGTCGTCGCCCTCCGCACCGATGCGGAGCGCTACGCGCGGATGCTGCCGGCCGCCGAGGTGATCCCCGCCCCCGCCGCCGTGGCCCACCGCCCCGCCCGCCTGGCCTGGGAGCAGACCGGGCTGCCGCTGCTGGCCCAGCAGGTCGGCGCCGAGGTGCTGCACTCGCCGTTCTACACCTGCCCGCTGCGCGCCGGCTGCCCGGTGACGGTGACCGTCCACGACGCGACGTTCTTCACCGAGCCTGAGCACTACGACAAGTCCCGCCGCACGTTCTTCCGCAGTGCGATCAAGACCGCGCTGCGCCGGGCCGAGCGGGTGATCGTGCCGAGCAAGGCCACGCGTGACGAGCTGATCCGCCTGCTCGACGCCGACCCCACCCGCATCGACGTGGCCTACCACGGGGTCGACCACGCCGCGTTCCACCCGCCGACCGACGAGGAAAAGGCCCGGGTGCGTGCCCGCCTCGGCCTCGGCGGCAGCGGCTACGTGGCGTTCCTCGGTGCCAAGGAGCCGCGTAAGAACGTGCCCAACCTGATCCGCGGCTGGGCCCAGGCGGTGCGCGACCGCACCGACCCGCCCGCGCTGGTGATCGCCGGCGGCCAAGGGCACGACGACGACATCGACCGCGCGGTCGCCGAGGTGCCGGCCCACCTCCGCCTGCTCCGCCCCGGTTACCTGCGCTACGCCGACCTGCCCGGCTTCCTCGGCGGCGCGCTCGTCGCGGCCTACCCGTCCTACGGCGAGGGCTTCGGCCTGCCGATCCTGGAGGCGATGGCCTGTGCGACGCCGGTGCTGACCACGCCGCGCCTGTCACTGCCCGAGGTCGGTGGCGACGCGGTGGCGTACACGAGCGAAGATCCGGTCCAGATCGGGGCCGACCTCGCCGCGCTCCTGGACGACGAGGCCCGCCGGTTGGCGCTGGCCAAGGCCGGTTTCGACCGGGCCAAGGAGTTCACCTGGGAGTCGAGCGCCGAGGTGCACGTCGCCGCGTGGAGCCGCGCCGCCGCCTGAGCGGTAGGTCGTAACTCACAGCAGGCATGATGGGCTGATGCTCTTCGCCGTCATTCCGGCGGGAGGCAGCGGCACAAGGTTGTGGCCGCTGTCCCGCGCCGGTCACCCTAAGTTTCTGCATCCGCTCACCGGCACGGCCGCCTCGCTGCTCCAGGCGACGGTCGAGCGGCTGGCGCCGCTGACCACCCCGGAGCGGACATTGGTGGTGACCGGCGTGTCCCACGCCGCGGCCGTCGCCCGGCAGCTCACCGGGGTACCCGAGGAAAACATCCTGATCGAGCCGTCGCCGCGCGACTCCTGCGCGGCGATCGCCCTGGCCGCCGCGGTGATCGCGCGCCGCGAGCCGGAGGCGGTCATGGGCTCGTTCGCGGCCGACCACCTCATCGGCGATCCGGACGGATACGTGGCGACGGTGCGCCGCGCGGTGGAGGGCGCCGAGCAGGGCCTCCTGATGACCGTGGGCATCATGCCCACCCGCCCGGAGACGGGATACGGCTACCTCCAGTGCGGCGGTGGCGTCGGCGACGGCCCGATCCGCGTGGTCGAGGAGTTCAAGGAAAAGCCGGCCTACGACGTGGCGGTCTCCTATGTGGAGTCCGGCCGCTACTTCTGGAACGCCAGCATGTTCGTGTGGCGGGTCGACGCGTTCCTCGCCGAGCTCGCCCGCCAGCAGCCGGAGATGCACGCCGGGCTTCAGCGCATCGCCGACGCGTGGGAGACGCCGGCCCGCGAAGAGGTGCTCGCCGACGTCTGGCCGACCCTGCCGAAGATCTCCGTCGACTACGCGGTGATGGAGGGCGCGGCCGCGGCCGGGCTCGTCGGCACCGTGCCCGGCGACTTCGGGTGGAACGACGTCGGCGACTTCCACACGCTCGGTGACGTGCTCCCCGCCGACCCGGCCGGAAACGTCGTCGTGGGCGCCGACCCGACCGAAGACAAGCCGGGTGTGCTGCTCCGCGACTCCAGCGGCCTCGTGGTGGTGCCGCAGTCCGGCCGGCTGGTGGCCACGCTCGGCGTACGCGACCTGATCGTCGTGGACACCCCGGACGCGGTGCTCGTCTGCCCCCGCGACCGCGCCCAGGACGTGAAGAAGCTCGTCGACGACCTCAAGAAACGTGGCGACGACAGCTACGTTTGATCATGAGTGGGAGTCGGGCGTCGAGCGATGGAGCGTGGTAGACAAATGACCCTGACCTCGGTGGAGCTGGCCGTCGGGTGCAACGAGGCGAGCGACCTGTTGCCCGTCCTCTCGCCCGAGGTGCTGGCCGCGCACGGCGCTCGGCGGGCGTTCTGGACGGTGCTCGACGAGGGCACCGTCGAGCAGTGCCTGGCGCTGCTGCTGGAACGCCCGGACGGCACCTGGACGGCACACCACGCCGCGTTCGACGCCGGGATGGAGACCGGCCGCACCGAAGACGGCGAGGCCCTGGCCCGGTCCGGCGAGTGGATCTACGTGCTCGGCTCCCACTTCGGCTCCAAGGGCGGCCCGCTGCGCCCCAAGCGGGCGTTCTTCGCGCGCTTTCGGGAGGCGGACGCGGGTCGCCCCGGCGCGGCGTCCCTGCAAATCGTGCGCAACCAGTTCCGCCTACACCGGCTCGTCAACGACGCGCTGGCCGCGGCCGACATCACGCCGCTGCCGCCGGGCAACACGGTGCAGGCGAGGTTCATCGTGGAGACCATCAACAGGGGCACCGCGCGGGAGAAGAGCTGGGCCGCCCGCCTCGCCCCCGGCGACCTCCCGCTCAACGTCGAGGCGGCCGCCTTCACGCCGTCCGGCACGCTACTGCTCGGGCTCCGCTTCCCGGTGACCGAGAAGGGCGAGCCGGTGCTCGTCGAGGTGGCCGGCGTGGAGGGCATGTTCGACAGCGACCCGCGGACCTGGCCCGAGGTCGTCGGCGCGTACGCCCTGACCGGCGTCACGCCACCCGGCACGCTCGTCGGGTTCCGGGCGCTGACCGCGGTGGGCGGCGGGGCGTACGAGGCGGTGGTCGGCTCGATCGACGCGCTGGGCAAGGGCTCGGTGCTGCTCGACGACCACCCCGAGGGCGGCGACGTGACGAGCAGGCACATCCGCTTCGGCCTCCCCACACCGGACGGCAGCCGCCGGATCCCCGCGGAGCTCGTCGCCGACCTCGACCCGTTCCACAACGTCGAGGGCCTGGCCGTCGATGGCGACCAGCGCGTCTACGTAACCGACGAAGACCACCGCGTCGCGGTCTGGCTCGGCTAGAGGGTCTGAGTTTCGCTCGTCGCGAGGTGTCTCAGGCAGATTTGCCCGGGTCCGTGTCAGCTGCGGACCGCCGCTCCCGCCGGAGAACGCGCGGGTCGGCGGCGAGCTGGCGCTCGCCGAGATCCCCGACCCGCGCTGCCAGGTCCGCGCCGCAATCCCGCCGCCATGTTCGTCGTGGTCCAGAACGCCGCTCCCGCCGCCTCGCCCTGCGCGGTTGGTCGCGGTCACCCTTGCGGAGGTGGAACTTGTCCACATTGTCCCTTGCTGGGTCGATGGCGCGGGCGGACAGCGGGTTTCCTTGCGGACAGTAACGACCGCGAGGCATGCGAAATCTGCCCCTGGAAGTAACGCCAGGCGAGCCTGACTTCGTAACGTCTCTAGATCCAGCATGCCGGGAAGTGGCCTCCGTGCTGGTTGGGTTGGGGCTTGTCGCGCGGACGTGGCAGCGGGGGCCGGGGGTTTCGGCGAGCGCCAGCTCGCCGCCGGTCGCCGCGGTCTCCGGCGGGAGCGGCGGCCTGCGTGTGACGCGGATCCGGGCACATCTGCATTGAAGAAAGACCGGCCCCGGGTCTCGCGTGACGCGGGCCCGGGGCCGTGCCACACCCCTACCTGGCGGTGCAGGTGGGATTCATGCCGGTGCCGGTGCCCGTGCCTTGGAAGCCGAACTCGGTCGACTGTCCAGCGGCGACGGAGCCGTTGTAGCTGGCGTTGCTGAACTGGACCGCGCCGCTCGTGCCGCTGAGGGTGACATTCCAGGAGTTGGTGATGCTGGCGCCGGACGGCAGGGTCACGGCGACCGTCCAGCCGTTGATCGCCGCGGGGCCGGCGGTCACCCGCACCGTTGCCACGAAGCCGCCCGTCCACTGGTTGAGCGACACCGTCGCCGTGCAGCCGTTGCCGGTCGGCGGCGGGGTCGTGGGCGGGGGCGTGGTGGGTGGCGGGGTGGTCGGCGGCGGCGTGGTGGGTGGGGGCGTCGTGGGCGGCGGGGTGGTCGGCGGCGGCGTGGTCTGGCCGCCGTCGGTGAGGGTCGGCGTGGTCCAGTCCCGCCACTCGGCGAGGTTGCCCTGCTTGCGGCTGGAGATGCGGATCGTGCCGGCCGCGCTGCCGGTCTTCAGCAGGAACTTCTGGATGAACTGCTGGAGGGGCGTACGCCATTCCGTGCGGCTGGCGCAGTGCGTGCCGTCGGCCACGTCGGACCAGTACGTGATGTTGCCGCCGACACCGAGCGCCTTGTAGATCTCGGCGCCGGCGAGGGCCGCGTTGCTGCCGGAGCGGGCCGCCAGCCAGTCGATGTGCGGGTTTTCCATGATGAGGAGCCCGCGGGGCGCCACCATGCCCACCATCTCGTGGGTGTCCACCGGCAGTGCGTTGGGGTTGCCGGTGAACGAGCTGAACGCGTCGCCGAGCCACGGCTGCTCGCCGTACGCGCTGCTCAGCGGCTGCGAGCCGGACTCGCCGGGTATGCCGCGGAAGATCGGGGCACCGCCGCTGCCCGACTCGATCGGCATGGTCAGTGCGATGCGCTGGTCGAAGACGCCGATCGTGAAGGCGCCCTTGCCGTAGCGGGAGCAGCCCGTGACGCCCAGGCCGTCGGCCCGGAAGATGTTGCTGCCGGAGGACTCGATGACGTCGATGAGGCGGCTCACGCCCCAGGCCCAGGCCATCAGGATGCCGGTGCTGCTCGACGCGCCGTAGAGCGTGTAGAACGCGCCCTGCTTGTTGTTGCGGGGCGTGCCTTCCCGGCCGACGGCGAGCGGGTCGTAGTTGATGACCGCGGCGCCGGAGCTGCGTATGGTCGCGGTGTCGGCACCGAAGCCGCCCACGACGAAGACCGCCGGGTACGGCGCGGAGCCGGTCGTGGGCAGCTGGACGCTGGCCGAGAAGCTCGCGCTGCGGCCCTGGTCCGACACGTTCACGGTGATGCTGCTGGTCGAGACGGTGCCCGTGACGGATGCCGGCTTCGCGGGCTTCTGTCCGTAAACGGAGCGCTCCGCCATCTCCCTGATCTCGGCCCGGCGGCAACGCCAATCGGCCTTGGTCGAAACGCGAGTACCGTCAATCTTCCGGAACGGATCCGGGAGCCTGGCGCTGGACGTCGAAGGGCTGTTGGCCACGGGGCAGTCGGCGCCGTCGTCTTCGACGCCCACCGCCGCGTACGCGGGGGTGGAGGTTCTCGTTAACACAGCTACCGTGCCGGTTACGGCGAGCACCGCCACTGCCAGCACGATGACCGTCGAACGGAACTTAGAGCCGCCCGAGCTGATGATCACTAGGGCTCTCCTTCCGGAGCGGGGTGGTTGGGCGCGGCCATGGCGATCGATGATCTCCGATGCCAACAACGACAAGTTTCGAACGAGACACCGAAACATGTCAATACTGTTCCGAAACAGTTGCCGGCCACCCACAAGAAATCTCGCGTAGGTGCGAGACGGTCAGCCCTTCAGGAGAGCAGGACGGGCACGCCTCCCGCGCCCTCAGCGGCCAGGGCGGCCCGCAGGCGGTGCACATCCGTGCCGAAGCGCACCAACGCCGCGCTGTCCGCTTGCGGGGGAGGTGTCGCCCGTACCCCCTGGTCCGGGATGTGGGTGAAGAGCGTGCCCGGCGCGACCACGCCGGCCACCGCGGCGATCGCGCGCTCCACCGTGCCGGCGTCGGCCGGCTCCGCGGCGGGCGGCGGCACGAGCGGCAGCAGCGCGGCCTCGCGAAGGCCGGCGGCGCGCGCCTCGGCGGTGCCGAGCGAAAACATGTCGGCGGCCGCCTCACGCACCAGCGCCACCGCCCCAGGGCCGTCGTCGCCCGGCCGGGCCAGGTAGCCGCGCACGACCGCGACCGGCACCTGGTCGGTCTTTCCCTTGACCAGCTCGCTCGCGGCCGCCAACTCGTCGATGACGGCCATCTGGGTGATGTGCAGCTCGTTGCCGTACGGGTCGGTCTCGCCCCGGTGGTCGCGGAACGGCACGATCCCGGCGGCGCCGAGCGCGACGTCGGTGAGGCCGTTGCGCCACGGCCGGCCCATCGTGTCGGAGACGACCACCGCGACGTCGAGGCCGTGCCGCTCGCGCAGCGCCGCGCGGAGGGCGCGGGCCGAGGCGTCCGGATCCTTCGGCAGCAGCACGAGCCGCTGGCGGTCCACGTTGGAGGCGTCGATGCCGGCGGAGGCCATCACGAAGCCGTGGTGGGTCTGCACGATCCGGGTCTGGCCACGGCTGGCCACCCTGCGCGCGGTCTCCGCGGCCAGCACCTCGTCGCGCGCGGCGGCCCGCTCCGGCCCGTCAGCCGGCACGTCGACGAGCTGACCCTCCGCTTTGGACACAATCTTGCTGGTGACCACGAGCACGTCGCCGTCGCGCAGCCATGGCGCCGCGCCCGCGATCAGCGCGGCCAGGTCGTCGCCGGGCGAGACGTCACCGATGCCGGTGACGGGCAGGATTTCCAGGTTCACGCCAGCTCCATCGCGGCGCGCACCATCCCGGCGGTCGCCTGCTCGTCGGTCATCCACAGTGGAACAGCCCGCACCGTCACGCCCGGGACCGCCGTGCCTTCGTCGGTCGTGTCCACCAGCCAGCCGTCGAGGAGATCGGCACCGTACAGGCGGCCCACACCGGCCGCCGTGCACTCGGCGCCCACCACGGCGAGGCACTTGTCGGCCATCCCGCGCACCGGCGCGCCGCCGATGATGGGCGAGACGCCGACCACCGGGGCGGTGGCCGCCACGACCGCGTCGCGCAGCCCCGGGACGGCGAGGATCGGCGCGATGCTCACGACCGGGTTGCTCGGCGCGAGAAGCACCACGTCGGCCGCCGCGATCGCGTCGAGCACGCCGGGTGCCGGCTTGGCCGTCTCCGCGCCGACGAAGACGAAGCGCCGCGTCGGGAGGTCGCCGCGGTAACGCACCCACCACTCCTGGAAGTGGATCGCCTTCTGCTCGCCGTCGAGCTCGACCACCGCGTGGGTCTCCAGCCGGTCGTCGCTGGCCGGCAACATCCGCACGCCCGGCTGCCACCGGTCGCAGAGCGCCTCGGTCACCGCGGAGAGCGGGTAGCCGGCGGTGAGCATCGTGCTGCGGACGAGATGGGTGGCGATGTCCTTGTCGCCGAGCCCGAACCAGGTGGGCTCGGCGCCGTAGGCGGCCAGCTCACCCTTCACCGTCCAGGTCTCGCCGGTGCGCCCCCAGCCGCGCTCCGCGTCGGCGCCGCCACCGAGCGTGTACATCACGCTGTCCAGATCGGGGCAAATCCGGAGCCCGTGCATGGATGCGTCGTCTCCGACATTGACCACGGCGGTCACTTCGGCACCCACCTCGCGGGCGTACGCGCGCACGCCGACCAGGAAACGAGCCCCACCGATGCCTCCGGCAAGTACCACGATCCGCATGCCCCCATCCTCTCCCAGGCCATGGGAGCGCAGCAGTCCTACCCCGGGACCGCTAGGCTCACGGGCGCAGACCGCTTAGTCCGCCACCCCAGGGGGAGCCTTGACCACCCAACCCGAGGCCACGCCGAGCGACGGGACGTCGGCCAGCCAGTTCACCAAGCCGCTGCGCGAGCTCGCCGCCCTGGTGCTTCTTGGCGCCACCGCGGTGCTGCTCTTCGTGGGCATCCTCAACCTGATCCCGGACGGCGAGTTCGAGACCTTCACCGGCAACGCCGCCGGCAGCTTCGACCTCTTCGTCAACCTCGCCACGATCGGCCTGCCGTTCCTGGCGGTGCTCCTGGCCAACCACGTCCGGCCGGTGCTGGGCCGGGCCAAGGTGATCACGCTGGTGGCCCTCGTCCTGTACGCGGTCGCCGCGTTCTTCGGCGTGGTCTTCGGCCTCTTCATCGGCGTCGTCAAGATCGCCGATGACAGCATCTTCAACGCGCTGCTGGCGTTCCTCAGCCGGCTCGCCTTCCTGGCGGTGCTCGCCATCGCGGCCTACGCGCTGGTCCGGGTCGGCCGCGGCCTCTACTGGGTGCCGAAGCCCCAGCCCCAGCCGGGCATGTACGGGCAGCCGGCGTACGGCCAGCAGCCGGGGTACCCGCAGGGCTACGGCCAGCAGCCGGGCTATCCACAGCAGCAGCAGCCGGGCTACCCGCCGGCGTACGGGCAGCCGACCGCGGCCTACCCGCAGGCGTACGGCCAGCCGGGGCAGCAGCCGTACGGCGCCGGCCCGGCCGGTGCGCCCACCGCTCCGGTGCCGCCCATGCCGACCAGCGCCCCGCCGCAGGCACCCACCAGCACCCCGCCGAGCCAGGAGCAGCCGCCGCCGACCGAGCCGGGCCAGCAGACCCAGCTCATCAACCCGGCCAGCCAGCAGCCCTCGGCGGGCTTCCCGCCGCCCCCGCCGGGTGGCCTCGGCGACGACCCGACGCGGCCGGTACAGCGATAGCGCGACCCGCTCGGGCGCCGAAAAGATTCCCGATCGTCGTGTGGGGAGGGCAACTGCCCTCCCCACACCCCTCTTTCGGCCGGACCGCCGTAGGCTTCGTCGGGTGGCTGATCACAACGAAGCTCGGCCCACCGAGGCGAGCCTGCGACGGGCGCTACACCGGGCGGCCGAGGGACGGGCGCTCGACGTGGACGAAGCGGCCACCCTGCTGACCGCCCGAGGCGAGCGGCTCGACGATCTGCTGAGCATCGCCGGCGGCATCCGCGACGCGGGGCTGCGAGACGCGGGTCGGCCGGGCGTCGTCACGTTCTCGAAAAACGTCTTCATCCCGCTCACCCGCCTCTGCCGCGACCGCTGCCACTACTGCACGTTCGCGACCGTGCCACACCGGCTGCCGGCGGCCTTCCTGGAGCGCGACGAGGTGCTCCAGATCGCCCGCGACGGCGCCGCGCAGGGCTGCAAGGAGGCGCTCTTCACGCTCGGCGATCGGCCGGAGGAGCGGTGGCCGGCGGCTCGCGAGTGGCTGCACGAGCGGGGCTACGACTCCACTCTGGACTACGTGCGGGCGAGCGCGATCGCGGTGCTGGAAGAGACCGGCCTGCTGCCGCACCTCAACCCCGGTGTGCTCTCCTGGGCCGACCTCCAGCGCCTCAAGCCGGTCGCGGCCAGCATGGGCATGATGCTGGAGACCACGGCCACGCGATTGTGGAGCGAGCCGGGCGGGCCACACTTCGGCTCACCGGACAAGGAGCCGGCCGTGCGCCTGCGGGTGCTGGAGGACGCCGGGCGGGTGGGCGTGCCGTTCACCACCGGCGTCCTGATCGGCATCGGCGAGACGCTGGGCGAGCGGGCCGACTCGCTCTTCGCGATCCGGCGGGTGGCCCGGCAGTACGGCCACATCCAGGAAGTCATCGTGCAAAACTTCCGGGCCAAGCCGGACACGGCGATGCGCGGCATGCCCGACGCCGAGCTGCACGACCTGGCCGCCACGGTGGCCGTCGCCCGCGTCCTGCTCGGCCCGCGGGCCCGCATCCAGGCCCCGCCCAACCTCATCGCCGGCGAGTACGACCTGCTGCTGCGCGCCGGCATCGACGACTGGGGCGGCGTGTCGCCGGTGACGCCCGACCACGTGAGCCCCGAGCGGCCGTGGCCGCGGATCGAGGAGTTGGCCCGCCACACGGCCGCCGCCGGCTTCACTATGCGCGAGCGCCTGGCCATCTATCCCGAGTACGTGGTGCGCGGCGATCCCTGGCTCGACCCGCGCGTCCTGCCGCACGTGTCCGCGCTTGCCCTCTCCGACGGCCTCGCCAACCCCGACGCTCCGCTGGCGGGCCGCCCCTGGCAGGAGCCCGACGACGCGATCCCGGCCGGCCGGGTCGACCTCCACACCGAGATCGACACCCTCGGTCGCACGGAGGACCGCCGCGGTGACTTCGACTCGGTCTACGGCGACTGGTCCTCGCTCGAGGTATCCGCGCCGGCCGTCTCCTCCGCCGCACCCGTCTCCGCCGCGCTGCGGCTTGCCGCCAGTGATCCGGCCGCGCTGCTCGACCCGCGGCATGAAGAGGCCGCGATGGCGCTGTTCGAGGCCGACGGCCCGGCGCTCGACGAGCTCTGCCGGATCGCCGACGACCTGCGCCGCGAAGCGGTCGGCGACGACATCACCTACGTGGTCAACCGCAACATCAACTTCTCCAACGTCTGCTACGTGGGCTGCCGCTTCTGCGCGTTCGCCCAGCGCGAGCGGGACGCCGACGCGTACCGGCTCTCCGTCGACCAGGTCGCCGACCGGGCCGAGGAGGCGTGGAAGGCGGGCGCGACCGAGGTGTGCATGCAGGGTGGCATCGACCCCAAGCTGCCGGTCACCGCGTACGCCGACCTCGTGCGGGCGATCAAGGAGCGGGTGCCGGAGATGCACGTGCACGCGTTCTCTCCGATGGAGATCGTCACCGCGGCGAGCAAGGCGGGCATGTCCATCCGCGACTGGCTGACCATGCTCCGCGAGGCCGGGCTGGACACGATCCCCGGCACCGCCGCCGAGATCCTCGACGACGACGTGCGCTGGGTGTTGACCAAGGGCAAGCTCCCGGCCGCCACCTGGGTCGAGGTGGTCTCGACGGCGCACGAGCTCGGCATCCGGTCCAGCTCCACGATGATGTACGGCCACGTCGACCACCCCGCCCACTGGCTCGGCCACTTCCGGGTGCTGGCCGGCGTGCAGGACCGCACCGGTGGCTTCACCGAGTTCGTGGCACTGCCGTTCGTGCACACCAACGCGCCGATCTACCTCGCCGGCGTGGCCCGGCCCGGCCCCACCTGGCGGGAAAACCGGGTCGTACACGCGATGGCCCGCATCCTGCTGCACGAGCGGATCGCCAACATCCAGTGCTCGTGGGTGAAGCTCGGTGACGAGGGCACCGTCGCGATGCTCAAGGCTGGCTGCAACGATCTCGGCGGCACGCTGATGGAGGAGACGATCTCGCGGATGGCCGGCTCGGCCAACGGTTCCGCGCGTACCGTCGAGCAGCTCCGCTCGATCGCGGCGGCGGCCGGCCGGCCGGCACGCGAGCGCACCACGGCGTACGTGTTGCGCTGACGCCGTTACCTCCCCCGGGGCTGAATCGGTAGGGCGGTGGCGGCCGCGTGTGGTTCTCCCGCGAGTCGCGCGCGGCACGCCGATAAAGCCGGCCTTTTATCAGGTTCGGCTTGACGACGCACGCATTACACGCGTGTAATTTCACTGGGGTTGTTCGAATAGGATCTTCAGGTGTTCCCTAGGATTACCTGAAACTACACCGTTCGGACATAAAGACACGCCTTCCGCGTGGGGGGTTGCGCCGGCGACGCGGCCGGCGCGCAAGAAGGAGGCAGGCTGATGGACGGCCCACTTGAGGTGGCCGACCTGATCGGAGACGCGCCGGAGTGGCAGGAGCGGGCCCTGTGCTCGCAGACCGACCCGGAGGCGTTCTTTCCGGAAAAGGGCGGATCGACCCGCGAGGCAAAGCGCATCTGCTCACGCTGCGAGGTCAAGGCCGAGTGCTTGGAGTACGCGCTGGGTCACGACGAGCGTTTCGGCATCTGGGGCGGGCTCTCCGAGCGCGAGCGCCGCAAGCTCAAGCGCCGCGTCGCCTAGGTCGCGAGGGAGCTAGCGCGGCGGCGTCCGGACCAAGGCGACGCGGCGCTGGACCACCGCGGACACCACGCCGAGGGAAGACGGCGCCTTTGGCGCCGCCTCGCCTGAGTCGCAATCGTGGAGCGTGCCGGGGGGCGCGCTCCATGACCAGGCCTCAGGCCAGCTCGTCCGGGTCGACGCCGAGCAGGTTGGCGACCTGCTCGATGATCACGTCGTGCACGAGGTCGGCGAGGTCTTCCCGATCCATGGCGCGAAACTCCAGCGGGCGGCGGTAGAGCACGATCCGGGGCGGCACCTCCTGCCGCCCGGGGCGCCCGGGCAGCAGGCGGGCGAGGGGCACCTCGCCGTCTTCCAGCACGTCGGAGTCGTAGACGTTGAGATCCGGAGGCACATCCTCGACGGCGAACTCGACGCCCGCCAGCTCCTTGGCGAAGCGCCGCTCCAGCGCCTCCACCGTGTCGAGCACGAGGTCGTCGAAGATCTCCGCCTTGGTGCGGGCCAGCGGCACCGTGGCCGGCACCAGACGCCCGCGAAGGCCACGGCCGTGACGGTCGCGGCGGGTGCGGCGGCCGGGACCCGGGCGCCGTGGTTCGGGACTGCTCACGTCAAGAGCGTAGTGGCCCGGAGGCGGCACAACTCACCCCGTGTCCAACCTGCGTCTTCATATCGTGATCACGGGTAGTCGGCGTGTCGCGGTCGCATCCGGACCGGCGGAGCGGGTAGGGGAGATAACGTGCCGCCGTGAGGTCACCACGGCGTTGCTCCAGAAACGGCTGCCCGCGTCAGGCCGTCGCCACGTTGACCTATGTCTACAACGACTCCACGGCGGTCGTCGGCCCCCTCGCGGCGTTCGCCGAGCCACACACCTACGACCTGTGCGAGCCGCACGCCCGCAGCCTGACCGCCCCCCGCGGCTGGGAGCTCGTGCGCCACGACGGTGAGTTCGCGCCCCCACCCCCCACGCCGGACGACCTCGTCGCACTCGCCGAGGCCGTCCGCGAAGCCGCCCGGCCCACCCCCCGGCTGGACGACTACCACGACGAGCCGTCGTCAGGACACCAGACCGGCCGCCGCGGCCACCTCAGAGTGATCCCGCCCAGCCACTGACTCAGCCGCCGCCGCCCGGCCCACCCCAGCCAGGCGGCCCCGCACGACCCGCCCGCTCACCCCCCGGGCTTGGCGCGCGGGGCTGGCAGCGGAGGTCGGGGATCTCGGCGAGCGCCAGCTCGCCGCCGGCCGCCGCGGTCTCCGGCGGGAGCGGCGGTCCGCAGCTGACGCGGACCCGGGGCAAATATCCGTCAGCGGAAGGTCTTGAGCAGTTGGCGGGCCATGACGATGCGCTGGACCTGGTTGGTGCCCTCGTAGATCTGCGTGATCTTGGCGTCGCGCATCATGCGTTCGACCGGGAAGTCTCGGGTGTAGCCGTAGCCGCCCAGTAGCTGGACCGCGTCCGTGGTGATTTCCATCGCGGCGTCGGAGGCGTAGCACTTGGCCGCCGCGCCGAAGAACGTGAGGTCGGCGTCGCCGCGCTCGGAGCGGGCCGCCGCCGCGTAGGTCAGCTGGCGGGCGGCCTCCAGCTTCATCGCCATGTCGGCGAGCATGAACTGGATGCCCTGGAAGTCGGCCACTGGCTTGCCGAACTGGGTGCGTTCCGTCACGTACCGGGCGGAGAAGTCGAGCGCGCCCTGCGCGATGCCGAGCGCCTGGGCGGCGATCGTGACGCGGGTGTGGTCGAGCGTGCGCATGGCGGTGGCGAAGCCGGTGCCGGGCTCGCCGATCATGCGGGAGGCCGGGATGCGTACCCCGTCGAGGTAGACCTCGCGGGTGGGCGAGCCCTTGATGCCAAGCTTCTTCTCCGGCGCGCCGAAGCTGACCCCCGCGTCCGACTTGTCGACGACGAAGGCCGAGATGCCCTTGGCGCCCACGCCCGGCTCGGTGACCGCGAAGACGGTGTAGAAGCGGGACACGCCGGCGTTGGTGATCCAACGCTTGACGCCGTCGAGCACCCAGTCGTCGCCGTCGCGGACCGCGCGGGTGGTCATCGAGGCGGCGTCGCTGCCCGCCTCGGGCTCGGACAGGCAGTACGAGAACATCGCCTCGCCGCTCGCCACCGGCGGCAGGAACTCCCGCTTGAGCTCCTCGGAGCCGGCCAGCAGCAGGGGCATCGTGCCCAGCTTGTTGACCGCGGGGATCAGCGACGAGGCGGCGCACGCGCGGGCGACCTCCTCGATCACGATCGCGGTGGCGAGGGCGTCCGCGCCGGCGCCGCCGTACTCCTCGGGGATGTGCGGGGCGTGGAAGTCGGCGGCGCGCAGGGCCTCGTAGGACGACTTGGGGAACTCGCCGGTCTCGTCCGCCTCGGCCGCGTTGGGCGCCACCTTCGCGTCACATACGGCACGAACCGCCTCGCGCACGGCTTCGTGCTCCTCCGGAAGCCGGTACGCTTCGAACGATTCTGTCGGCATGGCGCCTCCCCTTTGGCGATCTTCGTGCGTGGATGTGAGGATACCGACCAGCGTTCAGGTGCCGGTCATGACCGCGTAGGCTCACGCACTATCGTCGGCAGCACAGCAGGCTGACCGAGCGTTTGCCCAATAGACCCAAATAGTCCGATAATCGGTGCCGCCCATGGCGCCCCCACCCGAAGCGCGCGACGCGAAGCGCCGCCAAGTGCGAGCGGAGAACACAGGCGTGACGATCCCGTACTCGAGCACCCAGCCAGTCCCTGCGATCGGCGCGGTCACCCCGCCGTCCGGCGCGGCCCGACCCCGGCTGGCGTTCCTCGGCACCGGCTACCTCGGTGCGACCTACGCGATCTGCTTTGCGGAGCTCGGCTACGAGGTGCTCGGCTTCGACGTCGACGAAGCCAAGATCGCCAAGCTGGCGGGTGGCGCGGTGCCGTTCCACGAGCCCGGCCTCGACGAGCTGCTGCGCCGCAACCTCGCGGCCGGCCGCCTGCGGTTCACCACCGACTACAAGGAGACGGCCGACTTCGCGGACATCCACTTCATCTGCGTGGGCACGCCGCAGCGGGCCGACGGGATGGGTGCCGACCTGTCGTACGTGGAGGCGGCCGTCACCGGCCTCTCCCAGCACCTGACCCGCAAGGCGCTCATCGTCGGCAAGTCGACGGTGCCGGTGGGCACGGCCGAGTGGATCGAGCAGCTGGTGGGCAAGCACGCCCAGGCCGATCTCGGTGTCGAGGTGGCGTGGAGTCCCGAGTTCCTCCAGGAGGGCTTCGCCGTCGAGGACGTGCTCCGGCCCAACCGGATCGTCGTCGGCGTGAAGAGCGAATGGGCCAACGCGATGCTCTACGCCGCGCACAAGGGCGTGTTCGACCTCGCCGCGACCGAAGACCGCGAGGTGCCGCTGGTGGTCACCGACTTCGCCACGGCGGAGCTGGTCAAGGTCGCCGCCAACGCGTTCCTGGCCACCAAGATCTCGTTCATCAACGCGATGGCCGAGGTGTGTGAGGTGGCCGGTGGCGACGTCACCATGCTGGCCCGCTCGATCGGCTACGACCCGCGTATCGGCAACCGCTTCCTCCAGGCCGGCGTCGGCTTCGGCGGCGGCTGCCTGCCGAAGGACATCCGCGCGTTCCAGGCCCGGGCGCAGGAGCTGGGCGCCGGTGAGGCGCTGCGCTTCCTGCACGAGGTCGACCTGATCAACCTGCGCCGCCGCACCCGCGTGCTCCAGCTGGCCGCCGACCTGCTCGGCCGCCGCTCCGGCCCGGCCGGCCCGGATCTGTCCGGCACCCGGATCGCCGTGCTCGGCGCCACCTTCAAGCCCAACTCCGACGACGTGCGCGACGCGCCGTCGCTCGCGGTGGCCGCGCTGCTGGCCAAGGCTGGCGCCGACGTCCGCGTGTACGACCCGGAGGGCATGGAAAACGCCCGCGCGGCCCAGCCCGACCTGACGTACGAGGCGTCCATGAACGACGCGGTCCGCGGCGCCGACCTCGTGTGCGTGCTGACCGAGTGGGCCGACTTCCGCAACGCCGACCCGGTCGCGCTCGGCGAGCTGGCCGCCGGTCGTCGGGTGATCGACGGGCGCAACTGTCTTGACTCGGCACTGTGGACGCACGCGGGTTGGGAGTACCGAGGCATGGGCCGCCCTTAGGGCGAGCCCGTAGACTTGGAGCGCCGATCTTAGGCATGCTTTCGGGGAGTCCACTGTGTCGGGCTCCGCGGGAGAGAGGGTGCCATGGCGACGTTCACGTGCTCGTCGTGTGGCCGGCAGATCCAGCCGGCGCCGCAGTGCCCGTACTGCGGCGCACACCAGGGCCAATGGGCTGACGAGCTGGCCCGGATCGAGCGCTCCATCGCGGAGATCAAAGCCGACGACATCCGCATCGCCAAAGAGGCGAAGCTCAACGCCCAGAAGTTGCAGGCGGCGCAGTTCCAGCGCGACATCCTGGCCCACGCCAACGCGGCGGCCCAGGAGAAGGTCCGCGCCCGGACGCGCCGCCGCACTTTCGTCCGCCGGCCGGCCGGCGCGCCGACCAGCGCACCGCCCGGCCCGGGTGGCCCGCCCCCGCCGCGCCGGGTGCCGCGGCAGGAGGGCACCCGCCCGGCCGGTGCGGCACCACCGCCTCCGCCGCCGCCTCCCCCGCCGCCGGTGGACGTCGAGCCCGAGCATCGGCCGGAGGCGTCCACCCGCGAGGTGCAAAACATCTACCTCGGCCTGGGCGGCCTGCTGCTGGGCATCGCGGCGGTCGTGTTCGCCGCGGTCGCGTTCACGTCCTTCGACGACGTCAGCCGTGCGGCGATCCTCATTGGAGCGACGGCGGTCATGCTCGTCGCGCCGCCGATGGTGGCCCGCCGCGGCCTGATCTCCACCGCGGAGACCATCGCCGCCGTCGGGCTCGGCCTGATCCCCCTCGACGGGTACGCACTGTGGACCATCGACCAGATCCGCAGCGACAGCGTGCCCGGTGCTGTCGTGGCGGGCATCGTCTTCGCGCTGACCGCGCTCGTCGCCGGCTGGTACGGGGTGCTGACCGGCCTGAGCGTCCCCCGGTACGCCACCGTGCTCGCGCTCCAGCCGGTCCTGCCGCTGCTGGCGTACGAGTGGATCAATGGGCCCACCGGCTGGGCGCTCGTGCTGACCCTGGTCGCCGCGCAGGACCTTCTGCTCGCGAGGCAGTTCGACCAGCGCGGCCGGCTGGCCACCCCGCCGTGGTTGGGTGCGCCGCCGGCTCCCGAGCCACCGGCGGATGCGCCCGCCGACAGTGAGCGGCCGGAGAGCGCACCCGAGGAGTCCGACGCGGTGGTCACCGACGCGGCCGACGCGGGACGCAAGCCGGCGCCCGTACCGGCGGCGGTGTGGCTGCGGCAGCTGGCGTGGGGGCTGCACGCCCTCGCGGTGGCGGCGGCGGTGCTCTTCGGCGCGTTCGCGACGCTCCGGGCCACCGACCCGCCCGGCGCGCTCAGCGCCGGCCTCACGCTGGTGCTCGCCGCCGCGGCCGGGGTGGCCGGGGCGCTGGGGCTGGGCCGGCGGGTCGTCGTCGACGTGGCCGCGGGGGTGTTCACGCTCGCGGTGATCGGTGCGGCCGCGCAGATCGTGGCGGTCGCCGTCCCGGGCCGGGCGCTGCTGCTGATCGCCGGCGTGATCGCGCTGACCGGCGTGGGCGTGCGCGCGGTCCCCGAGGCCTTCCGGCGCGGCCCCCAGCTCGCCTCGGCCGTCGCGCTGATCGGCATGGGCGTCGTGGTCGCCGGCACCGCTCTGCGCGCCGCCATCGCGCCGGTCCGGGCGGCGCTGCCGGTCTGGGAGGCCGACCTCGCCGCGTACCAGGGTCGTCTGGAAGAGGCCGCGGGGGCGGCGGGCTGGCAGCTCGCCGCGAGCGCCCTGCTGCTCACGATCGCCGCCGTGCTCTCGCTGCCGCCGGAGGCGCGGCGGGAGTCCGCCGTCGCGGGCGTGGCGCTGACCGCGCTCGCCGCACCGGCGTCGTTCGCCCTGCCGTGGACCGCCGCGCCGTGGCTGCCCGTGCTGGCCGCGATCGGCATCGGCGCTACCGGCCTGTACGCGAAGAGCGAACGCGCCGCACAGGCGCACGTGGCCGGCGCCGCGGTGGTCGGCCTGGTGGGCGCCGGCGCGTCCCTCGCCCGGCCGGCGTCGACCGCGGCGGTACTCGCCGTCCTCACCCTGGCCGGCGTGCTCATCGCCATCGCGGGGTCGTGGCTGCCCGAGCAGGCCGAGGCGCTGCGCGACGAGCCGGCGCCGGCCCAGCTGCTGCGCTCCGGGCCCGCCGCCGAGATGGTGGGCGAGTGGGCGGCCGGCGGCGCGGCGTTCGCGATGCCGGGAGCGGCCGCGGCGGCGGTGGCGGCCACCGCACCGGTCCGCGAGGAGGCCGCCGTGCCGATCCTCGCGGCCGCGTTCGTGGCGGTCTGCGCGACGCTCGGGTACGCCGCGCTCGCCCAGGTCTCCTGGCGGCGCATCGCGTTCCCGCTGTCGCTCGGCACCGGGCTCGGCGCGCTGGCGGTGACCGCGGCCGCGTTCGGCGCGCCCGGCGCCGAGGTGGCCGACGCCTGGGTCGGCGCGCTGTTGCTCGTCGCCGCCGTGCTGCTCTTCCTCGCCCCGTCGATCGACGCGGGGCGCCGGCCCGACCGGCTGCTCGACGGCCCCGACTTCGCGGCCGCGGCGGCGATCGCGGGCATCATCGGCACGTTCGCGCGGATCTCCGGCATCCTCTTCCCCGACGCGGTGCTCGCGGTCGCCGCGCTGCTCGTGCTCTTCGTGGCCGTCGGCGTGCGCGCGATGCCGCCCGACTGGCGGCGCGGCCCGACCCTCGGCGTCGCGGCCAGCGGAGCCGTGCTCGCGGTGATCGCCGGCTACACGGCGCTCAGCGGCGGCCTGCGCGTGCTCGCCACGCCGGGCGCGCTGTGGGAGGCCGACCTCAGCGCCTGGCCCTCCAGCGGCGTCGGCGTGGGCTGGCAGGCCCCGATCGCGCTCGCGCTGCTGGCCGGGGCGGCCGCGATCGTGCTGCCGCGCCCGTGGGCGTACGACGTCGCCGCGATCTGCGTGGGCCTCGCGACGATCGGTGCCCCGGTCGCGCTCGGCCTGCCGTGGTGGTCGCCGATGCTCGTCGGCGGCGCGGTCGCCACGATCTACGGCGTCGCGTCGGTGATCGCCGACGACCCGCGCGCCGGCCTGGCCCGCGCTGCCGTGGCCGCCGGTGTCGCGCTGCACGCGGTGGGCGCCAGCCTGGTACGGCCGTGGACGACCGCCACGGCGCTGGCCATGATCGTGCTGGTCGGCGCGCTGGTGGCGACGCTCGCCCGGATGCTGCCCGCGCTCGACGACGCCGCGCTCGAAGAAATACCCGGCAGCGCGCCGCCACCCGAGGCCGAGATGCCGCTGCACCTCGGCCAGATCGGCGGCGCGGCGGCCGGTGGCGCCCTGCTCGCGCTGCCCGGCGCGCTCGCCTCCATCGCCGCCGCGCTGGGTCAGGGCGCGCCGGCGGTGCTGGCCTGGGCGCTCGCCGGGTCCACCGCCGGTCTCGCGGTGATCGCGCTCGTCCGCCGGCAGGTGGCCCGCTACCTGCCGTACGCGACGGTGGGCATCGCCGGTGGCGCCACGATCACCGCGTTCGCCGCGCTCCCCACCGACCTGCCCATCGGCGTGTACGCGGCGGCCGCCGCGCTCCTCGGCGTGGTCGCCGAGCTCCTGCGCGCCGCGACGCCACCGCCGAGGTACGTCGGCCAGCCCACCCAGCGCTGGTCGGTGATGCTCGGCGGCGTGTGGCGGCGGATGCCGTCCGGCCCGGCGCCGCGTGGCCGCTGGTCGGTCAGCCCGGAGATGGGCGCGGCGCTGGTGGCCGCGATCCCGACGCTCATCGCCCTCGCCTCGATCGCCCCGGCGCTCGTTGCCGCGCTGGTCGACCCGCACCAGACGGTCAACCACATCTGGGACGGTCCGCCGGAGGCGCTCACCAACCCGGACCGCTCGGTCGACCCCACCGACCTCGTCGGCACGCTGTTGCTGACCATCGCGGCGGCGCTGGCCGCGGTCGGCTTCGGCGGCCGACTGTCCACTTCGGCCGATCGTCCTGTCGTCGGGCCGCTACGCGAGGATCAGCAGCGGGCAAACGGCTTCGCCCAGGCGATCCCTGTCATCCTGCCCGGCGCGGCGATCACCCTGCTGATCACGCCGATCGCGCTCGGCGCCGCGTGGCCGGCGTCCACGATGGCCGCGCTCGCGGTCTTCACGCTCGCGATGCTCGGCCTCGCGCTCACACCTCCCCCGCCCCCGGCCGAACGCGCCCGCCCGCTGCGGGTGACCCGCCTCGTGGTGTTCGCGCTCGGCCTGGCCGCGGGCGGCGCGGGGTTGGCCGGCAGCCTCGCCACCCGCTCGCTGACGCTCTTCACGCTGGGCGGCGCGGTGGCCGTGGGCGCCACCGCCGCGGTCTTCGGGCAGACCCAGCGGGCCCGCATCCTCGGCTGGCTCTTCGCCGCCGCCTCCGCGATGGGCCTCGTGCTCACCACCGCGCTCGTCGCCGGCCTGCCCGCGGCCTGGTCCGCTTACGGCGTACTGGCCGTCGGCGCCGCCCTGCTCGTGGTCGCGGCCGTGATGCCGCGCCTGCGCCGCCCCGAGGCCTACCGCGAGGCGGCCACGGTGGAGTGGAGCGGCTACGGCGCCGCGCTCGTCGCCCTGGCGCTCGCCTTCGACTCGCTCGGCCACGTGGCCGGCCTGCTCGCCGCCTGGGGCGCCGTGCTGGGCATCGCCTCGGCCCGCCCCGGCCGGCGCGCGGTGGAGCGCCGCACGCTCTTCTGGGCCAGCATCCTGTGCGAGATCATCGCGTGGTGGCTCTTCATGGCGCTGGCCGACGTGGCGGTGCCGGAGGCGTACACGCTGCCGTTCGCCGCGCTCGCCCTGCTGGTCGGCCTGATCGAGCTGCGCCAGCGGCCCGACCTGAGCAGCTGGACGGCGTACGGCCCGGCCCTGATCGCCGCGTTCGTGCCCACGCTGGTCATCGCCATCCGCACCGAGACCAGCGCCACCCGCGAGGTGCTGCTGCTCCTCGGCGCGGTCGCGACGGTCATCTTCGGCGCGCGCACCCGCCAGCAGGCTCCGCTCGTGATCGGCACGGTGGTCACGGTGATCGCGGCGCTGCACGCACTGACGCTCGTCGGCCTGTCCTGGCTGATCCTGATCCCGATCGGCGCGCTGCTCATCTTCTTCGGCGCCACCAACGAAAGCCGCCGCCGCACGCAGGAGCGATGGCGCGCGGTCACCCGCATGCGCTGACCCGCGAGAGCATGCATCGAGGGGGTGAGCGGGACCAGCGGCGGAACGGATTCGGGGTGGCTTCGAACCCTATTTGGACAGAGATTTGAGCTACCGCGACGTCCGTCGTGGTCCAGACCGCCGCTCCCGCAGCCTCACCCGTCCGCCGCTGGTCGCGCTCACCCCGTCGGGCCGCCGCGACGGTCGCTGTTTGTCCACAATGCCTGCTCCCGGATCGGCGCTCTGGGAAGGCTGCGGGTTTTCGTCGCCGCGGGTAACCGCCGCAGCGGTGTGAGCGGCGCGATATTCCAGATCTCGGAGAGCTAGGGCGCTATTTTCAACCCCAACTCTCCGAGATCTCGAAGTCTCGACCCATGAGCTGGTAACGCTGCGTCAGGATGGCGGAGGTAGGCCCCGCGAAGACTCCCTTCGGGGCTTGTCTCGCGGACCTGCCAGTGGACGGCCGGGGGTCTCGGCTCGCCCCGCGAGCCGCCGGCCGGGAGCGGTCCCCGCGGGAGCATACGGTCTCCAGCTGACGCGGACGGGGGAAATCTGCCGGAGCGCCGCCACGCGCGTAACCCCAACTCCGAAAGCTCTCTAGAGGGTGGCGCGGAGGTTGGCGTCCTTCTGGGCGACCGCCTCGACGAGCGCCTCCTGGAAGGCCACCACGCGCTGCCGCAGCGCTTCGTCCGATGCGGCCAGGATGCGGACGGCGAGGAGGCCGGCGTTGCGGGCGCCGCCGATCGAGACCGTCGCCACCGGGATGCCGGCCGGCATCTGCACGATCGACAGCAGCGAGTCCATGCCGTCCAGGTGCTTGAGCGGCACCGGCACGCCGATCACCGGGAGCGGGGTGACCGAGGCGACCATGCCGGGCAGGTGGGCGGCGCCGCCGGCACCGGCGATGATCACGCGGAGGCCGCGGGCGGCGGCGGACTGGGCGTACTCGATCATGCCGACCGGCGTGCGGTGGGCGCTCACCACGCGCACCTCGTAGGCCACCTCGAACTCGTCCAGGGCCTCGGCGGCGGCCTTCATCGTCGGCCAGTCCGAGTCGCTGCCCATGATCACACCGACCGACACCGTCATACGCCCTCCTGGAGCCAGCGGGCGGCGCGTGCAGCGCGGGCCCGTACCTCGTCCATGTCGTCGCCGAGCGCCGTGACGTGCCCGATCTTGCGGCCTGGGCGGATCTGCTTGCCGTACAGGTGGACCTTGGCGCCCGGGTCGGTGGCGAAGAGGTGGTGCAGTCGCTCGTCGATGCTGATGCCACCGGGCTGGCCGCCGAGCACGTTGGCCATCGCCACCGCCGGGGCGGTCAGCGCGGTCTCGCCCATCGGGTAGTCGAGGACGGCCCGCAGATGCTGCTCGAACTGCGATGTGCGCGCGCCCTCGATCGTCCAGTGCCCGGAATTGTGCGGGCGCATGGCGAGCTCGTTGACGACGATGCCACTGTCCACTTCGAACAGTTCGACGGCGAGCATGCCGACCACGTCGAGCGCCGTGGCGATGTCGATCGCGAGCTGCTGGGCGGCCACCGCGAGCGACGTGGGGAGGCCGGGCGCGGGCGCGAGCACCTCGACGCAGATGCCGTCACGCTGCACGGTCTCGACGACCGGGTAGGCCGCGACCTGCCCGAAGGGTGAGCGGGCCACCTGCACCGCCAGCTCGCGGCGGAGCGCCACCCGCTCCTCGACGATCAGCTCGACGCCCGCCGGCGGCGCGTCGTCCGGGGAGAGCATCCACACGCCACGGCCGTCGTAGCCGCCGCGGACCGCCTTGGCCACCACCGGCCAGCCGACCTCGTCGCCGAAGGCGCGGACGTCTCCGGCCGAGGACACCGGCCGCCACCGGGGCACCGGCGCGCCGAGGGCGGAGAGCCGCTCGCGCATCGCGCGCTTGTCCTGGGCGTACACGAGCGCGTCCGCGCCCGGGTGCACCACCACGCCGGACGCGGCCAGCTCGCGCACCGCCTCGGTGGGCACGTGCTCGTGGTCGAACGTGACGACGTCGCACCCCTTGGCGAACGTGCGCAGCGCCGCCAGGTCGGTGTGGTCGCCGTACTGCACGTCGGCGGCCACGAGCGCGGCACCGTCGTCGGGCGCGACGGCGAGCACGCGCAGCGACTGGCCGAGGGCGATCGCGGCCTGATGGGTCATCCGGGCCAGCTGCCCGGCGCCCACCATGCCGACAACGGGCAGACCGGTTCGGGTATCCATCTCGCGAGCCAGCCTAGCTGGGCCTACACGGTTCACCTCCGCCGGCGCTCCCCCTTCCGGACCGGTGGGTTGCTGAGCACCACCGCGATCGGGTCGGTGGCGAGCGGGTCGTCCGCGCACATCTCGGCGGCGACCGCGGCGTCGAGCTCCCCCGCCACGCCCACCACCCCGCCCGCGCCGACAACCGCGCAGCCGCCGAGCGTCGCGTACGCCTCCTCGGGCAGCGCGGTGCGCAGCGCGGCCAGCACCTCGGTGGCGACCCGCGCCGGCTCTTCCGGCGGCAGCACCACGGCCACCCCGCCGGCACGCGGGCCGCGTACCCCGTGGACGGCGGCCGGACCGACCGCAGCCCGCAGCGCGCCGACCCGCTCGACCGCCACCTGGGCCGTCCACGGGTCGTGCAGGCCGGCCGTGGGGCGGGCCCAGCGGTGCAGCGCCCGCGCGACGGCGCCGGGCCGGATCTCCCACACCGGCCGGGTGCGGCCCTGGACCACCGCGACCGGGTGCGCGGCTAGCAGGACGTGCCACCGCCCGCGCCGGTACGCCTTGCGTCCCAACCCGGCGAGGCACTCGCTCACGTACCAGGCGACCTTTTCCGGCAGCTTGTCGCCGGCCGCGAAGACCTCTGTGGACACCGACACACGGGTCCACTGTGCACTCTTGGCCGTCCGGTGTGGACGCCGCGCGGGCGGCGCCGGTGGAGCAAGGGTGCGGAGCCAACGCTCCACAATGTACCGGCGGAAGACCGCCCCGCTGTCGACCTGCCCGCCGGCAAAGAGCCCGGCCAGCGCTTCCCACGACGGGCGGCGGGCGCCGGGCAGCCGCGGGTGGAGCAGCGCGGCGGCCAGCTCGCCGCGCATCCGCACCAGCACCTCGCGCAGCGGCGGCAGCAGGCTGTGGGTGGCGTGCGCGGTGGCGAACTTGGCCGCCGGCAACGGCAGCGTGCCCTCGACGATCGCGGCCAGCTCGGCGCGGAGCACCGGCCCGGTGGAGGGCAGCGCGCGGAGCGGGAAACGGACGGTCACCCCGTACCGGCTCTCCAGCCGGTCCGCGACGCGCGCGAGGTGAGCGCCGCCGCCCGAGGTGTCGATGAGCGTGTCGACCTCGCCCGCCGTGGCTCGCGCGGTGGCCCAGGTCAGGTAGCTGTCGAGATCGGGCACCGGCTCGCCGAGGTCGGCGAGGAGGCCGTCGAGGTCGAGCTCGTCGGCGAAGTGCGGCTGCGCGCGGTGCCGCGCGCCGGTCGTGGCCACCGGCCCCAGCACGGCCGCGGCGAAGTCGGCCGCCGCCGTGGTGAGTCCGGGAAAAGTGGCTGAGTACACGGTCAGCGCGCGCCGCCCCTCCGGTCCGGTGAGGGCGGCACCGATGGTGGCCGCGCCGGCCAGGCCGTGGCCGAAACGCACGCCGATCCGGCCCCGACCGATCGCCGCGTCCAGCACCGACCGCGCGAAGCGTCCGGCGCCGTCGCGGACGGCCATGGGCTTGCGGGTACGGGTGCCGCCGGCGATCTCCACGACCTCGCCGGGCAGCACGCGCCGGATGCCGGCGTAGAACGTGGCGGCGGTGTCGTCGCACGCGCC
The DNA here is from genome assembly GCF_052068095.1 of Phytohabitans sp. LJ34. Taxonomy (NCBI): domain Bacteria; kingdom Bacillati; phylum Actinomycetota; class Actinomycetes; order Micromonosporales; family Micromonosporaceae; genus Phytohabitans; species Phytohabitans sp. LJ34. The sequence continues at coordinate 87,980 of NZ_JBQHDG010000027.1, read as the reverse complement.
GGTGGCGATGAAGCGCCCGACCACGCCCTCGTCCGGCTCGGCCGGCACGCCGGCGGCGAGCAGCGCGCCCGGCTCGGAGGCGGCCAGGATGCCGCCCGCCGTCTCCGCGTAGTAGAGCGGCGGGCCGTCGCCGTGGCGGGCCAGTACGAGGGCGCCGCGTGCGGGGTCGGCGAGGATCAGCGCGTACGGCTCGGCGCCGGCCACGAGACCGGGCGCGCCCCGGCTGGCGTACCCCGCGGCCAGCGCGCTGACCTCGGCGATCCCGTCGACGGCGAGCGCCAGGCCGCCGTGCTCGTGTACGGCCGGCATGCTCGCCCGCACCAGCAGCCGGGTGGCGCCCGCGCGCCAGGTGGCCGGTTCGGCGCCCCGGCGGGCGAGCGCGGTGGAGAGGGCGTGGAGGGCACTTTCAGGCATGCCAAAGGTGGCAGCGATTCCGGCCATTGGCCGATTTTAGGACTATTTACCCCGTATGCCGCGGAGCTGGGCCACGAGTTCACCGGCTTCGGTGACGGGACGGTCGCAGACGAAGCCGCGACACACGTAGGCGGTGGGCTTGCCACCCAGCATCGGGCGGTCCGCGAGCAACGGCACACCCGGCTGGTCCGGCGCGCCGGCCACGATGACCGCGCCGGGCGGGGCGTACTGGCGGGCGGCTTGAAGCAACTCGTCCGCGCCGCCGCCCGCGGCGACGATCGCGATCTCGTACGGCCCGGAGAGCAGCGCCTCGCCGGTCGCGGCCGCGTACCCGGTGAAGCGGGGATGCCTGTCGACGATCGGCGCGACCGTCGCCAGCGCCGCCTCGGCCGCCTCCCGATAGCGCGTTTCGCCGCTCAGCGCGGTGTACGCGGTCAGCGCCGCCACGACCGCGGACAGGCCGGAGGGGGTGGCGTTGTCGGTCGGGTCGGCCGGGCGGGTCACGAGACGTTCGGCGTCGTCGGCCGTGTCGTAGAAGCCGCCACCCGGCGCGGCGAAATGGGCGAGCGCGGCGTCGAGCAGCCGGCCGGCCAGCTCCAGCCACCGCCCCTCGCCGGTCAGCTGGTGCAGCGCGCAGAAGCCCTCCGCCACCGCGCCGTAGTCTTCCAGCACGCCGGCCGGCGCACCCACCACGCCGGCCCGCGACACGCGCCGCAGCCGCCCGTCGACGATGTGCCGCTCGGCCAGGACCGCGCCGATCTCTCGGGCCGCCCGCGCCGTAATCCCGTCGTCGGTGACCATCGCGTGCTCGGCGAGGGCGGTGACGGCCAGCCCATTCCAGGCGGCGACCACCTTGTCGTCGCGCGCCGGCTGGGGTCGCCGGTCGCGCACCTCGCGCAGCCTGGCGCGCACCCGCGTCCACCGCTCGGCCACCGCCGGGTCGGCGTCGTCGACGTCGCGGGCCAGCCGCAGCACGCTCGTGCCGTGCTCGAACGTGCCCGTCGCCGTCACGCCGAACAGGTCGGCCGCCCAGGGACCATCCTCGCCGAGGGCTTCGCCGAGCTGGGTCGGCGTCCAGGCGTACGTCGCGCCCTCCACACCCCCCGTGTCGGCGTCGAGCGCGGAGGCCAGGCCACCCTCGGGCGTGCCCAGCCCATCGAGCAGAAAGGCCGCCGTCTCGGCCGCCACCCGCCCCGCCAGCGCGTCGCCGCTCACCCTCCACAGATGGGTGTACACCCGCAGGAGCAACGCGTTGTCGTAGAGCATCTTCTCGAAGTGCGGCACGGTCCAGGTGGCGTCGACCGAGTAGCGGGCGAAGCCGCCGGCCAGCTGGTCGTAGATGCCGCCCCGCGCCATCGCCTCGGCGGTGTGCCGCACGATCTCCAGGCTCGACTCCGAGCCGGTGCGCTGGTGGTGGCGCAGGAGGAAGAGCAGGTTCATGTGCGGGGGAAACTTCGGCGCGCCGCCGAACCCTCCGTACATCTCGTCCTGCTCCTTGGCGAGCTGGACCGCCGCGGCGTCGAGGATTTCCGCGGTGAGCGGCGTCGTGCGGCCGCCGACGGCCTGGGCGCCACCGATCGCCTCAACCACCGCGGCGCCCTGGCGCATCACGGCCTCGCGCTGGTCGCGCCACGCGGTCGTGACGCTCTCCAGGAGGCGAACGAAGTTGGGGCGCGGGAAGTACGTGCCGCAGAAGAACGGCTGGCCGTCGGGCGTGGCGAACACCGTCATCGGCCACCCGCCCTGCCCGGTCATCGCCTGCGTGGCGGTCATGTAGACGGCGTCGACGTCCGGCCGCTCCTCACGGTCGACCTTGACGGAGACGAAGTTGGCGTTCATGAGCCGCCCCACGCCCTCGTCTTCGAACGACTCGTGTGCCATCACGTGACACCAGTGGCAGGCCGCGTATCCGACCGAGATCAGCACCGGCACGTCCCGCCGGCGCGCCTCCTCGAAGGCCTCCTCGCCCCACGGCCACCAGTCGACCGGGTTTTCCGCGTGCTGAAGCAGGTACGGCGAGGTAGCACTCCCGAGCCGGTTCACTCCTCCACCCTCTCACGCGAACCAGCGCCCCGCCGTGCACGCCGTCAGCCCGTCCATCGCCGGTAATCGCGTCGAGGGCCTGGTAGTGCCGCGTTCGAGTCGTTGGTTCGTTGATTCGCGGCCAACTGCTCATAACCGTCTGCTGCCAGCCTGTGGCCATGCGTACGGTCTGGACCCGGATACGCCCCGTCGTCACCAACGCCTGGCTCGGCTTCGCGGTGCTGGTCGCCAGCGCGGTCGTGTCGGTGTGGAGCATCTCGAGCGTGCCTCAGGCCTCGCCGCTGCCGGTGCTGCTCGGCCTGCTGCCGTGGACCGTCGGCAAGTACGTTCTCTGCCCGCTGCGCTGGCACGCCCTCTCGATGAGCGGGCGGAGCCGCTGGTGGCACATCCGCGCGTACGCGGAGAGCGAGCTGATCGGCCTCGTCTCACCGGTACACGCCGGCGCCGACCTGTGGCGCGTACACCGCCTGCACCAGGCCGGCCTCGGCCGCACCGTGGCGGTCGCCGAGGTCGCGATGGACCGGGTGATCGGCATGGCCGGCATCGCGCTGGGCGTGGTGCTGGCCGGCGTCACGCTGCCGTGGGAGATGCTCGCCGCGTTCGGTGGGGTGGCGGCCGTCGCGGTCGTCGTCGCGCTTGTGGTGCACCGCCGCCGCCCCGACCTGCTCGCCCGCCGCCCACTGCCCGGACCGGGAGTGCTGGCCTTCGGGCTGACGATCTCGGTGGCCTACCAGGTGGGCGTCGCCGGCCTGATCCTCGGCTCGGTCATCGGGGTGGGCAGCGGCGTGAGCCTGCTCGGCCTGGTGACGGTCTTCGCGGCCAGCCAGCTCGCCAGCATCATCCCTCGCTTCGGCGGCGCCGACCCGCACAACGCCGCGCTGGCCGTCGGCCTGGCGTCACTCGGCGTGCCCTGGACCGCCGCCATCGGCGCGATCTCGCTGGTCGCGGTGGTGCCGTGGATCCCAGCCCTCCTCTTCGGCGGCGGCAGCCTCGCCGCCCGGCGGGTGGCCGCCCTCCTGGCCGCACACCCCCGCCCACTGGCCGCCACCCACGAACGCCTCGCGACCCGCCGCCTCATCCCCCGCCGCTTCGCCTCGCGTGGCCTGGCCGCCGACCTGGAGCCCGAGCCGGCAGGCCTCCAGCCCTAGCGATTCTTTTGAGCTACCGCGACGTCCGCCGTGGTCCATGCCGTTGCTCCCGCGGCCTCACCCTGATTCTTTGGTCGCGGTTACCCCTGTTTTTGCCTCCGGCGGGAACGCTCCGGGCCGTCGGGATGGCATAGATCTCGAAGTCGGTCGCTCGATCTGCTTACGCTGCGTTACCTGCGGGCGGTGCCCCTCGTCCGCGCGGTGGGTGGGGTTGGTTGTGAGGCGCGGAGGGTGAGGCCGCGGGAGCAGCGGTCCGGACCACCGCGTACGTCGCGGTAGCCCAAAGCTTGATCTTGAATGGATCCCAAGGGGGACCGGGTCAGGAGGCTCCGTCGGCGCGGAGGGGGAAGACCTGGGCCTGCGCGGAGTCGAGGAGCGAGCGGAGCACAGCCACGATCTTGTCGGCCGGCATGGGCTTGAAGAAGTGGTAGCCCTGCGCCGCGCTGCAACCAAGCGCCGCCAGCGCGGCCCGCTGGTCGGCGGTCTCCACGCCCTCGGCGACCACGCGCAAGCCGAGCCGGTGGCCGAGGTCGACGGTCGCGTTGACGATGGCGGCCGATGTCGGCGCGTCGGCCATCGTGCGGACGAAGGAGCGATCGATCTTGACCTCGTCGACCGGGATGCGGGTCAGGAACGTGAACGACGAGTAGCCGGTGCCGAAGTCGTCGACGGAGAGCTGCACGCCGAGCTCGCGGAGGGCGGCGAGCACCTCGTCGATGACTTCGAGCTCGCTGAGGACGACCGTCTCGGTGATCTCCAGGACCAGGCGGCGGGGCGGCACGCGGTGGCGGCGGAGCAGCTCGGCGATGTCGGCCGGCAAGTGGGGATCAAGCAAACTGCGGGCCGACAGATTGACCGAGATGGGCACCTCGAGACCCTCGCCGGCCCACTCGGCGGCGACGGTGAGCGCCTTGTCGACCACGTACCTGGTGAAGGGCGCGAGCAGGTCGCTGCCCTCGACGGCGCGCACGAAGTCGACCGGGCTGAGCGAGCCGCGGCGCGGGTGGCGCCACCGGATCAGCGCCTCGACGCCGGTGGGCGCGCCGGTGCCGAGGTCGACCGCCGGCTGGAGCGCGAGCATGAGCTGGTCGTCGACGGTGAGGGCCTCGCGCAGCTCGGCGAGCAGGGCCAGCCGGTCGGTGCTCGCCTCGTCTTTGGCGCTGTCGTACCAGGCGACGCAACCGCCGGCCTCCTTGGCCTGGTACATCGCGTTTTCGGCCCGCCGCACCAGCTCGGCCACGTCGGCGGAGCCCGCGGGCGCGACGACCACGCCCACCGACGCCTCGACCGACATGACCACGCCGGCCACCTCGATCGGCGTCGCCAGGTGCTCGACCAGCGCGCGGGCCCGGCGCAGCGCCTGCGGCATGGGCGAGGAGCGGTCGCCGTCGGGCGCTTCGAGGTCGGTCACCAGCAGCGCGAACTCGTCGCCGTCGAACCGGGCCAGCAGCTCACCGGGCTCGGCCAGCTCGCCGAGCCGGGAGGCGATGCCGCGCAGCAGCTCGTCACCGGCGGCGTGGCCGAGGGTGTCGTTGACCTCCTTGAAGCGGTCGAGGTCGAGTAGCAGCAGCGACACCGGCACATCGCGCACGACCTGCCGCAGCGCGGCGTCGCCCTTGAGCAGGAACGCGGACCGGTTGGCCAGCTTGGTCAGCGGGTCGTGCACCGCCTCGAACGCCGAGCGGTCGGTAAGCGCCTTCAGCGCCTGGTGGGTGGCGGCGTCGTGCAGTGCGGTCGCGAGCGCGTCGGCGTACGCCGAGAGGGCCATCTGCTCGCGCTGCCCCGGCTCGAGCGCGCGGGGGAACCTGACGCGCAGCTGCCCCACGCGGGTGCCGCCGACCGACAGGCGCACGACACCCACCTCTTCCGGGATGGTGTCGGGCAGCGGCTCCCGCACGTCGGCCTCGGCGAGGGTGCCGGACGCGTCGCCGGTGTATCGCCGGCGGGAACGGTCGGCGCGGACCACGTCGACCTCGACCGCCTCGGCGCCGAAGATCGCCAGCGCGCCGTTGACCCCCGCGGTGGCGACCGCCCGCTCGTCGAGCCGGCCAAGCTCTCGCGTCGCGGCGGCGAAGGCGGACCACAGCCGGCGCTCCTCGTCGGCGCGCAGGCGGTGACCGTACGTCTGCTGGAGCAGCCACAGCGCGGGCGGGAGCAGCAACAGCCAGCGCAGGTCGCGCTCGATCATGCTGATCACGACGAAGCCGACCAGCACGTTGCCCACGAACATCAGGAACTTCGCGCGGAGGGCGCGCAGGAACAGCCCACCCGCCGGCCGGGCCTGCCGCACAGCGAGCGTCAGCGCCGCGAGCCATCCGGTGATCAGCAGGTATGCCAGGGAGCCGAGCGCCAGCGCACCCGCGAGCACCGGCGTCAGCCGGGCGTCGAACGGGTCGGCGAACGCCCGCGTGGCGACCGCGCCGACCGCCACGGCGACCGTCAGCGAGGCGGCGACGTGGAAGATCTCCAGCGCCGACCGCCGGTCGGTGAAGAACGAGAGCAGCACCCAGGCCAGCAAGGCACCGGCGAACGTGGCCATCGGCAGCCACGCGGCGGGCGCGAGGTAGAGCCCCACGATGAACGCGGCCTCGCCCCAGGTGACGCTCACCGCGCCGGCGCCGACCCGGAAGCGGAGTCGGGCGAGCTGCCCGAGCGCCATGACGCCCGCGGCGATGACACCCCAGGCGATCGGCGGGAGCTCGCCACGGCTCGACGCGTCGGCGGGGAGGAACAACCCGGCGACGGCGGCCGGCAACGCGATGGCGAGCACGACGATGTGGAGCACGCGGATCCGCCGGGGCGCGGCGGTCGCGTGCGGGGCTGTCACGGGTAGCCCCCGCCCGCCGGCGACAGGTCTGTCCGCATACACCCCAAAGGGGGGTGACCGTGGCGAATGTGCATCGGCGCCCCCTTCAGCCCGCGGCTCGGGGACAATGGCCCCCCGGCGAGGCTAAGCCAAACCGGTTTGCGGCAACAGGGGTTGCCGGGTCGGTTTCGCCATCAAGCGGCAAGACCCGCGGACGATGGCGGCCGATCCGGCTCCAGGGAGCGCTCTACTCCCATAAACACGGTCAGGCGCGGTCCGTGCGATCTGTCGGATCTTGGACAGTCTCGGCGGGATCGGCCGGCGGGGTCTCCGCCTCCTGCCCCGGAAAGCGGCCCGGGAGGCGGCGCAGCCGCGCATTCATATTGCGGATCAGCAGCACCGTCGCGATCGCCAGCAGCACGATGATGAACAGCCCCATCGGCCCGGCCAGGCCGCCGGAGCGGGTGTCGCCGAAATTGTTTTCCGCGAGCACCTGAGCAGCCGTCAGCATCACCCCACGGTACGCCTCACCGGGTCACCCGGTCGCGCGCACCCCCGCGAAGAGGTCGGTCTCCGGCATCGAAGTCTCCACGTGGGAAGTGACCAGCTCGTAGTCTTCGGTCGGCCAGATCCGCTGCTGGACCTCCTGCGGCGCGCGGAACCACGGCCCGTCGGGGTCGACCTGGGTGGCGTGGGCGCGCAGCGCGTCGTCGCGCACCGGGAAGAACTCGGCGCACTCCACCCGCGTGGTGATGCGGTGCCCCTTGTCGGTGCCGTCGTCCATCCAGTTGTCGAGCATCTCCTGGTAGGGCGAGTCGAGCCCGGCCGCGACCATGCCCTCGTGCAGCGCCTGGAACTTCGCCCGGGTGAACGTGTGGTGGTAGTAGAGCTTTCGCGGCTGCCACGGCTCGCCCATCCCGGGAAACTGCTCCGGGTCGCCGGCCGCCTCGAAGGCCACCACGCTGATCTTGTGGCACATGATGTGGTCGGGGTGCGGGTAGCCACCGTCCTCGTCGTACGTCAGCACGACGTGCGGACGGAAGTCGCGCATGAGCTGCACGAGCGGGCCGGCCGCCGCCTGCGGGTCCTGGAGCCCGAAGCACCCGTCCGGCAGCGGGGGCAGCGGGTCGCCCTCCGGCAGGCCGGAGTCGACGAAGCCGAGCCACGCCTGGTCGACGCCGAGGATCGCGCGGGCCGCGGCCATCTCGGCGCGGCGGATCTCGGCGATGTTTTCCCAGACGTCGGGGCGGTCCATCTTCGGGTTGAGCACGCTGCCGCGCTCGCCGCCGGTGCAGGTCGCGACCAGCACGTGGACACCCTCGGACGCATACTTCGCCATCGTGGCGGCGCCCTTGCTGGACTCGTCGTCGGGATGGGCGTGTACCGCCATCAGGCGCAGCTGCTCTGCCACTGGAACTCCCCCGGGACACCTGCCGGACCCCCGTGGAGCGCCGGCTGCGAAGATAGTTGCTGGGACATGGACTCAGCCATTCTGGCCGATGCCTCCGACAACGACCGCAGGAGACCACACCCGGTGACCGAGACGCACGCCACAACGGGCCCCGGCGCGCCGGTGTTTCCGCCCGGGCGCTACGGCCGCCGGCGGGAGCCGCGACGCCGCCGCCCGTGGCTCGTCGCGCTGCTGCTCGTCGTGGTGATCGCCGCCGGCGCCGTGCTCTCGCTCCGCCTCTACCGGCAGTACGGCGACCCGACGTACGACGCGCAGGTCCTGCGGTACACGGAAATCACCGACGCCCAGGTGTTGATCGAGTTTCGGGTGACCGTGCCGGCGGGTGGCGACGCGATTTGTGTCGTCCGGGCCCGCTCGCGCGACGGCGCCGAGGTCGGTAAGGCCGAGGTGCACGTCGACGCCGCGCCCGGCGAAACCCGGCCGGAGATCGCATATCGGCTGGTCACGACCGCTCGCCCGATAAATGGGGAAGTGGTCCGCTGCCGAGCGGCGTAAAAATAGAGGCTCGGTCAACATCAGAACACCGCGCAACGGCGCGCGGTTCGGTGCGGCAAAACTTGGTTAATTCTCAGGGTGTCGCGCGCTGGTAAGTTTGTAGTTCTACCTTGTTCGCCCATTAGCCCTACGGAGGAGATCGTCTGTGTCCAGCACCGACCGCGAGGCGCCTGCCACCTGGCTGTCTCAGGACGCGTACGACCGCCTACAGGCCGAGCTCAACGAGCTGATCGCGGCCCGTCCGGCGATGGCTGCCGAGATCAACGCTCGGCGGGAAGAGGGCGACCTGCGCGAAAACGGGGGCTATCACGCCGCCCGTGAAGAGCAGGGCAAAGCCGAGATGCGCATCCGCCAGCTCAAGGAGCTGCTGCGCACCGCGCAGGTCGGCGACGCGCCCACGGCTGACAAGGTCGCACCCGGCACCGTGGTCACGATCCACTTCGACGACGACACCGACGACACCGAGACGTTCCTGCTCGGCTCGCGGGAGATCTCCGCGACCACCGACCTGACCGTCTACAGTCCGGAGTCCGCGCTCGGCCAGGCGATCCTGGGCGCCGGCACCGGCCAGACGGTGACCTACACCGCGCCCAGCGGCGCGGACATCAAGGTCACGGTGGTCAAGTTCCAGCCCTACGGGGGCTAGCTCACCGGAAAGCGGACGGTGTAGCCCTGTGCCCGCAGCGCGCCGATCAGCTTGTCGGAGTGTTCCGGGCCGCGGGTCTCCACGGACAGGGCGACCTCCACCTCACCCAGGCGCAGCCGCGGGTTGTGCCGGGTGTGCAGCACGTCCACGACGTTGGCCCGGTGCTCGGCGATCTGCGCCAGCAGCGCGGCCAGCTCGCCGGGCCGGTCACCGCAGCGCACGGTAAAGCGCAGGTATCGGCCGGCCGCCGCGAGACCGTGCTCGATCAGCCGCAGGAGCAGCAGCGGGTCGATGTTGCCGCCGGAGAGCACCGCGACGACCGGCGGCTCGGCCTTGACCGCGCCGGACATCAGCGCCGCCACAGCCACCGCGCCGGCCGGCTCGACCACCTGCTTGCCGCGCTCCAGCAGCATCAGCAGCGCCCGCGAGATGTCCTCCTCGGTCACCGTCACCACGTCGTCGACGAGCTTGCTGACGTGCGCGAACGTGATGTCGCCCGGGCAGCCGACCGCGATGCCGTCGGCGATCGTGGACAGGTGCGGCAGCCGCACCGGCGCGCCCGCCTCCAGTGACGGCGGGTACGCCGCGGCGCCCGCCGCCTGTACCCCGACGATCCGGATGTCGGGCTTGATCGCCTTCGCGGCGACGGCCATGCCGGAGAGCAACCCGCCGCCGCCGAGCCCGGTCACGATCGTGCCCACCTCGGGGCACTGCTCCAGGATCTCCAGCGCCACCGTGCCCTGCCCGGCGATCACGTCCACGTGGTCGAACGGGTGGATCAGCACCGCGCCGGTCCGCTCGGCGAACTCATGTGCCGCCACCAGGGCATCGTCCACTGTGCTCCCGGCGAACTCGATGTGCGCGCCGTACCCCTTGGTGGCGGAGACCTTCGGGATCGGCGCGCCCATCGGCATGAAGACCGTCGACTTGGCGCCGAGCAGGCCAGCCGCGAGCGCCACCCCCTGGGCATGGTTGCCGGCGCTCGCGGCGACGACGCCGCGGGCGCGCTCCTCCGGTAAGAGGCGGGCGATCCGCACATAGGCGCCGCGGACCTTGTACGAGCCGGCGCGCTGGAGGTTTTCGCACTTGAGCCACACCGGCCCGTCGAGCGCCGCGGTCAGCGGGCGGGACGGCTCCAGCGGCGTGACCCGCACGACGTCGCCGAGCAGCTCGCGCGCCGCCCGCACGTCCTCCAAGGTCAGAAGTTCGCTCACTGGTCGATCGTCGCACCATCCGCGGGCTGCCCGAGGCGGGGCCAGGTGGGTGCGTGCCGCTGCCACGGCGCGGCCATCTCGAACTGCCCTGCCACCGCGAGCAGCAGCAGCTCGGAGCCGGGCGGCCCGACCAGCTGCACCGCGACCGGCAGCCCGTCCGGACGCAGGCCGACGGGCACGACGAGGGCGGGCAGGCCGGCGACGTTCCAGGGCGCGGCGTACGGCGCGTACCGGATGTTGGCCGTCATGTTGGCCCGCCAGGAGCGGCCGGACCAGCCCTCGGCCCGCGGCGGCGCGCTCGCCAGCGCGGGCGTGAGCATGAGGTCGGCGCCCTGGTCCGTGAAGAAGTCGATCGAGCGCTCGCGCCACGCCGCGCGGTCCGCCTCCCGGACGTACCCGCGGCGCAGTGCCCAGGCCCCCAGGCCCACGTGCCGGCGGGTCCGCGGCTGAAGCGTGGCCCGGTCGAGGCCGGCCGACTCGGCGTCGCGGCAGGCGGCGGCGAACCACGTCGCGAGGCCGCGCATGCTCAGCGCGGGCGGGTAGACCGGCTCGGCGGCGACCGCGTCGTGCCCGGCCGCCACCAGCAGCCGCGAGGCGGTGGCGACGGCGTCCCTGTTGGGCTGGTCGGGGCGGACGCCGAGCACCGGCGAGCGGAGCGAGACGGCGACCTTGAGACGCTGCGGCTCGACGAGCTTTTCCGGCCGCCGCCCGGCCAGCACGGCCAGCCCGACCGCCGCGTCGGCGACGGTGGTGGCGAGGATGCCGTGCTCGGCCATGCCGTACCAGTCGTCGGCGCCGATGCCCGCGGGCACCACGCCCCGGCCCGGCTTGATGCCGACCAGGCCACAGCACGCCGCCGGGATGCGCACCGAGCCGAGCCCGTCGTTGGCGTGCGCGAAGGGCACCAGGCCCGCGGCGACCGCGGCCGCCGCGCCGCCCGAGGAGCCTCCAGGGGTACGGTCGGTGCGCCACGGGTTGCGCGTGGTGCCCGACTCGTCGTCGGTCGTCGCCCACAGCCCCAGCTCGGGCATGCGGGTCACGCCCAGCACCACCGCGCCGGCGCCGCGCAGCCGCCGCACGACCTCGTGGTCTTCTTCGGCGACCGGCCCGCGGGCGGCCGCCGAGCCGTTCCAGGTGGGCAGGCCGGCAACGGCGGTGTTTTCCTTGACCGCGACCGGCACACCGGCCAGCGGCAGGTTGGCCAGGTCGTCCTGCTCGTCGACCTTCTCCGCCTCGACGATCGCCTCGCCGCCGCGCACCACCCGGAACGCGGTCAGCACCGGGTCGCCCGCCGCGATGTGATCGAGGTGGTCGGCGACGACCTGCGTCGCGGACGTGTCACCGCGGCGAACGGCGCGGGCGATCTGCTTGGCCGTCGCACCGACCCACGTCTGTTGCACAGCCCCTCCCCTGGGTGCGCAGTCACCGCCGGCTGGTGGCCGCGGACGCGACCGCCAGCCTCGAAAGATCAGCCGAGCGCCTGCTCCAGATCGGCGAGCAGATCGTCAGCGGTCTCGATGCCGACAGACAGTCGCACGAGATCGGCGGGTACTTCAAGCGGCGAGCCCGCCGCACTCGCGTGTGTCATCCGGCCGGGGTGCTCGATCAGTGACTCGACTCCGCCGAGCGACTCGGCGAGCACGAAGAGGCGCGCCCGGTTGCAGATCTCCACGGCGTGCTCCTCGCCGCCGGCGGCCGAGAACGACACCATCCCGCCGAACCGCCGCATCTGCTTGGCCGCCGTCTCGTGGCCCGGGTGCTCGGGCAGCCCGGGGTAGTAGACCCGCTTGACCTTCGGGTGGCTGTGCAGGTAGCCGGCGATCCGCTCGGCGTTGTCGCAGTGGCGGTCCATGCGTACGCCCAGCGTGCGCACACCGCGCAGGGTCAGCCAGGCGTCGAACGGGCCGTTGATCGCGCCCATCGCGTTCTGGTGGTACGCGAGCTCGTCACCAAGCGCCGGATCGGCCACGACGAGCGCGCCACCCACCACGTCGGAGTGGCCGCCGACGTACTTGGTGGTCGAGTGCACCACCACGTCCGCACCGAGGGCGATCGGCTGCTGGAGGTAGGGCGACGCGAACGTGTTGTCGACGACCAACCGGGCGCCGTGCTCGCGGGCCAGCCCGGCGAGCGCGGCGATGTCGGCGATGTTGAGCAGCGGGTTGGTGGGTGTCTCTACCCAGATGACCTTGGTGCGGTCGGTGATCGCGGCCCGCACGGCGTCGACGTCGGAGATCCGGGCCGCGGTCCAGCTCAGCCCCCACCGCTCGGCCACCTTGGCGACCAGCCGGTACGTGCCGCCGTAGGCGTCGTCGGGGATGACCACGTGGTCGCCGGGCTGGCACACGGTGCGCAGGAGCGTGTCCTCGGCCGCCAGGCCGGAGGCGAACGCCAGGCCTCGCCGGCCGCCCTCCAGCGCCGCCAGGCACTCCTGGAGCGCGTCGCGGGTGGGGTTGCCCGAGCGGGCGTACTCGTACCCCTGCCGCGGCGACCCGACCGCGTCCTGCACGTAGGTGCTGGTCTGGAAGATCGGCGGAATGACCGCGCCCGTCCGCTCGTCCGGCTCCTGGCCGGCGTGGATGGCGAGCGTCTCAAACCCGTACGTCATTGTGCTGAGGCTAGTCCCTGGACCCTCGCGACACGCGTTTAGTCGGCTCTAGACGGCCGCTGGTCGGCGCTAGTCGGCCAGCAGAGCGCCTGTGGCGGCCGCGATGCCCTCCAGGTAGCCCCGGGCCCGCTCGGCCTTCGGATAGCGCCCCACGAGCTCCCAGAACCGCGAATTGTGGCTGGGCACGACCAGGTGGGCCAGCTCGTGCAGCAGCACGTAGTCGATCACCCAGTCGGGCATCTCCTGGATGCGGTGGGAGATGCGGATCGTGCGGTCGGCCGGGGTGCAGGAGCCCCACCTGCCACTCTGGTTGGTCACCCAGCGTACGCTCGCCGGGATCGCGATCCGGGCGTGCTCGCTCAGGTAGCGCCCGATCAGCCGCTGCGCCCGGATGAGGAGCTCTTCGTCGGAGCGGCTCACCCGCTCTTCGCGAGCGGCCAGGCGGGCGAGCATCTTGTCGACCCACTCGGTCTCTTCGGCCCGGGAGAACTGGTCGGGGATGAGCACGACCACGCGCTCACCGTCGCGGTACGCGGACACCGTGCGGCGACGGCGCTGGCTGCGCCGTACCTCGACGACCGGCTTGCGCGCCCCAGCCACTAGCGGACCGCGCAGCCCCGCGGAACGTTCACGATGGCACGCTAATCCGTACCAGCCAGGTTGCCGCAAGAGCCAAGGGTGAGGTAGGCGCCGGAAAGATTCCTTCTACACATCATTTGTCCGGAAAATTTCTTCACGGCAGGGCGCCGGGCGACCAAGGTCACTACGGTAAGTGATCTTTTGCGGAGTAGATGCGCGGTCACTCTGCACCGGTTCCTCCGGCGTGTCCCGGCGAAACTGACTTATCCGGTAGATTCCGGCATGCACACTCACGTCGTCGGCTTCCTCACAATGTCGACGCGTCGTTGACATGGAACCGCTCAGACCTGGGTAGGGTCCGGCGGGACCAGCGGCTACAGCGTGGCCGCGGAGTTGGGTCCAGGGTCGGCGCCTCCGGCGCAGGCTCGGGGGGACGTGCCGGAGCTCGAACCCGGCAAAAGAGTACGAGGAGGGGCACTGTGGCCACTAAGACACAGACCTACAACGGCTACTGCGTGAAGTGCAAGGAGAAGCGGGACTTCGAGGGCACCGTCGAGGTGTCCAAGACCGGCATGAACATGGCGAAGGGCAAGTGCCCCGTCTGTGGCACGACGGTCAACCGGATCCTGGGCAAGGCCAAGTAAAGATCAAACCAACGCGACACTGCGGAGAGGGGCGGCCGGTCGGCCGCCCCTCTCCGCATTCAGTGACTGGGCGCTATGCCGCGGTGTCGTGACTCGATCACAAAAAGTCATGTCGGCAGGCTGACAGAAGCCTGCCAGAACCTGTGGATAACTCGCTCGGCGCTGTGGATAACCCAGTGCATGGCGATTTTCGCCTGTGGACAACGAACGACGGGCCGCGAAGATACGGTGACACGCTGTCATGCCATGACAGCCCTCCCGCGCCCGACGCTTCTGCCCGGACTGCACCGCCTGTGGCGAGATCGGCACACACTCCAGCTCGGTCTCGACCCGGCCCGCGCGGTCGTGCTGGAGGTCGCCAACCCGAGTGCCGTGCGCCTGCTCGACCTGCTCGACGGCACCCGGCCCGAGCGGGCGGTCCTGGAGCAGGCCGGCCGCATCGGGGTGAGTCGGGAGGACGCCCGCCTCCTGCTCGACACGCTGCGCGCCGCCGGCCTCGTGGTCGGCGGGCAGACCCTCCTGCCGGGCAGCCTGCCCGAGCCGGTGCGCCGCCGCCTCACCGCCGAGGCGGCCGCCCTGGCCCTGCGCGGCACCGACACGCCGGGCACGCCGGCCCAGATCCTGCGCCGCCGGGCCGCCGCCCGCGTCGTGGTGACCGGTCGGAGCCGGCTGGCGGCCCCGCTCGCGGTCACGCTGGCCCAGTCCGGGGTCGGGCACGTGCAGCCCGACCTGACCGGCGTGGTGGACCCGCTGGACGCCGTTGGCGGCCCGCTGTTGCCCGCCGACGTGCGGCGCGAACGCACCGAGGCGGTCGCCGAGGCGATCACCCGGGCCGCGCCGGGCACCGAGACCCGCCCCATCCAGCGCGGCCGGGCCTCCCTGGTCGTCCAGGCCGGCACCGACCGGCCGGCGGCCCTCCTGGCGGCCAGCTACGGCCAGCGCCGCCTCGCCCACCTCGTGGTGGGGGTACGCGACGCGGTGGCCGTCGTCGGCCCTCTCGTCCTGCCCGGCGGCGCCCCGTGCCTCAATTGCCTCGAGCTGCACCGGCGCGACCGCGACCCGGCCTGGCCCGCCCTCGCCGCCCAGCTCGCCGGCGACGCCCGCCCGGAGCCGTGCAGCGCGCCCACGCTGCTCGCCGCCGCCGCGTACGCGGCCAGCGAGGCCCTGCTCTACCTCGACGGCGAGCCACCCGACACGGTCGGCGGCGCGATCGAGATCAGCGCTCCCGGGCGCACCCGCCGCCGCGCGTGGCCACCCCACCCGTCATGCGGCTGCGTCCGCCGCGGCCGCCAGCGCGCATTCACGTCCGTCACTTCGTCTGAGCGTCGGTCACAATGATCCGGTGACCGATATCCCGCGGCGTGCCGTCACCCGCACCGCCAGGCTCGCCGCACTGCCGCTCGGCTTCGCCGGCCGCGCCGTCCTCGGCCTTGGAAAGCGGGCCACCGGCCTCGCCTCCGAAGTGATCTCCCCGGAGATCCAGCAGCGCACCGCAGAGCAGCTCTTCAGCGTGTTAGGGCAGCTCAAGGGCGGCGCGATGAAGCTCGGCCAGGCCCTGTCCGTCTTCGAGGCGGCCCTGCCGGCCGAGCTCGCCGGCCCGTACCGCCAGGCACTCACCCGGCTACAGGAGGCCGCGCCACCGCTGCCCGCCGCGAGCGTGCACAAGGTGCTGGCCGCCCAGCTGGGCGAAGACTGGCGCGACTTGTTCGCGGAGTTCGACGACACGCCGGCCGCGGCGGCCAGCATCGGCCAGGTGCACAAAGCCGTGTGGCAGGACGGCGGCCGCGAGGTCGCGGTCAAGGTGCAGTACCCCGGCGCCGGCGAGGCCCTGATCGCCGACCTCAAGCAGCTCTCGCGGCTGGCCGGCATGTTTCGCATCATCCAGCCGGGCATCGACGTCAAGCCTCTGGTGGTCGAGCTGCGCGCCCGGATCACCGAAGAGCTCGACTACGAGCTGGAGGCCGAGGCCCAGCGGGCCTTCGCGGCGGCCTACGCGGACGACGACGAGATCTTCGTGCCCCAGGTCGTGGCCGCCGCGCCACGCGTGCTGGTCACCGAGTGGGTGGACGGCACCCCACTTTCGAAGATCATCAGCGACGGCACACAGGAGGAGCGCGACGCCGCCGGCCGCCTCATGGCCACCCTGCACTTCTCCGCCCCCGAGCGGGTGCACCTGCTGCACGCCGACCCCCACCCGGGCAACTTCCGCATGCTGCCCGACGGCCGCCTCGGCGTGATCGACTTCGGCGCGGTAGCCCGCCTCCCCGAAGGCCACCCCGAGCCCATCGGCCGCCTGGTCCGCCTGGCCCTGGCCGACGACGCCAACGCGGTGCTCGAAGGCCTGCGCGACGAGGGCTTCGTCAAGCCCGACGACGACATCGACGCGCGCGCCGTGCTCGACTTCCTGCTGCCGATGCTGGCCCCGCTGGTCGAGGACGAGTTCCAGTTCACCCGCGCCTGGCTGCGCGCCGAAGCCACCCGCCTGGGCAGCCCGAAGAGCCCGGCCTACCAGCTCAGCCGCCACCTCAACCTGCCGCCCTCGTACCTGCTGATCCACCGCGTGACGCTCGGCTCGATCGGCGTGCTGTGCCAGCTCGAGGCGAAGGCACCGTACCGGTCCATCGTGGAGCGCTGGCTCCCCGGCTTCGCCCCGGCCGGCTAGAGATTCGGGAAATGCGATAGTTCCGCTGCCAGCGGAACTGCTATATTTCCCGAATGAGCCAGCCCGCCAACGCGCCCTCGCCGCATGAGGTCGACGTCCTCGGCAGCGCTCTCAAGCAGATTCAGGGGCACCTGCCCCCAGGCTGGAGCACATTCCCGTCAAGCGCCCTTCCTGGCCCCGACCTGCTGCTGGATCTGTCCGCGCCAGACGGCACGGTCACCACGCTGGTGATCGAGGCGAGGCGTTCGGTGGAGGTTCGCGACCTGCCGCGCGTGGCTGGGCAGCTAGAGACCTGGGCGCGCGCTGTAGGCGGACCCGCCGCGGCGTTGCTCGCGGTTCGCTACATCGCCCCTTCCGTGGCGACATGGCTCGAAGAGCACGGTGTGTCCTACGTCGACACCACCGGCAATATGCGGATCTCGATCGAGCGGCCCGCGCTGTACATACGTGATCGTGGCGCCGACCGAGATCCGTGGCGGGGGCCTGGTCGGCCACGCGGGACACTCCAAGGCGCACCAGCGGCACGTGTGGTCCGCGCGCTCGCCGACTACGCACAACCGGTCACGATGCCTGAGCTCGTTCGGCGTTCGGGCGCTTCGACGGGTGCCACATACCGCGTGGTCGAATACTTGGAGCGGGAAGCGCTGCTCGAGCGCACCCCGCGCGGGCCGATCATCGACGTGTCCTGGCGGGCGATGCTCCAGCGCTGGAGCCTTGCCTACGGATTCCAGCAAACCAACTCGGTCACGAGATTCGTTCAACCGCGCGGACTCCCGGCATTGGTGGAGCGGCTCGCTGAGGCACACGGCCTGCTCTACGCGGTAACGGGATCTCTCGCCGCCCACCGGCTGGCCCCGCACGCGCCCGCACGTCTCGCGATGATCTATGTCGATGACGTTGATCGAGCGGCAGAGCTGCTCGACCTGCGCCCGGTCGATACGGGCGCCAATGTCCTCCTAGCCGCACCTTCATACGACGTGGTCTTCGATCGGTTGAGCGTCGTCGACGGCGTTTTCTACGCCGCCCCCAGCCAGACTGCCGTCGACCTGCTCACAGGACCTGGCCGAAGCCCCGCCGAAGGTGCGGCCGTCCTCGATTGGATGGCGTCCCATGAGACCGCCTGGCGACGTTGACGACCTCCAAGTGGCCATCCGATGCGCCCTGCTCGACGCCCTCGACGCCTTGCAAGACCACCTACCGGCCATCACTGTCGTCGGCGCCCAGGCAATCTACCTACACACCGGACGTGCTCGGGTGGCACTGGCGGAGGCTACGAAGGACTGCGACCTCGCACTCGATACGCGGGTGCTCGCGTCCAGCCCCCTCATTGAGCAGGCGATGCTCGCCGCTGGCTTCTTCCTGAACCTTCAGGCGGGTCAGCCCGGCGCCTGGCTGAACGCAAGTGGCATACCGGTCGATCTCATGGTGCCCGAGACTCTTGCCGGTGCCGGCGGTCGCCGCGGAGCTCGGATCCCTCCGCACGACAAGCTCGCCGCACGCCGAGCCGCCGGTTTGGAGGCGGCGGTCGTCGACCGCACCACGATGCGGATAGCGGCTTTGTCACCGGACGATCCACGCTCGCACGCGGCCAACGTGGCGGGACCGGCCGCGCTTCTCGTCGCGAAGCTGCACAAGCTTGGCGAACGACAGGCCACGCCTGGTCGGCTTGTCGACAAGGACGCCCACGACATCTACCGAATCCTGGTGGCGATCGAGACGGATCGGCTCGCCGCGAAGCTACGCCTGCTCGCTGAGAGCCAACTCGCCGGACCGACCACCGCGCAGGCGCTCGTCTTCCTCAGGACGATGTTCGCGAGCGGCCCTGACGGGATCGGCTCCACGATGGCCGGACGGGCGGAGGAAGGCATCGGAGAGCCGGCGACAGTCTCCGCGGCGGTTGCCATCCTCGCAGAGGACTTACTCGCCTCGGTTGGATGAACGCCGCTAGGGGCCCGGCGTCGCCGGGCCCCTGCGGCCTAGGTAGCGGTCTAGAGAAGGCCCATCTCGCGGGCCGCCTGCCGGCGGGCCTGCATCGCTACGTGACGGGCGGATCGGGTGGCCTCAGAGCTCGTGGTGTTGCCGGCCTGAGGCCGGCGCATTCGAGCCCTCGACAACGCTTCGTGGATTAGGTGATGCATGACGGATGCTCCATCTCGGGAAGGGACGCGTACGTTGATCGGGTTCATGTCAGGCCGCCAACCGGACGGCGTTGCGCGACTCGGCGAGCCCGTTGGCCGCCATTCGCGCCTCGACCTCGACCCGCAGGGCGGCGTCGCGGGCGACGTCCTCCTTGCGCGGGCGACCACGGGGCCGCTTGCGCGGGACGACCGCGCCACGCTCGAAGATCTCGCCGCCCCAGACACCCCAGGGCTCGGCACGCTCGACCGCGCCAGCCAGGCACTCGACGCGGAGCGGGCAGTCCCCGCACAGCGACTTGGCCAGTTCCAGCTCGGCCGGGGCGTCCGCGAACCACAGGTCGGGGTCGAACTTCCGGCAGGGCAGGTTCGCCTCCATGTCGACGCGCTCGTCGACCGGGGCCAACGCCAGACTCATCGCCCGGTCACCTCTCTCTCGCTCGTTGCTTCTCTGCTTGTGGCGAACAACGCCTGTGCTTGTGGCGAAATGACTGAGGCCGCGGATCCCGGTTACGGGTTCCGCGGCCTCGAGGTGAGCCGGTGGTCTGTTTGTCAGACCGGCCTTCCTCGAGGTGGAACACCGCGGACGTCCTGCCGCTTGGCCGAAACGCCCTTAACCGTGAGCCCACTGGTCCCGTAGCCGCCGCCGTCGATCCACGCATCGGTCCGGACCAGGGAATCGACCTGGGTCTGGACCTGGTGCACCTGCGTCAGCTGCGGCACGTCGGCAACGGCCAGCCCCAGAGGCAGGGCATTGGCAGCGGCCGACATCGGAGCGCAGACAGCAGGCAGCGCCGACGGTCGCTCGATCGTGTAGAAGATCTTCACCGGGGCCACCTCCTGTCTCTCTCGTCGTCAGATCTGGTCTCGGTGACTTTCGCCCACCCCGGCGAGCAGCATGGACGCCGCGCGCGCGAGGTGTGCCATGAGGCTATGCCTGCCCCTGGGGCGACCGCAAACGGTTTTACGGCTAGTTGACGGAACTTTTTTCCGGAGGCTCCTCCGGTACAAGATCATCGACGCTCGCGCCCCCTACCAGAGCGAGCACGGCATCGCCGTAGAGGCCTAGCTTTCGCGGCCCGATGCCGGCGATCGCGACGAGATCCTCGCGCCCGGTCGGCTGGCGCTCGGCGAGCGCGACGAGCGTGGCGTCGGTGAAAACCACGTACGCCGGGACCTTCTGCGTCTCCGCGACGCGCATCCGCCACTCGCGCAGCCGATCGAAGAGATCGTCATCCAAAGTGGACGGACATGTGGCGCAGCGGCCCAGCTTGCGGTCGGCGCCCGCGAGCAGCGTCGCGCCGCACACCCGGCAGGAGACGACCAGCGTCCGGCGGCGCTCGGGCCGCCGGCTCAACGCCGCCGTGCCGCTCCGCTCACCACCGCCGCCGCGCTCGAACTGGGGCAGGAAACGGCATGGCCGCCGCGGCCGGCCGCCGGGCGAGCGGGACTGGGCGTACGAGAGCCAGAGCCACTGGCGCGCCCGAGTCACCCCGACATAGAGCAGCCGCCGCTCCTCCTCCAGCGCCTCGGTCGTCTTCGCGTACGTGGTCGGCAGCGTGCCGTCGGAGAGCCCCACCACGAAGACGGCGTCCCACTCCAGGCCCTTGGCCGAATGAAGTGAGGCGAGCGTCACACCCTCGACGGTCGGCGCGTGCTGCTGCGCGGCCCGCCGCTGTAGCTCCTCCACGAAGTCGGCGAGCGAAGGCGGCCGCTCCACCGTGGCCGCCTCGCCGAGCGGCAGCAGAGCCGGCGTGCCGGTGTACTCCTCCGCGAGCGCGACAAGCGCGGCGAGCGCCTCCCACCGCTCGCGCGTGGCGCCGCCGGGCGGGGGCTTGTCGCGCTGCCAGCCGGTCGCCGCGAGCGCCTCGACCACGGCCGGCACCAGCGGCGCGTCCGCGGGCGTGGATCGGGTCGCCACGCGCAGGGCGAGCACGGCTTGGCGCACCTCGGCCCGCTCGAAGAACCGCTCGGCGCCCTGTACCACGTACGGCACCTCGGCCTCGGCCAGCGCCTCCTCGTACGCCTCGGACTGCGCGTTGGTGCGGAACAGCACCGCGATCTCCCGCGCCGGCGTGCCCGCGGCGATCAGCTGCCGGCAGCGCGCGGCCACGCCGGCGGCCTCGGCCGGCTCGTCGGGGAAGATCCGCAGGTCGGGCTCGGGCCCGGGCGGGCGCTGCCCCACGAGCTCGAGCCGCAGCCGCGCCTCGGGACCCCGCGCCTGCCGGATGACCGCGTTGGCGAGGCCGACCACCTGGGGCGTCGAGCGGTAGTCGCGGACCAGCCGGACGACGACGGCGCCCCGGCGCAGGCGGGGAAAGTCGATCAGGTAGCCGGAGGTCGCGCCGGTGAACGAGTAGATCGTCTGGCTGGCGTCGCCGACCACGGTCAGGTCTTCGCGCCCACCCAGCCAGGCGTCGAGCAGACGCTGCTGGAGCGGGTTGACGTCCTGGTACTCGTCGACCACGAAGTGCCTGTACTGCGCGCGGACCTGCTCGGCGACGTCGGGGTGCTCCTCGATCCCCCACACCGCAGCGCGCAGCAGGTCTTCGAAGTCGATAACGCCGTTGGCGCGCTTGACGTGCTCGTACGCCGCGAAGACCTCGGCCACCTTGGCCGGCTCGTAGGGCGGCTCGCGGGTCGCCTTGGCCGCGGCCACCGGGTACTCCGCCGGCTCGACGAGCGACGACTTGGCCCACTCGATCTCACTGGCCAGGTCGCGCGCGCCGGTGCGGTCGGCCCGCACACCGGCGCGCGAGGCGGCGAGCGTGACGAGCCGCGCCTTGCTCTCCAGGAGCTCTGGCATCGCCCGGCCGTCGAGCAGGCGCGGCGCGAAGTAGCGCACGAGGCGCAGCGCCGCCGAGTGGAAGGTGCGCGCCTGCACGCCGGTGACGCCGAGCGCCGCGAGCCGGGCGCGCATCTCCGCCGCCGCGCGGGCGGTGAACGTGACGGCCAGCACCTGCCGCCCGGCGATCTCCCCGGTCAGCGTGCGATAGGCGATGCGATGGGTGATGGCCCGCGTCTTGCCGGTGCCCGCGCCGGCGAGGATGCACACCGGCCCGGCCGGAGCGGTCACGGCGGCGCGCTGCTCCGGGTCGAGCCCGGACAGCACCCGGTCCGCTGGCGTGTTTCCCCCCACGGCTAGGAATCATGGCACCCACCACCGACGTTGGCCGGTGTGGCGCGCCTCCCGCCCGCGCGCGACCCCCATACGGAAGGACCGACAAATGCTCACGATGTACTCGACGAGCTGGTGCGGCTACTGCTACCGACTCAAGTCGCAGCTCGATCGGGAAAGCATCGGATATGAGATCGTCGACATCGAGCGCGATCCGGTGGCCGCAGAGTACGTGATGAGCGTAAACGGCGGTAACCAGACCGTGCCGACGGTCCGCTTTCCGGACGGATCGGCGCTTACAAATCCTTCGATCATCGAGGTGAAAGACCGCCTCGCGGCTATCGCAAGCTAACCAAACCTTTTGCGGAACACGCCCACGGTCGAGAACATGATCGGGTCACAATCGGTTCATACTGTGTCGTCCCGAATGACCGAGGGAGGGTTGGGGTGCCTCCTGCGCCGAGTCCGATGGTGCGACGTCGGCGGCTGGGGGCCGAGCTACGCCGTCTGCGCGAGGCTGCCGGCCTGACCGGCGACCAGGTGATCGCGCGGGTCGGCTGGGCCTCGGCCTCAAAGCTCTCCCGGCTGGAAAACGGCCGCAGCCGCCCAGACCTCAGCGACGTGCTGGACCTGCTCGACCTGTACGAGGTCAGCGGATCCACCCGTGACGAGCTGATCGGCGTCACGCGGGACGCCGGCAACACCCGAGGATGGCTGCGTTCGTACCCGGTGATGACCCAGCGCCAGCGCAGCTACGCGGAGCTGGAGGCGGGCTGCGCCGAGATCTTCGAGTACGGCCCGGTGATCCTGCCGGGCCTGCTCCAGACGCCCGGATACACGCGGGTCCGGCTGCTCTCCTCGCGCGAGGTGATCGCGCCCGAGGACGCGGAAGACCCGGAGACCGAGATCGCCGCGCGCTCCGCACGGCAATCGACGCTCACCAGAGAGGCCGAGCCGCCACGGTACGAGGCCGTGCTCGAAGAGGCGGCGCTCGGCGCGCGGGGCGGCCCCGCGCCGGTAATGGCCGGCCAGCTGCGTCATTTGGCCCGCCTGGCCGCGCTGCCCAACGTTACGCTGTGGGTGCTGCCGCCGTCGGCCAAGGTCGCCGACTGGTACCTGCCGGAGACCGCGTTCTCCATCTACCGGTTCGCCGATCCCGACGACCCCGACGCGGTCGCGGTCGAGTCGCTGGCGGCCGATCTCATCCTGACCGACGAGGACATGCTCGCCCGCTACGGGCGGGTCTTCGACTGGCTCCGGCAGGCCGCGCGCTCGCCGGACGAGTCCCTCACGTGGATCACCGAGGCCGCCGCGGCCCTCGGCCCGCCGTCCGGCGACGACGCTGACGCGCCGCTGGCACCCCTGACGCCCCCGGTACAGCGCAGGCGCCGCACACAGCAGCGCCCAACGCAGCGGACGAACGCGCCGCCCGACCGATAGGAGTCGCGTCATGAGTGCAGGTTCCCGAATCAGCTGGCGGACGAGCTCGCGCAGCCAGAACACCAACTGCGTCGAGGTCGGTGAGACAGAGACGGCCGTCGTCATGCGAGATAGCAAGGATCGGGAAGGGCCGATGCTGGTCTTCGCGCGCGAACGGTGGACCGACTTCGTGGCCAGTGCCAAGGCTGGCGAGTTCGATTTGAACTGAGAATCCCTTGCCCGACGCTCGGAATTCCGCGAACATGGTGTGGAACTTCCACGCGTGGATTTCCAAGTTGTTGGGCACAAGCTAAGCGACCGTTGTGACCGGCCGGCTCCCCCGCCGCGTTCTTGCCTCATGCCGGCACGACGGCTTCGGTCTCGGTCCGTGACCGTCGCGGCAACGGTGGTCACGGACCGAGATAGCTTTCCGGGCGCTATGCCGGCAGCTTGGCCAGCCAGCGGTTGATGAGATAGAGCGCGATCGACGAGGGCGGCGGCAGGCCGACCCGTGCGCCGTCGCCGGCGTCCAGCACCTCACCGGCCAGCACGGCCGCGATCTCCTCGCGGGTAAACCAGCGCGCGTGCGCGATCTCGGTCGGATCGACGCGTACCGGCTGGGTCGCGTCGCCCAACGCGGTAAAGCCCAGCATCAGCGAGCCGGGAAAGGGCCAGGCCTGGCTGCCCTCGTACTCGATCGCTTTGACCCCGATGCCGACCTCTTCCGCGACCTCGCGGACCACCGCGGCCTCGGCGGACTCGCCGGGCTCGACATACCCGGCGAGGCAGGAGAAGCGGCGCACCTCGCGCCCGCTGCCCCAGGCGGCGTTGTTGCCCAGCAGGCAGCGGCCGGACGGGCCGTCTTCGCCGTCGTGTACGAGCACGATCATCGCGGGATCGGTCCGCGGCCACACCTGCGTGCCGGCCTCGTCGACGCGGGTCCAGCCACCCTCGGCCGCCGTCGTGGGCAGCCCGGTCGTCGAGGAGTACGGGTGACCCGCGTGCCACTGCGCCAGCGCGGCGGCCGCGGTGTACAGCCCGGCGTCCCGGTCGCTGAGCAGGTGGCCGATCTCGCGCAGGTTGGCGGCACGGGCGCCGGGGTGCTCGGGCAGTGGCGCGTCGACCGCGAAAACCGGTGTGCCGTCCGGCTCGACGCCGAGGAACATCCGCTGCTCGACCTCGACCTCGGGTGCTTCCTTGGCGTCGAACAGCACCAGGGCGCCGTCTTCGTCGACGAGCGCTCGGCCGCCGGTGACGGTGTCCACGACGAGGACACGCGCTCTCGACCACGCCGCCGCGAGCCACTCCGGGTCGCGGCGGTGATGGGCCGCCCGGTCCAGAGTGGAGCGTGCCAGCGGCGGCAGGCTGCGGGGCCCCCGGGGAAACGTGGAGCGAAGCGGAGCGTCTTCTTGGGGTGCTTTCACACTCTCTCGACCGCCGTCAGGGCACGCAGCGGCCCTTCGATCCGCTCCGCGTCGCCCAGCACGACCGTCGCCACCTTCGACGGCGCCAGGTACTCGGCTCCGGCGGCGGCCACCTCGTCGAGGCTCGCGCCGGCCAGCTTCGCCGCGTACTCGGGCAGGTAGTCGAGCCGCAGCCCGAAACCGGCGTACGTGCTGGCCAGCGTCGCCAGCCCGGTCTGCGTGGACATGCCGAGCTGGAGGGTGCCGAGCGCGTACTGGCGGGCCTGCTCCAGCTCCTCCTGCTTGGGCGGGAGGGAGGCGAGGCGCCCCAGCTCGTAGTAGGTCTCCAGCAGCGCCGGGCCGGTCACCTCGGTGGCCACCTCGGCGGCGGCGACGAAGGACGAGCCGGCTTCGTTGTGCTCGATCACCGAGTGCGGCCCGTACGTGTACCCCTTGTCCTCGCGGATGTTTTCCACCCAGCGGGACGAGAAGTAGCCGCCGAAGAGCAGGTTGGCCAGCTGGAGCGCGGCATGGTCGGGATGGGTGCGCTCGACCGCCGGCAGCGCCACCCGCAGCGACGACTGCACCGAGCCGGGCCGGTCGACCAGCGTCAGCGGACCCGGCTCGATCGGCGGCGTGGGCGGCAGGTCGACCTGCTTGCCACCGCCGTTCCAGGTGCCGAGCACCCGCTCGGCCGTATCCAGCGCCTTTTCCGGCGTGATGTCGCCGACCAGGACCAGCGTGGCGCCGGCCGGGTGCAGCCGCTCGGCGTGCAGCGCCCGCAGCTGGGCCGGCCGGACCGCCCGCACCTGTGCCACGTCGGGCGTCTGCACCGCGTACGGGTGCTTGCCGTAGATCCGCTGGAGCAGCGCGACCCGGGCCAGGTGCGACGGCTGGCTCTGCGCCACCTGGATCCCGTCGGCCAGCCGGTCGCGCTCGGTGGCGACCTCGTCGGCCGGGTATGCCGCACCGCTGAGCACCTCGCCGAGCAGCTCGAGGATCCGGTCGAGCCCGGCGACCAGGCCGTTGCCGGAGACCATCAGCCGGTCGGGGTCGACGCCCGCGTTCAGCCCGCCGCCGACCTTCTGGAGCTCGGCCGCGATGTCCACAGTGGATAGCTCGGCGGTGCCGGAGAAGAGCGTCTGTGCGAGCAGCCGCCCGCGTGCCAGGTGTGTCCGGGCGAACGGCACCCGCAACCGCACCTCGGCCAGCGGCACCGCCGGCCGGCGGATCGCGATCACGGTGAGGCCGTTGGGCAGCGTGCGCTCGGCCTCCTTGGGCAGCTTCAGCTTTCGCGTCGGGCCGAGGTCGGGCAGGGCTTTCACTGGTTTCCTCCCGCGACGACCTCGACCGTGGCCCGGCGCTGGGGCACCAGCGCCGCCGCGGCCTGCCGGATCTGCTCCTCGGTGACCTCGCCGACAAGGCGGGGCAGGTCGTTGATCAGCTCGGGCGTGCCCCGCTGCTGCTCCAGGACGGCCATGCGCAATGCCCGCCCTAGCGCCGCGTCGGTGTCGCGCAGCAGGTGGGTGGCCATCCGCGCCTGGGTGCGGGCCAACTCGCCGTCGGCAAGCCCGTCGGTGGCGAGCCGGTCGAGCTCCTCGTCGATCGCGCGTAGCACCTTGTCGACGTCGCCGCCGGGCGGCAGGTGGGACTGGAGCAGCATGGCGGTGGGGTCACGCACCTCCCACGGCTCGCCCATGAAGCCGATGTACCCGCCGACGGTGGTCACCGTGCGGTCGCGCAGCACGAGCCGCTCGACGAGACGAGACGCGTCGCCGTCGGTGAGCACCTCGGCCAGCACCACGTACGGCAGGTAGGCGGCGTAGTCGGAGACCGGATCGGGCACCCGCCACGCGCTCGCCACGGCGGGGAGCGGGGCCAGCGGGTCCGTGTACGACTCGCGCCGCTCGGACGTCAGGTCGGGCTCGGCGAAGCTCGGCCGATCCGGCGCCGGGCGGGCCGGCACGTCGCCGAAGTGGCGCTCGACCATCTCCAGCGTCTCGGCGAGGTCGAGGTCGCCGGCGACCGCCAGGACCGCGTTGCCGCTCGCGTAGTTTCGCTGGAAGAACTCGGCGGCGTCGGCCACCGTGGCGCTCTCCAGGTCGTCGAAGGACCCGTAGCCGTCGTGCGCGTTGGGGAACGTGTCGAACATGACCGGCGGCAGCTTGAGCCACGGAAAGCCGCCGTACGGCCGGTTGAGCACGTTGACCCGGATCTCCTCCTTGACCACGTCGACCTGGTTGCGGAGGTTTTCCTCGGTCAGCCGCGGGCCGCGCATCCGGTCGGCCTCGAGGAAGAGCGCCCGCTCCAGCGCGTTGGCCGGGAGGGTCTCGTAGTAGTCGGTGTAGTCGAGGTGGGTCGAGCCGTTGAACGTGCCGCCCGAGCCCTGCACATGCCTGAAGTGCGCGAGTTTCTCCAGGTTTTCCGAACCCTGGAACATGAGGTGCTCGAAGAGGTGAGCGAACCCCGTGCGCCCCTCGGGCTCGGAGCGGATGCCCACGTCGTACACCACCGCGACGCCGATCACCGGTGCGCTGCGGTCCGGCGCCAGCACCACCCTCAGACCGTTTTGGAGCGTGCGCCGCTCCACCGGGTACTTCGTCGCTGGGATTTTGGGTCTGCGCGCCACACGGCGACACTAGCGCGTCACCGGCCGGGGCGGTCCGGAAGCCTCGCAGCGTGAGACGCTTGGGTGTGCGTGTAGTCGGGATCAACCTGTACCCGGTGAAGTCGACCCGGGCCCGCACCGTGGATCGGGCGCGCGTCGAGTGGTGGGGGCTGGCCGGCGACCGCAGGTGGGCCGTGGTCACGCCGGAAGGCGAGCCGATCACCGCACGGCATTGCCGGCCGCTCTTCACCATCACGGCGTCGACCACGCCGGATGACGGCCTGCTGCTCACCGCGCCTGGCGCGCCGGATCTCGCGGTGCCGCGGCCCGAGCCGGCGCACACCGTACCCGTGGGCTTTGTGAATCTGGATCGTGCCGCCGCGGGCGGCGCGGCGGCCGACGAGTGGCTGACCGCCACGCTCGGCCGGCCGGCGCGGCTGGTGTGGCTGGCCGACACGACGGCGCGCGCGGTGCCGGAGGCGGTGGGCGGGCAGCCCGGCGACGTGTACGCCTTCGGCGACACCATGCCGGTCCACCTCGTCTCGCTCGGCTCGCTGCGCCGCCTCGACGACTGGATCGCGGAGACCGCCGTCGAGCGCGGTGAGGAGCTGCCCGAGCCGCTGGAGGTGGGCCGCTTCCGGGCAAACGTGGTGATCGAGGGCGCGCCCGCCTTCGCGGAAGACGACTGGAAGCGGCTACGGGTCGGCGCCGTCGACTTCCGGGTGGCGGGGCACTGCGGGCGGTGTGTGATGACGACGATCGACCCGGCGAGCCTGGCGAGCGGCAAGGAGCCGATCCGCACACTGGCCAGGCACCGCAGATGGGACGGGTGGGCCTGGTTCGGGATCCAGCTCGTGCCGGAGACGCTGGGCGAGATCGCGGTGGGCGACCCGGTCGAGGCGCTCCCTTAGAGCTGAGCGGGCCGGCGGAGGCAGGCGGCGGTGATTACGGCGGCCGCGGCGAGCGGGATGACCGGCGCGAGCGCGTAACCCATGGTGGGTGCGTCGACCGTCGCGGCGAGCGAGACGGCGGCGCTTTCCTGGACGCTGTACCGCAGGCCGGGCTGGAGGAAGGCGTCGGCCTCGTAGAGCGGGTAGAGGTACACGCGGTCGAGCGCGTTGCCCACCAGGGCGAGGGCCGCGAGCCCAAGTAACGCCAGCCCTACCGTGGGCACCCACGGCGTGGTGCGGCCGGCGACGAGAAAAGCGAGCACCGCCACGAGCAGCGGCGGCACGGCCGCGAAGACCGGCGCGAGTCCGTCACGGCTCCACAGCTCCAGGACCGTGTAGGTGACCGCGACGCCGATGCCCACGACCGCCACCGCGATCCCCACCCGGGTGCGCCGCCGCGGCAGGAAGAGCGCGGCGAGCGCGAGGCACCCGTACGCGACGAGCGCGGGCACGTCGTCCCACACGGCGCTACTCGCGACGTGGAGTGCACTCTGCCGGGGCAATTCGGTGTAAGCCATGACCCCGAAGTGGCTCGGGTACGAGTCCACTGTGGAGAATAGTGATATTGCCGCGAGAGCGCTCAGGATCACCAAGCCGGACGCCAGGGCCAGCCGCACGCGCAGCGGGGCACCGCGGCCGGCGACCGCGAGGTAGGCCGCGAGCGCGACCCAGGCCAGCAGCTCCGCGGACGGCAGGATCGGTGAGCCGAAGAGCTCACCGATCAGGTACGTGGCGCCGAAGGCGGCGCACGCCAGCAGCAGCCATCCCCGTATCGACACCGGCGTATGCTGCCACACCCGCCGCGATCAGGTGGGGCGGACCGACTCCAGGACCTCGTCGACGACGTAGTCGAACTGGCGGTGGGTGCCGGGAATCGACACGTACAGCACGGCGGCCGTCGGCTTGCCCACGTCGATGATCGCGACGCCGGCGAACTCGTCTTTGGCCTGGAGCCCGGCCCGGTCGAAGTGCAGGCGGAAGATCGTCACCCACGCGGGCCGCCCGCCCAGCGTGGTGCGCTCGTCGCGGTGCAGGTCCATGGTCGTGGGCTGCGGGTAATACTCGGCCCGCACGTCCGCGGCGACCTGGCGGCCGACGCACTCGAGGTTGATCGCGACGGCGTCGTTGTCCGCCGCGGGCACTGCCGCGGACAGGATCGAAGCGTGGTACGTGCCGCCGGAGTAGGTCTCGGTGATGAAGTGCTGGCCCATCTTGTAGGGCACCTCGAGCGTGCCGGCGCTCCACGTCGTGCGCCAGGGCTCCCACGGCGCGCCGTACGCCGCGTAGGAGATGCCGGCCTCCTCGTCGACCGTGCGGGCGCCGCTCGGCGGCGGGCCGGGGTCGACCGGCTCCGGCGCGGTGAGGCCGCTGGGCGCCGGGCACGCGCGGGCGAGGGGCGGGCGGACGTCGGACGGCCCGGGGGGCTTGTCGGCGAACGGGCCGCCGCCTCCCGACAGGGTGAACGCGAGCACCACCACCAAGCCGATCACGAGCATGCCGCCGGCCACGCCGGCGAACCACAGCAGCCGCCGCCGCTCCCGGCCCCGGTCGTTTGGCGGCGCCGGAGGTGGCGGGATGACCGGCGGTGGCAGCACGGGCGTCCCGATCCTGGTCACCGTGCCCGCACCCCAAGGCTGCGGGTCAGTGTTTTCAGGCATGTCTCCCAGTGAACACCACGGCGGCTCAGCGCGTCTCTACGGCCACGCCTCCACTACCGGGACCGGCCCGTTGCGGAGAGTGCATCTCGACCACCGCGCCGCCACCGGCGTCGGCAGGCGTCACATACCAGGGCGCGAACGCCGCCAACACGGCGAGTAACAGGCCGGCCAGGGCGAGCGCCAGCACGACGAGAAACTCGCGTAGCGCCCCTGCTCCTGCTTCGGTCATGATCACTCACTCCCCCAATCCCCCTACAGAACAGGATCGGGCAAGTGGGGTCTCGATACAGTCGCCCATCGGACGCAAATCAGTGAACTCCCGGTTTAACGGAGCGTGCTCACGGTCGCCAGGGCCGGCCGATCGACTCGGCTGAGCCGCTCGGCACCCACCGTGACGATCACCGCACCGGCGAGCGCGAGGGCGGCGGCCAGCCAGCCGTACACGAATCCGGCCGAGGCGGCCAGCCGGGAGATCGCCAGCGAGCCGGCGAAGCCGCCCAGCTGGAGCGCGAGCGAGGTGATCGACACCAGCGTTGCCCGCTCCCGCTCGGTCACCCGTTCGTGCAGCGCCTCGGTGGCGAGCGGGCCGGCGGGTCCGGAGAGGACGTACGCGCCGAGGTAGGCCACCGCCGCCACCGCGAAGCCGCCGAGCCCCGCCGCCGAAACGGCGATCGCACCCAGCGCCACAGTAGACAGTCCAGTGCAGACGGCGGCGACGGAGAGCGGCGCGGCGGCACCGATGCGGCACAGCGCGGGCGCCGAGGCGGCACCGGCCGCGGTGCCGAGGAAGGCGCCGGCGGCGAGCAGCCCGTAGGCCGCCGCACCCCGCTCGGCCCCGCCCAGCAGCTCGGCGAACTGGAGCGGCGCGAGCGTCTCCAGCGTGTTGATCGCGAGCCCGAACGCCGCCACCCGGACCACGAGCAGCCTGATGACCGGGTCGCCCGCCGCCAGCCGTACCCCATGGGAGATCTGGCTGGGCACGGCCCGGACGGCCGCGCGGAGCTTGACCACCGCGGGCCGGGGCGGCTCTTTCATCAGCGCCGCGTGCGCGGCCAGGCTCACCACCGCGACACCGGCGGCAGCCAGCGCGGGTACCGAGATGGGGGTGATCAGGCCGTCGTCGGGGAGGCCGCGGAAGAACTGCGGGAGGATGCCGCCGACGATCGCCGCGCCGCCCAGCCCCACGCACTCGACCGCCCACCCCCACGAGATGCCGCGGCGCAGCGGCGCGGCGGGGTCGGCGGCGCGGACGGTGTCGACGTACCAGGCTTCGACCGGGCCGGAGCCCAGCGCACGACCGACCGCGTTGCTGACCGCGGCCAGCGCGAAGTGCCACCACACCTGGGCGAACGCGGCGACGAGCGGGGTCGTGACGAGGAACACCGACGCGACGAGCATCGTGCGCCGCCGCCCGAGCTGGTCGGCCAGGCCACCGGTGGGCAGCTCCAGTACGACGACAAGGCCGGAGTAGAGCGCCATGAGGAGGCCGATGGTGGGAAGGTCGAGGCCGCGGGCGGCGTAGAGCAGCACGCTCACCGGGATGACCAGGCCGGTGGCAGACCAGCGCAGGCCGGTCAGTAGGAGGTAACGGCGCTGTGCCTGGGCCGCGGTGATCACAGCGGCACCTCGTCGAACGGCAGCAGCTGCTGGTAGACGGCCACGTGGCGGACCGTCTCGCCGGGCTCGGCCGGCGGCGGCGCGGTGCGGTAGCGGTCGAAGATCGCCATGAGCTCGCCGTCGAGGGCGCGGAGCTGCGAGGGTGTGAGCCGCAGCAGGTAGTCGAACGCGCCGCCGCCCGACTCCCACTGCGGGTCGAAACGCTTGTCGCTGGCCGCCCACCGCTGAAACTGGTCGACCGCCTTGAGCAGCTGGCGCCGCTCCAGCGCGTCGCTCATCTGCCGCCACTCCGGGTCGTCGGCGCCCTCGACACGTCGCCAGGCCGTGACGAGGTGGGTGGCCCGCCAGCGCTTGTCGCGCCGGTTGGGCTGGTCGGGGTCCTCCTCGACGAAGCCGAACCGGGCGAGCTGGCGCAGGTGATAACTGGTCGATCCACTCGACTCGTCGAGCCGCCGGCCGAGCTGGGAAGCGGTGGCCGGCCCCTCGTAGCGCAACAGCCCCAGGATCCGCGAGCGGATGGGGTGCGCGACGGCGCGCAGCGTCTCGGTGTCGTGGACGTTCGGCTCGTGGTACGGCTTCGCCATGTCCCTACCGTACGACCGCAAAGGCTTTTTTGCAAAATTCTCTTTGCGATTGGGTCGGTGGCACGATTGAACGGTGATTTCGCTCGATCTCGCCATCCGGCTGCGAGATGCCGGCCTGGCCTGGAAGCCGGCGGCCGGAGACCGGTTCGCGATCCCGGACCGCGACCTGGATGACGACGTGTTCGTGCTCAGCAACATGACCATCGAGGTGCACGAGCTGCCCGAGGGTCAGATCATCGGCTTCAACGGCACGACCGAGTGGGCGCTCGACGACGTGGAGAAGGACGAGGCGATCTGGCTGCCCCGCGAGGACCAGCTGCGGGAGCTGCTGGGTGGCACGTTCCGGCGGCTGGAGCGCGACGCCGGGGGCTACCGGGTGACGGTCGAGATCCTGGGAGCGGGACACGAGTTCACGGCCGCCGAGGCCGCGGACGCGTACGGCGAGGCGCTGCTCAACCTGATCCAAGCCGCGCACTGAGGGACCCAAGCCGCAAGATCAAATGTCAGAGGGTCGCCCTATGATTCGAACATGCGTACGAAAGACGGGGACCACGACTGGAACCGACGGACCTCAGGCGACCAGCTCACGCTCCAGTGGGGTGCGAAAGCGGGGCGTGACCCGCACGCTTCCGATCCACTCGGTGAGGCGGCCCGCGCTCGCCTCCACCGCGACGGTCACATCGCGACCGACGTCTTCGAGCAGGCGGAAGACGACCTCGCCGCTCGACCGTTGCGCCCACCCGCCCACGATGCGGCCGTCCCACCACACGGTCGGGCCCACGTTGCCCGACCTGTCGAAGAGGGCGGGCCCGTGCCCACCGAGATACCACGAGCGCTCCTGCCAGCCCATCGGCGTCGGGTCGAGCGCGGGCAGGAGCGACACCGCGGGCTCGGCAGCCGCGGCCGGCTCGGCGTCGTCGGGCAGCACCAGACCGGTGGTGCCGCCAAGGTCGACCTCCGCCGGCTGGATGGCGGCGAGCGCCTGCTTGACCTGGCCGGCGGTCCAGCCGGTCCACCACTTGATGTCGGCGGCGGTGCCCGGGCCGTAGGCGGCGAGCCACCGGCGCACCAGCTCGGCGCGGGCCTCCTCGACGGGCACCTCGGCCATCCCGCCGGGCAGCCACACCTCGATCGGCGACCAGCGATACTGGCTGCTGACCCACGAGCCCCGCGGCCGGCCGCGCACGATCCGGCCCTCGGCGGCGAGCAGAAAGAGCACCCAGGTCGTGATGTTGACCTTGCCCTCGTAGGCCTTGCCCCGCGCCATCAGCACCTGGGTGCGCAGGCGAGGCTCGTCGGCCGACAGCTCCGCGCCGGTCGCCTCGCCGCGCGCCGCCAGCGCCCGCACCGCGCCCTCCTCCACCTCCTTGAGCCAGGCGCCGTCGCCCACGCCGGCGTCCGTGATGATCTGTGTGTACCTGCGGCGTTGCGCCGCCGCGACCGCGTTGGTGGTCGACGCCTGGATGATCGGCGCCAGCTCCACCGGCACGACAAACATCGTGCGCCGCATGCCGAGCATCCGCACGAGCGAGCGCTCCTCGTAGAGCGCGTGCTCGATGTCGGCGACGCTCGACGGCGTCCTGCCGGTGGGCGCTCGCTTCGCCGCGCTGCTCGGGTCGGATGTCGCCAGCGCCGGGGCGGTGCGTGCGTGCAGGGAGAGAAACACCGACGCGGGGTCGGTCGAGTGGAGCGCGACGACACCGCGGGCCGCCTCGGCCGGGTCGGCGGCCGCCGCGCCGGGCGCGAGGTGATGCCGTAAGGCCAGCCGCGCCCGCCGCTCCACGACACCGATCTTTCTCACGACGCCTCCCCCATCGGCACGGAGGTGAGCAGCGCGGCCAGCCCGGACGCGTCAAGCAGATCCGCGGGGCGCACCGTCACGCCCTCGCGCACGTAGTGAAAGGCGGCCCGCACATGCTCGACCGGCACCCCGGCAAGCTCGGCCCACGCCAGGCGATACGCGGCAAGCTGCACAGCCGCCGCCTGAGCCTCCACACCGGACGGTTGGCGGCCGGTCTTCCAGTCGACCACGTCGTAACGCCCGCCCGGCTCGGCGAAGACCGCGTCCATCCGCCCGCGCACGACCACGCCGGCGATAACGGTAGCGAATGGGGCTTCGACCTCGATCGGTGTCCGGTCGGCCCACTCGCTCGCTAAAAACTGCTCTTGCAGCTCGGCCAGCGCCTCGTCCGGCGCCGCGTCCTCGTCGGCGGCGCCGGGCAGCTCGTCGACGTCGAGCAGGCGGGTCGCGCCGAAGCGTTGCTCCAGCCACAGGTGGAAGGCGGTGCCCCGGCGGGAGTACGGGTCGGGACGCGAGGGCATCGGCCGGCGCAGCTGCCGGGCCAGCCCTTGCGGATCACGGCGCAGGGTCACCAGCTGCGAGACCGAAAGGTGGCCCGGCAGCGTGATCGCGGTGGGCTCGTCGCGCCGGGCCAGCCGGTCGCGCTCGGCCAGGAGCATGTCGACCTCGTGGGCCCACCCCGCGGCCTGGGCGTCGAGATCCGGCTCGGGCTCGGCGCCCGCCTGCCCTCCTGGCCGCCGCCCGTGGCCTCCCGGCTCCCGCTCTTCGACGATGGCCGTCATCAGCTGCCGCACCGTCGCCGCCGCCTCGGTCATCGCCGGACGCCGTGGGCCGAGCGGATCGGAGGGCCACTCCGCCGCGGCCACCACCTCGGACGTCGGGTTGGCCGCGTCGGGCGCCGGCTCCGGCTCCCACGCCACCACCGCCCCGCTGCCCACCAGGCACTGGTCGCGGATCTCGGTGAGGAAGACCGACGGGCCGCGCGGCTTCTTCACGCCCTCGCCCCACCAGTAGCCCGAGCAGAGCAGCAGCCGCCGCGGTCGGGTGACCGCCACGTACGCCAGGCGCCGCTCCTCGCGCTCGTCGTGCGCCGCCCACTCGTCGTTGAAGGCCTCGACCGCCGCCGCCACCGCACGCTGGTCGTCGGTCTCCTCCAGCGCCAGCCGGGGCAGGCCGCCGGCGTCGCCGCGCAGCGGAAACGGGAGCACGCCGAGCCCTTTGAGGTAGTGGTCGGAGGCGCGCACCGGCCCCGGCCACACGCCCTTGGTCAGGCCGGCGACCGACACCACATCCCACTCCAGGCCCTTGGCCGCGTGCGCGGTGAGGATCTGCACCGCGCCCTCGACCACGTCGACCTCGCCCGGCGACAGCCCGCGCTCTTCGTCTTCGGCCGCGGCGAGAAACGCGAGGAAGCCGCCGAGCGTGCCGCCCTCGGTGTCGCGGGCAAACCGGGCCGCCACGTCACCGAGCGCGTCGAGGTGGCCACGGGCCAGGCCGGCGTCGGCGCCCGCACGCACGGCCACCTCGACGTCGAGGCCGGTGGTGCGCTCCACGTCGGCGATCAGGTCGGGCAGCGGCTGGTCGAGCCGGTGGCGGAGCAGGGCCACCTCCCGGCCGTACGCGCGGAGCCGGGCGTACCCCTCGGCGGAGTACGACTGCGGCGGGCCGAGGTCGGCCAGCGCCTCGACGAGGCTCGACTCGTCGAGGCGGTCGGGCACGATCTCCGGCTCCTCGGGCACCGGCGCCAGGCCCCGGCGGGCGGCCGCGATCGCGCGCGAGCGGCGATAGAGGGCGACGAGGTCGCGCGGCCCGATCCGCCAGCGTGCTCCGGTGAGCAGCCGCAGCAGCGATGCGCCGTCGGTGGGATCGGCGAGCACCCGCAGCGTGCACACCACGTCGCGCACCTCGGCGGTGTCGAGCAGCCCGCCGAGGCCGACCACCTCGACCGGCACGCCGCGCGCCCGCAGCGCCGCCTCGATCGCGGGAATCTGGCTGCGCAGGCGCACGAGCACCGCGCTCGTCGGCCGCTCCTCGACCGGGATCTGCTCGGGCAGCGCGTCGGGCAGGCCGGCGGCCGACCGCCACGCCTTGACCATGCTCTCGGCGATCCACTCGGCCTCGGCGTCGAACGACTCCAGCAGTGCACAGTGGACGGCCGCGCCACCGATCCGCGCGCCGACCCGGGCGGCCGCGGTCAGCTCCGCCACGCGGGCGCCGGCCGCGCGCAGCGGCGCGGAGAGGGCGTTGGCCACGCCCAGCACCTCGGGCCTATTGCGCCAGCTCGTGGTGAGCGACCGCTCCGCCCCGCCGAACTCGGTGGAAAACCGCTCCAGCGTGCCCGCGCTGGCCCCACGCCACCCGTAGATGGACTGGCACGGGTCACCGACCGCGGTCACCGGGTGCCCCTGTCCGAAGAGAGATCGCAGCAACACCACCTGCGCGTGGCTGGTGTCCTGGTACTCGTCGAGCAGCACCACCTTGTAGCGCTCGCGCTCGATGACGCCGACCTCCGGGTGGTCGCGGGCGACGAGCGCCGCGCGGGCCATCTGGTCGCCGAAGTCCATCGCCTCGAAGTCGTGCTTGCGCTGCTCGTACGCCCGGACGAGCGGCAGCAGCTTGAGCCGCACCTGCTGCCGGGCGAGCGCGTCGCGCACGGCGGCGGCCACTTTGCCCGGCCGCTCGTGCACCTCGGCGAAGAAGCGCCCGGTCCACCCGGCCAGCTCGTCGGTGGAGACGAGGTGCTCGGCCAGCTCGCTCGCCAGCTGGAGCACCGCGTCGGTCACAGTGGACGGTGCGAAGGGGACGTCGGACATGTCGCCGTTGTAGTTGCGCACCAACAGGTCGACGATCTGCCAGCGGGACGCCTCGGTGAGCAGCCGCGCCGACGGCTCGAACCCGGCACGGAGGCCGTGCTCCACGACGACACGTGCCGCGTACGAATGGTAGGTGGCCACCGTCGGCTCGCCGGCCAGCAGCTCTTCGCGGCCGAGCCGGCGCACGAGCTGACCGAGCCGGGTGCGCACGCGGTGGGCCAGCTCGCCGGCCGCCTTGCGGGTGAACGTGAGGCCGAGCACCTGCTCCGGACTCGCGTATCCGTTTGCCACCAGCCACAGCACGCGCGCGGCCATCGTCTCCGTCTTGCCCGAGCCGGCGCCGGCCACGACAAGCAACGGCTCGACCGGCGCGGAGATGATCGCGGCCTGCTCCGGGGTCGGCGGGTGCAGGCGCAGCATCGTGGCCAGCTCGTGCGGGGTGTATCGGGGGCCCGCGGCCGCGTGGGTCGTCACGGGAAACAGCTCGAGCGAGGTCATGGCTCGACCACCTGCCGGCCCTTGCCGGAGATCGGGCAGCTGGTGCGCACCGGGCAGACCCGGCACCGCGAGTTGGCCACCGCGTGGAACGTGGAGGCGGCCATCGTCTCGGCGGTGCGGCGCACCAGGGCGCCCGCCCAGCCCGGCTCCTCGCCCTCGCCGAGCGCGGCCTGTCCCTGCTCCTTGGCCTCCTTGGTGGTGGTGCCGAGCTGCACGAGCGCCGCGCCGCCGGTCTCGTCGCCGTGCTCCTCGAACGCGCCCGCCTCCACGGCGGCCTGGTAGGCCGCGAGCTGCGGGTGCTCGGCCAGCTCGGCCTCGGTCACCGACGCGGTCTTGCCGGTCTTGAGGTCGACGACCACGAGCCGCCCGCTCTCGTCGACCTCCAGCCGGTCGACCCGGCCGGTCAGGTCGATCGGGCGCAACGGGTCGGCGAGCCGCACCGCGAACTCCTGCTCGATCGCGAGCAGCCGCCGCGGATTGGTGGCCAGCCAGCGCAGCAGCTTGTCGACCATCGACTCGGCCCGCGCCCGCTCCGATCCGGCCAGCCACCGGGCGGCCAGCTCGATCGCGTCGAAGCGTCCGGTGATGTACTCGACCAGCCGCTCCCGGTCGACCGCCGCGTCTTCGGCGAGCATCGCCGCCGCGTGCACGAGGTTGCCCACGCCCTGCGCCGCGCTGGCGGGCCCACCGCCGCCGTGCCGCTCCAGCAGCCACCGCAGGCTGCACCGCAGCGCACTCTCCATCGTGGACGGTGTGACCTTTACCGGCTCGCCCTCGTCGACGAGCGGGCGGTCGTCGGAGAGCTCGCGCAGGCCCCACCAGTCGTGCGGGTGGGCGCCCGGCACCCCGGCGAGGGCCAGGCGAGCCAGCTCCTTCGCCGCCGCGGCCTTGCGCGCCGCCGAAGCGGACGGGTCGCTCACGGCGGTGCGCAACTCGGCCACCAAAGCCGGCAGGGTGAGTGCCCGGGGCAGCCGCCCGACCGGCAGCTCGATCGGCCCGGCGTCACCTTCGTCCACATGGGACTCGTCTCCCGGAAGCAGCTCCGCCAGGAACCGGCTGGGCTGCTCCTCGTGGTCGCTGCCACCGACCGCCGCCGAGGCCACGGCCGTCACCAGCAGCCGCCGCCGCGCCCGGGTGGCCGCCACGTAGAACAGCCGCCGCTCCTCGTCGAGCAGCGCCGAGGTCTGCCCGACCAGCGAGGCGGCGACGCCCGTGCCGTCGGCCCGGCCGGCCAGCACGTCGACGAGCCGCTCGGAGCCGAGGAGGCTGCCACGCAGGCGCAGGTCGGGCCAGATCCCCTCCTGCACACCGGCGACGACCACGACGTCCCACTCCAGACCCTTGGCCGCGTGCGCGGTGAGCAGGCGCACCGCCTGGCCGCGGTCGGCGCTCGGCGCGATCGTGTCGGCCGGCAGCTGCTGGCCGAAGACGTGGTCGAGGAAGACCTCGGTGCGCGCGCCGGGCAGCCGGTCGACGAAGCGCGCGGCGGTGTCGAAGAGCGCCACGATCGCGTCGAGGTCGCGGTCGGCCGCGACGCCGCGCCACTGGAGGCCGCGCTCCTCGCCCGGGTCGCCGACCGGGCCGCTGCGGGCGGTCAACCCATACCACCGCTCGGCCATGCCACTGGCCCGCCAGACCGCCCACAGCACGTCTTCGACCGTCGCCGCCGGCGCGGCCGCCGCGTCGCGGGCGGTGGCCAGCAGGGCCGCGATGGCCTTGGCCGGCCTGGCCCACCGCCGGTCGACGGCGGCCAGCTCGGCCGGCTCGCGCAGCGCGTCGACAAGCAGCTCGCCCGACGGACGCGGGTCGTCGGCGGCCAGCGCGAGCGCCCGCAGCCCTTGCCGCAGCCGCCGCTCGCCGAGCGGGTCGATGCCGCCGAGGGGCGAGTGCAGCAGCGCGACGGCCGCCTCCTCGTCGAGCCGCTCCGGCTCCAGCGCGCACCGCAGGAGCAGCAGGAACGGCGCCACCGCCGGCTGAAGGTGTAGCGGCAGGTCTTCGGCCTGGGTCACGGTCGGCACGCCGGCCGCGTGGAGGGCCCGCTGGAGCGGCGCGAGCTGGAGGTGGGTGGAGCGGACCAGCACCGCCATCCGCGACCACGGCACCCCGTCGAGCAGGTGGGCCTGGCGGAGCGCGTGTGCCACGTATCCGGACTCGCTGGTGCCCGACCGGAAGGTCCGCACCTCGACGGCGGCCGCGATGTCGGTGGCCGGGGTCTGCCGCCGGTGGCCCGCCGGCCCGCGGAGCCGGCGGGCGAGGCGCCCGGTCGTCGCGAGCAGCTCGCCGCCCGTGCGGTAGTTGGTGTGCAGGGTGACGGTCGGCGCCACCGCACCGGACGACGTGCGAAAGCGGTGGGTGAACGTGGTCACGCCGGCCGGGTCGGCGCCGCGGAAGGCGAACGTGGACGAGTCGGGGTCGGCGAAGGCGACCAGCGGCTTGCCCCCACCGGCCACAAGGGACAGCAGGTCGACCTGGGCCGGGTCGGTGTCGGCGAGCTCGTCGACGTACACGTACGCCAAGCGCGAGCGCTCGGCCTCCAGCAGCTCGGGGTCGTCGGCGAACATCCCGGCCGCGGCGCGGATCAGCTCGGCGGGGTCGTAGCCGACCGAACCGCGGGTGGTGGCGTCGCGGAGGGCCAGCACCGCCACGTACTCGCGGAGGAACTCCGCGGCGGCCGGCCAGTCGGGGCGCGCGAGCCGCTCGCCCAGCTCGGCCAGGTGGGCCGGGGTGACGCCGCGCTCGGCGGCGCGCTGGAGCAGGTCGCGCAGCTGCTGGGCGAACGCCCGCGTGGGCAGCGCCGGCCGCAACCCGGGTGGCCACTTTTCCTCCGCCTCGGCGAGCAGCTCGCGGATGACGAGGTCTTGCTCCGGACCGGTGAGCAGCCGGGGCGGCGGCTCGCCGCGGTCGGCGGCGGCGCGGCGGAGCAGGCCGAACGCGTACGCGTGGAAGGTGCGCACGAGTGGCTCGTGGACGACCCGTCCGTCTCCGCCGGCGATCCGGGCCTCGATCCGCTCGCGCAGGGCGGTGGCCGAGCGGCGGCCGAACGTCAGGACCAGGATGCGCTCGGGGTCGGTGCCCTCGTCGACCCGCGCCGCGACCGCCTCGACGAGCGTGCCGGTCTTGCCCGTGCCGGGCCCGCCGACCACCAGCAGCGGGCCGTCGGTGTGCCCGACGACGTGCCCCTGCAACGGATCATCGAGCCGCGCCGGCACGGCCTCCGCCGGCCGGCGGACCAACCGGTACGCCTGCACGACGCCCATCGAACCACGGCCGTACGACAGCGCCCCACTCGCCACAGCCCCACCTCCCGCTGCCGGACCGCCAGAGTCGAAAGTACTGGCGCGATTCCGCTATTCGGGTGCTTTTAAAATTGCGCCACCACTTTCGTGTCGCGCCGTGGGTCGGCTATGCGACTCACGATTGCGATCATCGCCGGTAAACCTCGACGCTGTCGCGTGGGGAGGCTTCGATCTTTGGCGGAATCCCCCTCGACTGCTCAGCACGGAGGCCATTTCATGGTCGATGACCCCGACCGCGAAGCCAGTAAGACACAAACTTCTCAAGCACCTCCACACAGCGACGGAGAAGCCGAGGCCAGGCTCCTCTCCGCTATTTTGCCCTGGCTCGAACAGCTCGTGCCCGATCCGAGTCCGAGTCGCAAGCCCCCCACCGTGCCATTACTTACGTTTGCCGATGTCGTCACCTATTTCACCACCCAACATCCGGGCGACCCCGCGATCCAGGCCGGCGCCCTGCTGCGCCGGCCGCACCCCGCCGGGCAGCTCGTATTCCAGATCTTCCTCGATGCGCGAAACCAGATGCATCTCGACTCGCGAGGACGCCCGTACGGCCGGCTGATGGTCGCGCGGAGCCTCGACAACGAGCTCGCCGAAAAGTTCGCGGACGTTGACCTCGTCATCTTCAGGTAGGACGACATGACAGCCTTGAAAATCCTGATCGGCACCGTGACCGGGCTCGGCCTGGCCATCGCTCTCCTGTGGGTGGTCGGCCGGCTGCGGTCACGCCGGAGCCAGGAGATTTCGCAGGAGGCGCTGCGTTCGTGGTTCAAGCGGCGGACGTGACACCCGGCCCCAGGTCAGTCGAGAGGAAAGCACCGTGGATCCGATCACCATCTCCCTCGCCATCGCCTTTTTCGGCGCACTCGCCGTCGCGATCGTGGCAATCAGCGTCAAGCGAATCTTCCAATGGTTTCGCGCACGCGGAAAGATCAAAGAGGAAAACGCCAACGTCATCGCCTTCACTCTCGCCGAGCGGATCAAAGGTAAGCAGTACGTGGAAGTGCCCGGCGTATTCGACAACAAACCGACCAATACCCGAATCGTCCAGGGCTTTTACGACCTGAACACCGAAACGATCGTGGACGCCCGCGCGATGGCGAGCTCGTCGCCGCCGGAGGACGAGGCAATCGTGACCCAGCACGACCAGGGCGAAGGTCTGGTCATCTACCGCTGAATAAATTCGGCTCCGAAGGTAGGGCGGCATCGTGGACCCGTTCACCCTCATCGCGCTCGGCATCGCCGCTCTCGTGACCGCGGCGGTTGTCTCGTGGGCGGTGATCGAAAACTGGATCAACTCCAACAAGGTTTCCGGAGGGACGGCTCGAATCGTCCGGGAACGGATCGCTTCAGGTAAGTACCGGGTGGTGGCCGGCGTCTTCGACCAGTCCAATCAACTGCGCGCGCACAACGTGTGGGAGGTGGATCAGCTGGACGCCGATCTCGACCGTCGGCTGACCCAAGGTGGGGGCGAAATAGTTGTCTACACGTAGGAACGGACTGCCGCCGGTGTACTTCGAAAGCAGCATGCCCGGCGTACCGAACGAGGAGGTCGTCCTGCTCCGCACCCGCATCCTCGGATTCATCCAGGACCTCTCGCGGAAGTACCGGATGGGCCCGTTCCACCTTCGCGTCGGCTCGGCGGCCCCGCAGGCGATCCCCGCGGCTGGAGGCGTCGGCGGCGCCGTCGAGCCGGCGGCGCCGCGGCGAGACAGTGACCGCCCCACGTTCACCGCGATCGAGCCGCTGCACACCCTCGACCTGCTGGCATTGCCCGACGCGACCCGGGAGCGCCTGCTCGACTGCATCTCCTTCGTAGAGCTCGTGCCGCTCGTCTTCGGCGACTGGGGGCTGCGCGCGATCGAGCCGCACCCGTCGATCGCGGTCAACTTCCGCGGCCCGCCCGGCACCGGCAAGACGCTCGCCGCGCACGCCGCCGCCCACCACCTGAAGAAGAAGATCATGCTGTGCCGCCTGTCCGACCTGGAGAGCAAGTTTCACGGACAGGGCCCCAAAAACCTCGTCACGCTCTTCGAGTCGGCGCGGGAGCAGGATGCCGTCCTGTTCATCGACGAGGCCGAGTCGCTGCTCTCCCGGCGCTTCGCGCATCCGGACCAAGCGGCCGAGAGCGCGATCAACTCCATGCGGACGGAGCTGCTCATGGCGCTCGACTCGTTCGACGGTCTGGTGATCTTCGCGAGCAACCTGCCGCACAGCTACGACGTGGCCGTGGAGTCGCGCCTGCTGCACGTCGACTTCGCCCTGCCCGATCAGGCCGCCCGCACGTCGATCTGGCGCTCGCACATGCCGGCCGGCCTCCCCATCGCCGACGACGTCTCGGTCGATCGGCTGGCGGAGATCGACGGGGTCAGCGGGCGCGACATCAAGCTCGCGGTCATCTCCGCGGCGATCGGTGCGGCCCGGCGCGGCGCGGCGCGGATCACCGGCGAGATGCTCCGGGACGCCATCCACCGGCAGCGCCGGCAGGTGGAGCCGGCCGCGGCGCCCGTCACGAGCAGTCCGGCCGACCCCGCCAGCCGGCAACGGATCATCGAGGCGGTGCACCGGTACGAGCCGCGCACCGCCGAGCCCTCGGCCCGGGCTGACCCGTTGCCCGAGCCGGCCTGAGCCCGCGACTCCAGCCGCGCCTCGACGGCATCCAACGCCGCGTGGACGAAACCTGAACCCGCTACTCCAGCCGGGCCTCGATAGCGTCCAGGGCGGCGGGGACGGAGTCGGCGACGATCAGCAGGTCGAGCGCGTCCTCGCGGGCGAACGAGGTCTGCGCCAGGCCGCGCAGCCACGCCACGAGCCCGGTGTAGAAGCCGTCCTGGTCGACGATCGCGACCGGCTTGCGGTGGATGCCGAGCATCGCGGTGGTCCAGACCTCGAAGAGCTCGTCGAGCGTGCCGAGTCCACCGGGGAGAGTGAGAAACGCGTCCGACTTTTCGATCATCAGCGCCTTGCGGCTGAGCATGTCTTCGGTGATCAGGAGCTCGTCCGCGGCCGTGTCCGCGATCTCGCGGTCGACAAGCGCCTGCGGGATCACTCCGAGGGTGTACGCACCGCCGGCCCGGGCCCCGTCGGCCACGGCACCCATCATGCCGACGCAGCCGCCGCCGGAGACGAGCGTGTGGCCGCGCCGGGCGATCTCCCGGCCGGTGTTGTCGGCGAGATCGAGCCAACGCTGCTCAAGTTGCCGGGAAGAGGCGCAGAAGACGCAGATCGCCGCCACGTCAGGACCC
Source organism: Phytohabitans sp. LJ34 (assembly GCF_052068095.1). Lineage (NCBI taxonomy): Bacteria > Bacillati > Actinomycetota > Actinomycetes > Micromonosporales > Micromonosporaceae > Phytohabitans > Phytohabitans sp. LJ34. The sequence goes on along the minus strand of NZ_JBQHDG010000027.1, from coordinate 44,108 downwards.
CGCCTCTTGCTGCGCGGTCGCCGCTTCCTTGAGGGCCTCCTGCTCCGCGGCCAGCGCGGCGTCGGCGTCGACGATGTACCGCACGGCCTCTTCGACGTCGTCGGTCACGCACATCAGGTCGAGGTCGGCCGGGCTGATCTTGCTCTCCGCGGCCATCGTGCCGCGCAGCCACTCCAGCAGTCCGCTCCAGTACGCCGAGCCCATCAGCACCACGGGAAAGCGGGTGACCTTCCCGGTCTGCACAAGTGTGAGCGCCTCGAACAGCTCGTCCAGCGTGCCGAAGCCGCCTGGCAGCACGACGAAGGCCTGCGCGTACTTCACGAACATCGTCTTGCGGGCGAAGAAGTAGCGGAAGTCGATGCCCACGTCGACCCACTCGTTGATGCCCTGCTCGAACGGAAGCTCGATGCCCAGACCCACGGAGAGCCCGCCCGCCTCGTTGGCGCCCCGGTTGGTCGCCTCCATCACGCCCGGCCCGCCGCCGGTGATGACCGCGTACCCGGCGCGGGCCAGGGCGGCACCCAGCCGTTGGGCCAGCTCGCACTCCGGGCTGTCCGGCTTGCTCCGCGCCGAGCCGAAGACGCTCACCGCGGGTGGGAGGTCGGCGAGCGTGTCGAAGCCCTCCACGAACTCGGACAGGATCCGTAGCGCCCGCCACGCGTCCTTCGTTTTCCATTCGGCACGCTGGCGCGAGTCGAGAAGGCGCTCGTCGGCAGTACTCCCCGGAATCGCCTCACGACGCAAAGTCACAGCTCCTCGGTGACGCTCCGGGCCAGGAATGCGGCCACGGTTTATGTGGTTCATGGAATCAACCGTAGTGGTCTCTGACTCGTACTAACTGATGCAACCAAACCCGCGCGGCGGGCGTCTTACTAACACATACTGGGTATCCACGGAACGGGGGAGGGAACACCGTGATGACCCGCAATGAGCTGATCCGGCTTCGCCGGCAGATGCAGCGACGGATCCGAGACGTCGTCGAGGAGCGCCGCCTGATGGCCAACCAGCGCGCCACGGGCGCGTCCGAGAGCGAGACCTCGCAGGTCAAGGCCGCCTAGCTCAGCCAGCGGTGCAGCGTGGCGGCACCGTCGCGGATCTTGCCGATCTCGACGTGCTCGTCAGGCGCGTGCGCCAGGTTGGGGTCACCGGGGCCGAAGTTGAGCGCCGGTATCCCCAGCGCGGCAAACCGCGCCACGTCGGTCCAGCCCAGCTTCGCCACCGGCGCCTCGCCGACGCTGGCCAGAAACTCCCGCGCGGGGGGCGCGGAGAGCCCGGGCAGCGCGCCACTCGCCGAATCGATCACCTCGACCTCGAACCCGTCGAAGACCTCGCGCACGTGCGCGTGCGCCTCGGCCTCGCTCCGGTCCGGCGCGAACCGGTAGTTGACCTCGACCTCGCACAGGTCGGGCACGACGTTGCCGGCCACGCCGCCGCGGACGCGCACGGCGTTGAGCCCTTCCCGGTAGGTGCAGCCGTCGATCGGCACGGTCCGCGGCTCGTAGGCATCCAGGCGGCGCAGCACCTCGCCGGCCGCGTGGATCGCGTTGATCCCCCGCCAGGAGCGGGCCGAGTGCGCGCGGCGGCCCTTCGTGCGGACGATCGCCCGCATCGTGCCCTGGCAGCCGGCCTCGACCACGCCGTAGGTCGGCTCGAGCAGCAGCGCGAAGTCGGCCGACAGCCACTCCGGGTGCGCGTTGGCGACGAGATAGAGCCCGTTGTACTGGGAGTCGACCTCTTCGGCCTCGTAGAAGAAGTACGTCACGTCGAACCTCGGCTCGGGCACGCTCACCGCCAGGTGCAGCGCGAACGCCACGCCCGCCTTCATGTCCGAGGTGCCGCAGCCGTAGATGAGGTCGCCCTGGATGGTCGCCGGGAAGTTGTCGTTGATCGGGACGGTGTCGAGGTGGCCGGCGAGCACCACCCGCTGCGGCCGCCCGATGTCGGTCCGGGCCATCACCGTGTTGCCGAACCGCCGCACCGAAAGGTGGGGTGCCGCCCGCAGCACCTCCTCCACGCAGTCGGCGATCTCCTTCTCGTGGAGGGAGACGGACTCGATGTCGACCAGCGCGCGGGTGAGCGCGACCGGGTCGGCCATGACGTCGGGGGTCAGCGGGTTCGCCATGCCAGGCACGGTACCTTTTCGTCATGCAGAGTTTGCCGGCCTGGGGCCTCGGACTTGCCACCGTTACGACCGATGACCAGGTGCTCGACGCTTGGTACCCCGCTGGCAAGCTCGGCCTCGGCATCGCGCCGGCCGACGAGACACCGGTCACGGTCGTCGGCGAGCGGTCGCTCCCGCTCCTGCGCACCGCGATCGTGCGCACGGAGATCGGCTCGCTCGAAGACCCGCCGAAGGACACCGCCGACGCGTACCTCCGGCTGCACCTGCTCTCCCACCGCCACGTGCGGCCCAACGAGATCAACCTGGACGGCATCTTCGGCGTGCTGCCCAACGTGGCCTGGACCTCCGCCGGCCCCTGCCCACCGGACTGGGTCGACGAGCTCCGCCTGATCGAGCGCTCGGCCGGCCGCCACCTGACGATCTACGGCATCGACAAGTTTCCCCGCATGATCGACTACGTCGTACCCTCCGGCGTGCGGATCGCCGACGCCGACCGGGTGCGCCTCGGTGCCCACCTCGCCGCCGGCACGACAGTCATGCACGAGGGCTTCGTCAACTTCAACGCCGGCACCCTCGGCAACTCGATGGTGGAGGGCCGGATCAGCGCCGGCGTCGTGGTCGGCGACGGCAGCGACGTGGGCGGCGGGTCGTCCATCATGGGCACCCTCTCCGGCGGCGGCAAGGAGCGCATCCGCATCGGCGAGCGCTGCCTCATCGGCGCCAACGCCGGCATCGGCATCTCGCTCGGCGACGACTGCGTCGTGGAGGCCGGCTGCTACGTGACCGCCGGCTCGAAGGTGACCCTGCCCACCGGCGAGATCGTCAAGGCGGCCACGCTCTCCGGCCAGTCTGGCCTGCTCTTCCTGCGCAACTCGGTCACCGGCGCCCTGGAGGCCCGGGCGCGCAAGGGCACCGGCATCGAGCTCAACGCGGCCCTGCACGCCAACGACTAGAGAGCTTTCGCGGCCAGGTTCGCGAGCCTGTCCACGACCGATCGCGGCCACATTCGAGGCAGAATTTTCCCAGGTCCGCGTCAGCGGCAGACCGTATGCTCCCGCGGGCACCGCTCCCGGCCGGCGGCTCGCGGGCGAGCCGAAACCCCCGGCCGTCCGCTGCCGGGTCCGCGCGACAAGCCCCAGATCCGTTCGCGGCAGCCGCAGGCCCCTACCGCCGGCATCCTGACGTAGCGTTACCAGCGTCGGCGGCCACACCAGCTGCGGCGGTTACTCGTGGTGACGGCGTGGCTGTCCGGTCCGTTGCCGTCGCTTTGGTAAGGGGCATTGTGGACAAACGAGACGTGCACGGCACCACCCGGGGTGTGCGTGACGGGTGAGGCTGCTCCCGCGGCCTCGCCCGTCCGCCGCTGGTCACGCTCACCCCGCCCGGCCGCGCCCGGCCGCGCAGAGCCCGGCCGGACGGTGTGCTCGTGGAGCCCTTTGCTCTGCTTCCCCATAGTGGGCACCCGCCCAAAGCCATGGCCCCGCCGACCGCCTCCTATAAGGGAGCAGAGCAAAAGGGCTCCACGAGCACCTCACCTACCCCCGGGCCACCGGACCTACCCCCCGGGCCACCGGCCCAGGGGACGGCGGGCGACCTGGACGCGCAGACGGACAGCGCGACCGCAAAAAAGGGGTCGGCGCGACCTACGGCGGACGGGTGAGGCCGCGGGAGCAACGGCCTGGACCACAGCGGACGTCGCGGTAGCTCAATGAAAATGCCACGAAGCCACGCCGCTGACGGTCTCTGGATTGGCCCGCGGGACGCTTCCCTCGGGCCCGGAGGCCCGAGGGAAGCGCTCAACTCACTTCAGCCGGTACGCGTGGATGACCGTGTGCGTCACGGTGTTGCCGCTCGCGTCGCGCGAGCTGGCCCGCAGCGAGACGAACTCGGAGCCGCTCGGGTGCCGCACCGAGGCCACCCATCCGCCGCCCTCGCGGCGCAGCTGCGCCTTGTGCCAGGTCTTGCCGTCGTCGTAGGACACGTCGACGGTCAGCGACCTGACCCCGCCACCGGGGGCGCCGGGCTGGCGCTGCACCGTGACCGGGATCTGGAACGGCCGGCCCGCCGGCGCGGCGTTGTCGGCGTCGAGCCGCGGCGCGAACCGCACCACCGACAGCGGCAGCTTGGCGAAGACGTCCTCGCCCGGCACGTGCGCCGACCGGAACGTCCACACGCCGCGCGTCTCGGTGTTCAGGTCACCGATGCCGCGTGTGCTGGCGACCTCCAGGCGGTAGCCGGCCCGTGCCGGCGGCACCTCGAACTCACCGCAGCCCGCGCAGTCCAGCTCGCCGACGAGCTCGCCGCCGCTGTACAGGGCGGTGCGGGCGGTGTCGGTGCGCGAGAATCCCGCGTGGCCGGCCCGGTCGCTGTAGAGCGGCAGGTCGACGACGATCAGGTCGCCGGTGCGGCTGGCCCACTGGTGCGGCCACCGCGGCGCGGGCAGCGCCGGGCCGAACGGTCCGGTGTGCCACACGTCCCGGTACACCTGGCCCGGCCGGTACGTGACCGGGGCCTGGAAGAGGACCTCCTGGATCTCCGGGAACTCGTCGGGGTCTTCGCTCGGCTTGCTGACGTCGAGCTCCGGCGCCCACCGGACGCCCTTGGTGTAGAAGTACTCCGTGCGGCGGCTCGGCAGGTCGGTGGGAAGGACGATCGCCGACGCGCCGTTGTCCGGCTCCAGCACCGGGAAGATCAGCCGCTCACCGGACAGGCCCTCGGCGGCGCCGCCGAACTCCTGCCGCACGGTCGCCAGGTCGCCCTTGCGCACGTGCTTGACGTATCCGCTGGGCATGCGCCCGGCGAAGCCCTCCGCGACGCCGTAGAAGAACGGGGAGTCGGCGAAGCCGGTCTCCGGTTCGCCCTTCGCCCACTGGCTCGCGATCGACGCAAAGAAACCCTGCCCCGGCGATCCGATGTGGAGCGTGTTGAGCTCCTTGAACGAGCTGGCCCACAGCGTGACGCCGTAGCCGAACTCGCCCTGGTCCTGGGTGAACGAGACGTCGACCAGCGCGGGCACCGCCGTACGCTCGGGCACCGTCGTACGGACCGGCTTGCCCTTGCGCGCGTCGAAGGTGACCGAGACGTCGCGCGTCACCTCGAACACCGGCTGCACCTGCACGGACGAGGCCGCCTCCACGTCCTCACCCCGTGAGGTGAAGATCGTGGCCGACAGGTTGTAGCGCCCCTTCGGCACGCGGGCGGTCGCCGTGCCGTCTTCGTCGCCCAGGTCGAGCCAGCTGAACTCGTCGAGCCCGAGCAGCGTGGCCGAGCCGAAGCCGGTCGGCTTGCCGTCGTGGTCGATGAGCGTCGCGGTCACGTTGTAGCTCTCCACCTCCTTGTGCACGCCCAGCGACGTGCGCACGACGGTGCTGCCGCCGGTGGCGACGAGCTGTCCGGAGTAGAGCCCGTCCGGCCCCTGCACCCGCGTGTCGGCGGTGACGGTCACCTGTGCCTGCCCGCCGGCCGGCACGGTCAGCGTGGTGGCGCTCGCCGTGAACAGACCGGCCGGAGCCGGCTCGCCCTCGGGACCGACGGCGGTGACGGCGAGGTCGAGCGTCACGTCGGCGGTGCCGCCGTTGCGGTAGGTGACGGTCTTGGCGACCGGCTCGTCGTCGTGGTGCGGCCAGATCGGCCGTCCATAGGAGACGCTGACCGGGTCGGTGGTCACCGCCTGGGTGATCGCCCGGCCCACGTCGACGCGGCCGGCACCCTGCTGGTACCCGGTGAGCGACGGGTTGGGCTTCGCCGACGCCGTGAGCGTGGCCTTGAGGCTGCCCGCCTTCCAGTCCGGGTGCTGCTGCGCCAAGAGCGCGGCCGCGCCGACGACGTGCGGGGTGGCCATCGAGGTGCCCGAGGCCCTTGTGTAGTGCTCGTCGACCGGCTCGTCCAGCAGCGTGCCGGCAGCCCGTGCGGCCACGATGCCGACGCCCGGTGCGGTGATGTCGGGCTTCATGCCCTCGTCGCCGAGCCGCGGCCCACGGCTGGAGAAGTCGGCCAGTTCCTCCGACTTGTCGACCGCGCCGACCGTGAGCGCCGCCTCCGCGCTGCCGGGCGACTCGATCGAGCCGTCGCCGTCGCCGCTGTTGCCGGCCGCGACCACGAAGAGCGTGCCGTGCTGTGCGGTCAGCGTGTTGATCGCTTCCTCGAGCGGGTCGATCTCCGGGGTGTCGCCACCGCCGATGCTGAAGTTGACGATCTTCGCACCCTTTTCGGCCGCGGCCCACTCCAGGCCGGCCAGCATCGCCGAGTCGCTACAGAAGTTGGTCTCGCAGACCTTGCCCGAGATCAGGTCGACGTCCGGCGCCACACCCTTGTACTTGCCGCCGGAGGCCGCGCCGCTGCCGGCGATGGTGGAGGCGACGTGGGTGCCGTGCCCGATGGTGTCGCCCGCTTCGGCCGCCTCGCTGAAGTTTCGCGAGTCGCTCACCTTGCCGGCGAGGTCGGGGTGGGCGGTGTCGACGCCGGTGTCCAGCACCGCGACGGTCACGCCCTCGCCCGTGTAGCCGGCCGCCCACGCCGCCGGCGCGCCGATCTGCGCCACGCTCTGGTCGAGCGAGATCTCGCGCTTGCCGTCGAGCCAGATCTTGTCGAAGCCCCGGCCAGCGGTCAACGTCGACCACAACTTCGGCGCACTGTCCTTTTTGGCCGCCACGGCCGCACCGTCCACAACCGACAGATGGCGGGTCACCGTGGCACCGGCGGCGGAGAGTGTGCCGGCGGCGGAACGCGCGCTCACCGCGCCGTAGCGCACGAGGAGCGGCAGCGTGTCACGCACGGCGTCGTGGTAGCCGGCGCGCACCAGCCCGCGCACGTCGAACAGGCGGCGGTCAAGCTTGCCGGAGCGGATGAGCGACGCGGCGTCGCTCGGGATCACGTAGAGCGAGTCGCGGTCGCGGTGCACCGTGAACCGCACCTTCGCACGGCCCTTGCCGGGCTGGACCGCGACGCCGTTGGCGACGGCCGACGCGAGCGTGATCCGGTCACCGGTAATCAGCGTCACGGTGACGCCCTTGCCCGACCGCGCGGCCACCCCGGCCGCGTCCGCGGCGCCCCGCGGCGCCGCCCACCCTGCCGGCGCCGCACCGAGCACGAGCCCGGTGGCGAGCGCGATGGCTAAGAACTTTCCTCGGAGTCGCAACGCAACCTCCTTCAGAGGCGTCTATATAGACGCCTGGCCCCGTTTCGATGGGGCCATCGTTGCATACCGAGTATGTATCTCGCAGCCCGGGAAAACCCCTAGAAAGTGTGAAGAGAAGCCTCGCTACGGGTTGGAGATCGCGGCGATCTCGGCGTCCGCGGTGTCGCATTCGAAGCGGAGCCAGCTCACCACCTCGTCCGGCGCGAGGGGCTGGGAGTAGAGGTAGCCCTGGCCGTACGGGCAGTGGATGACGCGGAGCAGGTCGCGGTCGGCCTCGGTCTCGATGCCCTCGGCCACGACCTCCAGGCTGAGCGTCTGCGCGAGCCGCACGATGCCGTCCACAATGGCCTGTTGCCGGGCGGAGGAGGCGACGGTGGCGGTGAAGGTCTTGTCGATCTTCAGCACGTCGATCGGCACCTGCTGTAGGTAGCTCAGCGACGAGAACCCGGTGCCGAAGTCGTCGATCGCGATCCGCACACCCATCTCGCGCAGCCCGGTGAGGTCGAGCCACACCTGCTCGTCGTCGCGGAGCAGCAGTCGCTCGGTGATCTCCAGCATCAGGCGCTCCGGCGGCAGGCCGGCGTCGGCCAGTGCCTTGCGGACCTTGTCGACGAAGCACGGCACCCGAAACTGGCGGGCCGAGACGTTGACGCTCACGTACGGCGTGCCGGGCCAGGTGGTCGCGGTCGCGATGGCCTGCTGGAGCACCCAGTCGCCGATCGGCTCGATCAGGCCGGTCTCCTCCGCCACGTCGATGAACTCGTCCGGCGAGACAAGGCCGAGAGTGGGGTGCCGCCACCGCACCAGCGCTTCGAAGCCGACCGTGGCGCCATCGGCGACGCCGACGATCGGCTGGTAGGCCACCGTGAAGTTGAGGTCGGCGACCGCCTGCTCCAGCGCCACCCGCATCTCGATCCGCTGGAGCACGGCTGTGTGCAGGGCCGCCTGGTAGCGCCGCCACCGGCCCTTGCCCGCGCCCTTGGCCAGCCGCAGCGCGAGGTCGGCTTGGCGCAGCAGCTCGTCCGCGTCGGACGCGTCGGCGGTGGTGGCGAGGCCGATGCTGGCCGAGCCGCTCACCGTCGCCTCACCAAGCCGGAACGGCTCGGCGAGCGCCGCCAGCAAGCCCGCGGCGATCTCCTCGGCGGCAGCCGCGTCGGCGACGCCCTCGATCACGGCCGCGAACTCGTCGCCACCGACCCTCGCGACGGTCTGTTGGTCGCTCAGGGCGGCCGCGATCCGCTCGCCCACCGCGGTCAACAGCTCGTCGCCCGCGGCGTGCCCCGAGGTGTCGTTGACCATCGTGAAGTCGTCGAGATCGACGAGGAGGACCGCGACACCGGTGCCGCCGGCGACCGCCTCGCGTACCCGGTCGTGGAAGAGCACCCTGTTGGGCAGGCCGGTCAGCGCGTCGTGCAGCGCCCGATGGCTCAGCTCGCGCTCCAGCCGGTCGCGCGTGGTCACATCGCGCATGGTGATCACCAGCCCGCGCACGGTGCGGTCGCGGCGCAGGTCACGGCAGCTCACCTCGACCTGCACCCGGCTCCCGCCCGGGTGTCGCAGGCTCCACTGTGTCCACTCGGTCGGCGGCGCCTGGCCGGAGCGGGCGAGATCCAGCGTCTGCTCCACGGCCGCGCGGTCGTCCGGGTGGATCACATCCCAGAGCATGGTGGAGTCGCCCGGCTCGACGCCGAGCACGGCGGAGGTGGACGGGCTGGCGTACCGGATTAAGTCGTCGTCGCCCACGATCAGGATCACGTCGGCGGTGCTCTGCACGAGCGTGCGGAAGTACGCCTCGCTGTGCCGCCTGTTGACCTCGTCGCTGAGCGAGATCCGTTCCAGCGCGAGCGCGGCCTGCCCGGCCAGCACCTCCAGCGCGTCACGCAGGCTGTCGAGGACGTCCGCGTCGGCGGACACGATGAGCGCGCCGAGGCGGGGCGCGCCACCGGCCGGTGAGTCGAGCACGAGCGGGCACATCACGGCGCTCTCGAAGCCACCCAACTGCTCGGCCAGGGCCGGGTGCAGCATCCGTACCCGCAGGACGCGGGTGCGGCGGGCGGCGGCCGCGCCCCGCGCGCCGTGCGGCACCACCGGCGGCACGACCGTGGGGCCCCAAATGCTCACCGCGGTGGCCGGCACGCCGTCGGCGTGGTGCATGGCGAAGACCAGCCGGTATCCGGTCTCCGGCGGGATCAGGCGGGCCACCGCGGCGCGCACCGCCCGGTTGACCTCGGCCGCGTCGGTCGCGGAGACGAGCGCCGCCATCGACTGGCGCATCCCCCGCTCGCGGCTGACCGCGTGCCGGTGCGCGAAGATCGAGTCGGTGAGCCGGATCAGCACGATCGTGAAGACCACTCCGGAGGTGATCGCGATCAGCGGTGCGTCGCGGATCTCACCGGCGACCGACTGGACCAGCAGCGCGGCAGGCGGCATCAGCGCGGCCGCGCCCAGCAACGCCAGCCAGAGCGACTTGACCTCGCCCCGCCGGGCGTCGACCGGCGCGGTCAGCCCGGTCATCGACGGGTGGAGTGCCGCCGCACCCCACGCGCTGTAGAAGACCCACCAGCCGATGTCGATCAGGCCACCGTTTTGGTAGGCACCGTCCAAACTGGTCAGACCGTAGAGGATGTCGGCGGTGAGTATGCCGGCCGAGCCGACCGCGAGCAGCACGACCGAGACGGTGCGCTGGTAGGTGGCGAACAGGCGCACCGTGATGGCGAAGACGATCAGGTTGCCCAGCGCGTACGCCGCCAGCGCCGACTTTTCGAAGGAGCTCACCGCCGGCGACCTGAGGTCGGGCCCGACGCCGAACACCCAGAGGGCCATCGCGCCGACGGTCGCGAACACGAGCAGGTCGAGCATCCTCGACCGATCGCGAATCGTCAGGCTCGCGCGGGTGAACCCGTAATAGCCGGCGACGATCAACGGAAAGACGCTCAGGTAGAGAATGTCGGCGAGAAGGGGCACCTGGTCCTGGTCGGCGGCGATATTGAAAACGAGGTCGCCGGCCCCGAAAAGGGCCATCCCACCGGCGAGAAACCACCACGGCAGCCGCCGCCGCGGCTGGTGTCGCACGGCGCCGGCCACTATCGCCCCGACGCTGCTGACCCCGATGGCGGCCCAGAAGTACAGGTGGAGGGAAGGAAGTGTGAACGCGCCAACGCCCAGGGCTGTCATCCACAGCCCGTAGTAGGTCATGACCCGTCGAGCCGACACGAGCCTCCCCTTCGCGGCCACCGGCGCGATGGACCTCCCCGACCGGTCCGTTGAACGTTGTACCAGTCGGTGAAGCGGTTCGCCATAGTCCGCGGACTATGCTTTTGCGCCGATCACGGACACATCCTCCCCGGACGAGGGGACGAGACCGTTACAGCCGGAAGACGCGAAAGTGACTCAGTTTTCCAGGCGCTCGGCCGCGGCCGCCACGCGCTCGTCCGTGGCGGTCAGCGCCACCCGCACGTGCCGCTCGCCCGCCGGGCCGTAGAAGGCGCCGGGGGCGACGAGGATGCCCCGCTCGGCGAACCAATCCACGGTGGACCATGAGTCGTCGCCCCGGGTCGCCCACAGGTAGAGCCCGGCGCCGGAGTGCTCGATCTCGAAGCCGGCCTTGACCAGCGCGGCACGCAGCACGTCTCGGCGGGCGGCGTAGGCGGCGCGCTGTGTCGCCGCGTGCTCGTCGTCGCCCAGCGCGGCCACCATGGCGGCCTGAACCGGAGCCGGGACGATCAAGCCGCCGTGCTTTCGGACGGCCAGCAGCTCGGACACGATCGCGGGGTCACCGGCCACGAAGCCCGCCCGGTAACCGGCGAGGTTGGACCGCTTGGAGAGCGAGTGCAGGGCCAGCACACCATCGAGCCGGCCGCCGCCGACCTCGGGCGACAGCACCGACACGGGCTCGTCTTCCCAGCCGAGCGTGAGGTAACACTCGTCGCTGGCCACCACCGCGCCCCGCTCGCGGGCCCAGTCGACGACCTTGCGCAGGTGGCCGGCGGGGACCACCTGGCCGGTCGGGTTGGACGGGGAGTTGACCCAGATCAGCTTGACCGGTGCGGGGCCGAGCGAGGTCAGCGAGTCGGTGCGTACCGGAGTGGCGCCGGCCAGGCGCACCCCCACCTCGTACGTCGGGTAGCACACCGTCGGGATGACCACCGTGTCACCCGGGCCGATGCCGAGCAGCGTCGGCAGCCAGGCCACCAGCTCCTTGGAACCGATGGTGGGCAGCACGCCAAGCCCCGCGACCGGTGTGGCACAGGTGCGGGCCACCCACTCGGCGATCGCGGCCCGCAGCGTGGGGGTGCCGGCGGTGGGCGGGTACCCAGGCGAGTCCGAAGCTGCGGCGAGCGCCTCCCGCACCAAGGGCGGCACCGGATCGACCGGGGTGCCCATCGACAGGTCGACGAGGCCGTCCGGGTGCTCGGCGGCGACCCGCTTGGCCGGCGCCAGCAGATCCCAGGGGAAGTCGGGCAGCCGCTCGGACAGGCGCCCCTCGGCCACGCTCAGTGCTCGGTCTCGCGCGGCGGCTGAGCGGCCACGAAGGTGGCGTCCTTGTCGACCTTACCGATCTTGGAGGCACCGCCCGGAGAGCCGAGATCCTCGAAGAACTCGTAGTTGGCCGCCGTGTAGTCCTTCCACTGCTCGGGCACGTCGTCCTCGTAGAAGATCGCCTCGACCGGGCAGACCGGCTCGCACGCCCCGCAGTCGACGCACTCATCGGGGTGGATGTAGAGCATCCGGTTGCCCTCGTAGATGCAGTCGACGGGGCACTCCTCGATGCATGCCTTGTCGAGCAGATCAACGCACGGCTCGGCGATGATGTAGGTCACGGGTCATCCTCTCCGCAAGCCACGCCGCTCTTATCCTGCGGCAGTAGGAGCCTAGTATCTCGGCCTAGAGACCTAGTATCTCGCCCTGGAGGGAGTGGTGCGTGCTCCGGCGTGCGGATGTGGGACACCGGGTTGTCGTGCGGCGAGTTGTCGGGATTCGCAACGATCGTCCGCTCTACTCGGACGCGCTCGGCGAGCTCGTGGAGATCACGGAGACCGATCTCACGATCGCGACGTCGAAGGGCCCGCTCCGCGTACCACTGAGTGAGATCCACCGCGCGAAACGGGTGCCCCCGACGCGGCGGCCGAATGCCACGGACGTCATCGCCCTCGAGCTCGCCGCCAACGAAGCGTGGCCGGCGCCGGTGCAGGAGCGACTGGGTGGGTGGCTGCTGCGCGCGGCCGGCGGCTGGACCGGCCGGGGCAACTCCGCGCTGCCCATCGGCGACCCCGACCGCCCCCTGGAGGCGGCGATCGACGCGGTCGAGCGCTGGTACCTGGCCCGCGGCGCGCAGCCCCTCGTCAACACGCCACTCCCACTGGCCGCCCCGGTCGGTGCGGCGCTCGACGCCCGCGGCTGGACCGCGCGCCCCCTCACGCTGGTGCAGACCGCGCCACTGCGGTCGATCCTGGATGCCACGGTGGCCCGCACGCGGGTCGACCTCACCCGCACGCCGTCAGACGGCTGGCTGGAGGTCGCCGCCGGCCGCAAGGGTGGCCTCCCGGACGCCGCGCGACACATCCTCACCGCGGTGCGCCAGGTCCGCTTCGCCCACGTGTACGACGACAGCGGCACCCTGCTCGCCACCGGCCGCGGCACGGTCACCGGGGAGGGCCGTTGGCTCGGCCTCGCGCTCATCGAGGTGGTGCCCGAGGCACGCCGCGGCGGCCTGGCCCAGGAGGTGATCGGCGCGCTCGCCCGCTGGGCCGCCGAGTCGGGCGCGAGCCGCGCGTTTCTCCAGGTCGAGGAGCGCAACGCGGCGGCGGTCGCGCTCTACGCCAAGCTGGGCTTCACCACCCACCACAGCTACCTGACCCGCGAGGCCCCAGGCTAGCGGCGCACGACGCGGCGAGGCTTGGCCAGCTTGGCTTCGGCGAAGCGCTTGAGGCCCTGCGAACGGTAGTCGAGGCCGAGCGCCACGAGGATCAGGAAGCCGACCAGCGAGCCGCCGATCGCGAAGGCGCTGTAGAGCCAGACCTGTGCGAAGAAGTCGCCCGCCCCGCCCTCGAACGGGGTGTCTCCACTGACGAACGGCCCCACGAAGACCGTGAGCAGCAGGGCGACGATCGCGGCCGCCCCGATGTCGGCGATCCACCGGCCGGCCGGGTGGCGGCGACCCCAGAGGAACGCCATGACGGCCACGGTCAGCCCGAGCACCACGAACATGCCCAGCGAGATGCGGTCTTGCGCCTCGCCGTCGTCGTTGAAACCGAGGCGGGCGACCAGGCGCGCCGCCACGTTGACCGCGAACAGCACACCCGCGAGCACGCCGACCGGCAGCCAACGGTCTTTCATCGCACACCCTCCCCAACGACAGGTGAACAGAACCTCGTCAGAGAGAGTAGTGCTCGAGTGTCCGCCGTCACACCCTCGTCAGCTGTGTGGTAGCTGCTTGTTTGCTGAGTACGGCGGCTGGGCGAGCACCAGGCGGAAGCCGACCACCGCGAAGGCGATCGAACCGGCCAGGATCATGGCCACACCGACCCAGCTGTTGCGGTCGACCACCGCGTCGCCCTGCGGCCCGACCAGCAGCAGGTCGCCCTCGGTCGTGCGCCCGGAGGCGGTCACCATCAGCACCAGCCAGGCGGCGGCCGGGAGGGCGATGGCCCACTTGCGGCCGACGGTCGTGTAGGCGAACCAGCCGAGCGCCAGATTGGCCAGCACGGTCGCGACCACGGCCGCGCCGATCAGGTGGCCGCCCAGCCGCAGCGGCGCGATCATGAGCTCCGCCACGGCGGTGACCAGCGCGGCCACTACGGCGATCACGCCGCCGGCCACCCGCAGGCCGGTCTGGAAGGCGCCGTCGAAGCGAGAAGGTGGTGGTGGCGTCTCACTCTGCGCGTCGCCGTCGACCGGCAGGCTCGGGGTGGACACGGTCATCGGAAACTCACGACGGGAGGCCGGCGAAGATGTCGCTCTCCCAGCCGTGCGGGCCGTCGCCGGGGCCCCGCTCGCCAGCGGCCAGCGTGTAGTACTCGACGCCCATGAACTCGCTGCCGAAGTTGCCGGCGATCGAGTACAGCCAGGAAGTGTCCGGGATCTGCGTGGCGTGCGCGCGCATCGCGGCCACCTTGGCCTCGTGCTGGTCGGTGGCGTCGATGCGGGCGGCGACCTCCTCGTCGGACGTGCCGAACGGGAAGTCTTCGACCTTGTCGATGCCGGCGAACGGGTTGTCACTCGACTGCGCGAACGCGTTGATGCCCGCTTCGAGCACGCTCTTCGGCACGGTGGTCCAGTAGATCTTGGCGGGCCCGAAGCCCTCGGCGGTGGCCAGGCCGGCCGCCCGCATCGCCACCCGGTGCGCCTGGATGTGGTCGGGGTGGCCGTAGAAGCCGTTTTCGTCGTACGTGATCAGGACCTGCGGGCGCACCTCGCGCATGATCTCCAACAGCTGGCCGGCGGCCTCGTCGAGGTCGGCCTGCCAGAAGCAGCGGGGGTGCTTGTTGGTCTCGAGGCCCATCATCCCGGAGTCGCGGTAGCGACCCGCGCCGCCGAGGAAACGGCGGTCGGTGACGCCGAGGGCGGCACAGGCGGCGTCGAGCTCGGCCAGCCGGTAGCCGCCCAGCTGGTCGGCCTCCGCGGCGGCGAGCAGCGCCAGCTCGGGCACGTGGATCTCGCCTTCCTCACCGAGCGTGCAGGTGACGAGCGTGATCTCCACACCCTGGGCGGCGTAGTGCGCCATCGTCGCGCCGGTGCTCACCGTCTCGTCGTCGGGGTGTGCGTGCACCAGCATGAGTCGTCGTGCCACGCGCGCCACTCTACGCGCGCGAGATTGCCGGGGTGCCGCGTGCCACGTCGGCCAGCGGAGACGGCGTTTACGTGCGGACACGCCGGGCATGGTCGGGCGGACGGATCACGCGGATTTACGATCCGTGGGTGGACTACCCGGAGCTAGCCGCCCGTACCCGGAGGTTTACCCGCGGAGCGCCGCGGGCCGTGACAGTCGCGAGCGACGGCTCGCGGGTGGTCTTCCTGCGCTCGCCCGGCCCGGAGGACGCGGCCGAGGCGCTCTGGGTGCTCGACGCCGAGACGGCGACCGAGCAGCTGATCGCCGAGCCGGCCGCCCTGCTCACCGACGGCCGCGGCGACCTGCCCGCCGAGGAGCGGGCGCTGCGCGAGCGGCTGCGGCTCTCCGCGAGCGGCATCGGGTCGTACGCGACGGACCCGGCCGCGCGGGTCGCCGCGTTTCCGCTCGCCGGCCGCCTCTTCCGCGCCGACCTGGTCACCGGCGACGTCGTCGAGGTCGCCACCGCCGGCCCGGTCGTCGACCCCCGGCCCGACCCCACCGGACGCCGCATCGGGTACGTGACGTCCGGCAACCTCCACGTCATCCACGCCGATGGCACCGACGCGATGCTGGCCGGCGAGGACGGCGACGTCACCTGGGGGCTCGCCGAGTTCATCGCGGCGGAGGAGCTGGGGCGCTTCCGGGGCTACTGGTGGGCCCCCGACGGGCGCTCGATCCTGGCCGCCCGCGTCGACGAGTCCCGGGTGCCTCGCTGGCACCTGCACGATCCATCCCGCCCGGAGGCGGCGCCGACCAGCGTCGCCTACCCCTACGCCGGCGCGGCCAACGCCGAGGTCACCCTCCACCTGCTCGACCTGGAGGGCGGCTGGGTCGACGTGCACTGGGACCGGGAGACCTACCCTTACCTGGTCTCGGTGCACTGGGCCGAAGGCGGTCCACTGATCACCGTGCTGCGCCGCCTCCAGCAGCACGGGCTGGTGCTCTCCGTCGACCCGCGTACCGGCGAGACCCAGGTGCACGCCGAGCTCGCCGACCCGCGGTGGGTGGAGCCGGTCGCCGGCACGCCCAGCCACCTGCCGGACGGCCGCGTGCTGGTCGGCGGCGAGCTGGCCCACGACGGATACGACGCGCGCTGCCTCTTCGCCGACGGCACGCTGCTCACGCCACCCTCGCTGTACGTGCGCCGCGTGGTCGGCCGCATGTCCGCCGGCGCCGGCGCGGGCTCGCCCGACCTGCTCGTGGAGGCCAGCGAGGGCGAGCCGAGCGAGCAGCACCTTTTCCGGGTACGCACGGCGATCGGCGCGGGCGGTGCCGAGATCCGGCCGCTGACCACCGCTCCCGGCTGGCACATGGGCGCCGTCGGCGGCGACTTGCTCGTGGTCGGCTCCGCCTCGCTCGACCGCGCCGGCACGCACTGGACGGTGTGGCGGGCGGGCAAGCAGATCGCCGAGATCACCTCCCACGCCGCCAAGCCGCCGTACGCGCCGCGCCCCATGCTGGAACGGGTCGCCGACCGCCGCCTGCCCGCGGCGGTGCTGTACCCCCGAAACCACGTGACCGGCCGCCGCCTGCCCGTGCTGCTCGACGTCTACGGCGGCCCGGGCCACCAGGAGGTGCTGGCCGCGCGCTCGCGATGGCTGGAGCGGCAGTGGTGGGCCGACGCCGGCTTCGCGGTGGTCACGGTCGACAACAGGGGTACACCGGGCGTCGCCCCCTCGTTCGAGAAGGTGATCCACCGCCGCGTCGCGGACGTGGTGCTCACCGACCAGGTCGACGCGCTCGGCGCGCTGGCCGGCAAGCACCCCGACCTCGACCTCGACCGCGTGGCGGTGCGCGGCTGGTCGTTTGGCGGCTGGCTGGCCGGCCTGGCGGTGCTCCGCCGCCCGGAGATCTTCCGCTGCGGCGTCGCCGGCGCGCCGGTGGCCGACTGGCGGCTGTACGACACCGCGTACACCGAGCGCTACCTGGGCCTGCCGAGCGAAAACGCCGACGTGTACGCCCACCACTCGCTCATCGAGATCGCCGCCGAGCCGGCCCGCGACGCCCGCCCGCTGCTGCTGATCCACGGCCTGGCCGACGACAACGTGGTCGCCGCGCACACGCTGCGCCTGTCCGCGGCGCTGCTCGCCTCCGGCCGCCCGCACTCGGTGATCCCACTGACCGGCGCGACACACATGGCCGCGGGCGGCATCGCCGAGAAACTGCTCCGCCTGGAGCTCGACTTCGTCCGCCGCAACCTCTAGAGAGCTTTCGCGGTCGGGGTTGGCGCGCTTGGCCACGATGCACGGTCAGACTCGAGACAGATTTCCCAGGTCCGCGTCAGCTGCGGACCGTATGCTCCCGCGGGCACCGCTCCCGGCCGGCGGCTCGCCAGGGCGAGCCGAAATCCCCGGCCGTCCACTGCCAGCTCCGCGGGACAAGATCTGGCATCGGACGCCGTTCACATCGCCGCGGCGGTTACTCGCGGTGACGGTGCCTCTGTCCGGTCTGGGGCCCGTCGCTCGGCAAGGGGCATTGTGGACAAACGGACCGTGCGCGGGGTGAGCGTGACCAGCGGCGGACGGGTGAGGCCGCGGGAGCATTTGCTCTGCTTCCCTGGAGTGGGCAACCCCAAATCGGCCAGCTGAAATGGCCAGCTGGCGACACCGCACACTGCACCTGCACGACGGCGTGGACGCATTGGTGCGAGCAGCTCGACAGCCTTTCCCGACAGACCAGCCGCACCGGTCGCGAAGGTCTCCACCGGTGTCCTTGGACCGCGGACCCGGCAGCGGAGGCCGGGGGTTTCGGCTCGCTCTGCGAGCCGCCGGCCGCAGCGGTGCCCGCGGGAGCATGCGGTCTACAGCTGACGCGGACGCGGGCAAATCTGCCTGTAAAGCGTCACGACAGGAGCAACCCCGACCCCGAAAGGCCTGTAGAGAGCTGTGGGCAAGCGCCGGCCCGCCCCGTGGGGCGGGCCGGCGGGGTCGGGGTGGTTACTGCTTGACGAAGGCGTTCACGAACGAGGGGTAGCCGAAGACGCTGGAGATGAAGACGCCGCCGGCCTTGGAGCCGTGCAGGTAGTAGGCGACCTCGACGTACATCGGGACGGCCGGGGCGAGCTCCTTCATGATGCGCTCGTCGAGCTTGGCCCACTCCGGCGCCTGTGCGGCCGGGTCCATGGCGAGCACCCGGTCGAACTCCGCGTTGATGGCGTCGTTGTTGATGTACGACGTGTTGCTGTTGCCCTCAGCCTTGATCGAGCGCCCGTCGAAGAGCACCGGCAGGATGGAGGCGCCGCTCGGCCAGTCCGCGGCCCACGAGTCCAGGTAGAGGTCCCACGGGTTGTCCTTCTTCTTGGTCTCGTCGAGCTTGGCGTCGGCCGGGATGTTCTTGACCGTGATCTTGAAGCCGGCCTTCTCCAGGTTGGTCTTGAGCTGCGTGCCGCGCTCGGGTACGTCGTCGCCGACTCCCAGCACCAGCTCGGGGGTCTTGCCGGCGAGCAGCTCCTTGGCCTTGTCCAGGTTGCCGTTCGGGCCGGCCGGGTAGGCGTCGTACTTCTGGTAGCCGATCGTGGCCGGCGGCATGAGCGTGGTGATCGGCGACGCGACCGTCTCGCCGCCGAGCAGCTTGATGAAGCCGTCCCGGTCGATGGCGTAGTTGAGCGCCTGCCGCACCGCCAGGTCGGTGACCCGCTGGGTGTTGATCGTCAGTCGCCACTCGGTCGGCGTCGGCGAGATCACCGAACGATCCTTGAGCGCCGCGTTGCCGGCGACCTGGGAAACCAGTGCGGCCGGCACGCCGTTCCAGGCCAGGGCGGACTGGTCAGGGCCGCTGTCGGCGATCACGCGGTTGGCGCCCGCGTCCGGGTCCGGGCCGAACGTCCACACGAACTTGTCCGGGTACTGGTGGCGCACCGGGTCGGTCGCCGGGTCCCAGTGCTGGTTGCGCTCCAGCACGATCTCGACGCCGGGCGTGTGCTTCGTGATCTTGTACGGCCCGGAGGAGAACGGCTGGTTGTCGAGGTTGACGCCGGTGTCCTTGTCCGGCGGCAGCGGCGCGCTCGCCGGCAGCGACAGCGCGAACGGCAGGTCGCAGTGCGCCTTGGCGAACTCGAACCGCAAGGTCTTGTCGTCCGGCGTGGTCAGGCCGGGCGGCAGCGAGGTCTTGTTGGCCTTGAAGTCCCACTTGGTGTCGTAGTCGGCGGTGTCGGCCAGCCACTCCTGCACGTAGGTGGGGCCGCCGGTGAGGTCCGGGTCGAACGAGCGGGCGATGCCGTACGCGATCTCCTTGGCGGTGATCGGGCGCCCGTCCTCGAACTTCACGCCGTCCTTGACCTTGAACTCCCACACCTTGCAGTCGTTGTTGACGTTGGTGCCGGGCGTCTGTGCGAGGTCGCCGACGAGCGTGAGGTTGCCCTTGCCGTCGTCCTTCCACGTGGTGAGCGTGCGGGCGTAGAGCGGCGCGTTCATGAGGCCGGCGAACGAGTACACCCGCTGCGGGTCGAGGTGCGAGATCTTGGTTTCCCGGATGACGGTGAAGGTGCCACCCTTGGCCGCGCCGGGCACCTCGGGTGCCGGGCCGAGCGAGTCCTTCGGGTCGGTCGCGATCACGCCCTTCGCGGTGCGCTCCTGGTCCACGGAGGGACCGTCGTCGGTGGTCTCGCTGCATGCGCCGGCCACCAGGACCAATGCGAGGGCGGCAGCCACTCGGGTTCTCATAGTGATCCCTCCAGGGGGGTGAGCTTGAAGGAAAGCTACAGCTCGCACGTCACTGTTCGGTAAATTTATCCAAGGCGGACGCGCGGGTCGATGGCCGCGTAGAGCAGGTCGACCACGACGTTGGCCAGCACGACGAAAACAGCGGAGATCAGGACCGTCGCCATGATCATGGGTAGGTCACCGCCGCGGACCGCGTACACGGCGGTGCGCCCGAGCCCCTGGATGCCGAAGGTCGTCTCGGTGATCACGGTGCCGCCGAGCGCCGCGCCCACGTCCAGGCCGGCGATCGTGACAAGTGGCGTGATCGCGGCGCGGAGCGCGTGCCGGCCGTACACCTTCTTCTTGACCAGCCCCTTGGCCCGCGCCGTACGCACGAAGTCTTCGGACAGCGTCTCCAGCATCTGTGCCCGGGCCAGCCGCGCGTAGATGGCCGAGAAGAGGAACGCCAGCGCCACCCAGGCGAGTACCAGGCCCTTCGCCCAGTCGACGGGATTGTCGAGTATGGACGTGTAGTGCGGGGTCGGCAGGATCTTGAGCTGGTACACGAAGACGATCAGCAGCACCGCACCGGTGAAGTACAGCTGGAGTGATGCCCCGGTCAGCGAGAAGCCGATCGCCAGCCGGTCGACCCAGGTGCCCCGTCTGAGCGCGGAGATCATGCCGAGCCCGACACCGAGCGCCAGCCACAGGATCGCGGCCGGGATCACGATGCTCAGCGTCACCGGGAGCACGCGGGCCAGGGTGTCGGTGACCGCCTCGCTGTTGACGTACGAGTACCCGAGGCAGGGCGCGTCGCACCGCCCGCCCTGGGCGCTGCCGAGGTCACGCCCGACGAAGATGCCCTTCATGTACGCGACGTACTGCTCGACCTTCGGGTCGCGCAGGCCCAACTCCTGGCGGACCCGCTCCAGCCGCTCCGGGTTGCAGTTCTTCGGGCACATGCCGGTGACCGGGTCGCTCGGCAGCGCGAAGAACATCAGGAAGCTCAGCACGCTGACCGCGAAGAGGGTGAGCACGGCGGAGAGCAACCGTTTGATCAGAAAGCGTCCCACGGTCGCCTCCTATCGCGAGGACTTGGGATCGAGCGCGTCGCGCAGCGCGTCGCCGAAGAGGTTGAAGGCCAGCACGAGGATGAAGATCGTGATGCCCGGGAAGAAGACGTACGCCGGGTCGCCCTGAAGGTAGTCGATGCTCCGGAAGATCATCACGCCGAAGTCCGGCGTGGGGTCACGGATTCCGATGTTGAGGAACGACAGCGCCGCCTCGCCCGTCACGTACGCCGGCACGGCCAGCGAGAACGAGACGAGGATCGGCGCCCACAGGTTGGGCAGCAGCTCGCGGAAGAGCATGTGCCCGAGCCCGGCGCCGCTCGCCCGCGCCGCCTCCACGAACTCCCGCTCACGCAACGAGATCACCTGCCCGCGGACGAGGCGGGTCATGCCCGTCCAGCCGAAGGCCGCGAAGATCGCGATCAGCACGACCACCCGGAACCAGGTCGGCACCTCGTCGCGCGGGCCGTAGAAGCGCAGCTCGAACGTGGGCATCACGGCGAGCGCGAAGATGAGGAAGGGCAGCGCGAGCGCGAAGTCGGTGATCCAGCCGATCACCGAGTCGACCCAACCACCGAGGTAGCCGGCGAGGATGCCGAGCGTTATGCCGATCACCGAGGTGAGCACCGCCGCCGTGATCGCGATAAAGAGCGACGTGCGGATGCCGTAGACCAGGCGGATGAAGATGTCGCGCCCGGTGCCCGGCTCCAGGCCGAACCAGTGGTCGCCGGAGATCCCGCCGGCGTACCCGAGGGGCATGCCGTACCGGTTGAGCCGGTCCTGGAACTGCTCGTACGGCCCCACCCCGTACGCCATCTCGATCAGCGGGGCGAGGATCGCGATCAGCAGGAAGAGCACGAGCGCGCCGCCACTGACCATCGCGACCCGGTCGCGGCGCAGGCGTACCCAGGCGAGCTGGCCGGGCGAGCGGCCGGCCACGTCGACACCTGTCGAGGGCTGTGGCGCGACGGTCGCGATCTCCGTGGAGAGGCTCATGCGTCGCCTCCTTCAGGAAAGTGGCACGCCGCACCGTTTACCAGTGGCGGCTCGGTAGTGGCACACACCTCTTGGGCCTTCCAGCAGCGGGTGCGGAACCGGCACCCACTCGGCGGGTCGAGCGGCGTCGGCACGTCCCCGGCCAGGCGGATCCGGCCGTTCGACCGTGCGGGCGTGGTGACGTCGGGCACGGCCGAGAGCAGTGCCCGCGTGTACGGATGGCGCGGCCGCTCGTAGATCTGCTCGCGGTCGCCGATCTCGACGATCCGGCCGAGGTACATCACCGCGACGCGCTGGCAGAAGTGCCGCACCACGGCGAGGTCGTGCGCGATGAACACGAAAGCCAGGTCGAGCTCGCGCTGGAGGCCGCGGAGCAGGTTGATCACCTGGGCCTGGATCGACACGTCGAGCGCGGAGACCGGCTCGTCCGCGACGATCAGCTTGGGGCGCAGCGCCAGCGCCCGCGCGATGCCGATCCGCTGCCGCTGCCCACCGGAAAACTCGTGCGGGTACCGGTTGTAGTGCTCCGGGTTGAGCCCGACGAGCTCCAGCAGCTCGCGTACCCGCTGCTTGACGCCGCCCGGCGGGCTGATCCCGTTGACCTCGATGGGCATCGCGACGATGCGACCGACCGTGTGCCTGGGGTTCAGCGACGCGTACGGGTCCTGGAAGATGATCTGGAGGTCCTGCCGCAGCAGGCGCAGCCCGCGCCGCCGGAGGTGGGTGATGTCCCGCCCCTCGAAGACGATCCGGCCGCCGGTCGGCTCCAGCAGGCGCACGAGCATCCGCCCGGTGGTCGTCTTGCCGCAGCCCGACTCGCCCACCAACCCGAGCGTCTCGCCGGGCGCCACCTCGAAGTCGATCCCGTCGACCGCGCGCACGAGCCCGCGCCCGCGTACCGGGAAGTGTTTGGTCAGGCCCTCGACCTTGAGCAGCTCACCCGGCATTGGCCACCCCCGGCCGGTGACAGGCCACGAGGTGCCCGCCGGCGACGTCGCGCAGCTCGGGCACCTCGGTGCGGGACCTCTCGTCGGCGTACGCGCAGCGCGGGTGGAACGCGCACCCCGGCGGAAGGTTGATCAGGCTGGGCGGGCTGCCCGTGATCGGCACGAGGTCCGCGTCCGCGTCGCCGTGCAGCGAGGGCACGCTGGCCAACAGCCCCCACGTGTACGGGTGCTGGGGCCGCCGCAGCACCTGCTCGACGCTGCCGTGCTCGACGGCCCGCCCGCCGTACATCACGAGCACGTCGTCGGCCACCTGGCTGACCACGCCAAGGTCGTGGGTGATCAGCACGATCGCCGAGTTGAACTCCTTCTGTAGGTCTTCGAGCAGGTCGAGGATCTGCGCCTGCACGGTCACGTCGAGCGCGGTCGTGGGCTCGTCGGCGATGAGCAGGTCGGGGTCGTTGACGAGCGCCATCGCGATCATCGCGCGCTGCCGCATGCCGCCGGAGAACTCGTGCGGGTACTGCCCCGCCCGCCGGTCCGGCTGCGGGATGCCTACCCGGTCGAGCATCTCGACCGTGCGCCGGCGCGCCTCGCCCCGACTCGCCCGCGGGTGGTGGATCCGGTAGGCCTCGGCGATCTGCCGGCCCACCGGGTAGTACGGGTGCAGGGCGGAGAGCGGGTCCTGGAAGATCATCGCCATGTCACGGCCACGCAGCCGGCGTACCTCCTCGTCCGGACGGCCCACGATGTCGCGGCCGCCCACGAGGATCTCGCCGGTGACGGTCGCGCGCTTCGGGTCGTGCAGGCCGAGCACGGCGAGGCTTGTGACGCTCTTGCCGGAGCCGGACTCGCCGACGATGCCGAGCGTCCGCCCGCGCTCCACCGCGAACGAGACCCCGTCGACCGCCCGAACCACCCCGTCTTCGGTGGCGAACCGGACGCGCAGATCGCGCACTCGGAGGTACGGGTCGGCGGTCGCTCCCACGGCACCTCGCTTCCACGCGTGTAGAGAACTTGCAGCCATCCGCTGGAGATGAAAATAAGCTACAACGAGGTCTTCTGTCAGCAGCCGCTACCGTAATGAGATGGCGGCTCGACGCTCTACCCTTCTCGGGCGCGCCCTCACGGCGGGGCTGCTCGCGCTGGCGGGCTGCCACGGCGGAGCCGCCGCGCCGGCCGCTCGGCCGGAGGCGTTGACCTTCCACACGCTCACGTACACGCCCAGCGCCGACCAGTCCGACCGCGCGCTGGCAAGTTTCCGGCGGCTCGACGACCACCCGCTCTACGAGATGGTGTACGAGGGGCCGGCGCCCACGCTCGCCCCGCCCGGTGCCAAGCCCAAGGCGATCGCGCTGGCTGGCGGCCGCGACGCGTTCGCGTGCACGGTCTTCCTCGCCGCGGGCGACCCCGCGCGCCCGGTGCTCGGCCGCAACTTCGACTGGGACCACAACCCGGCGCTCGTGCTGGTCTCCCGCCCGCCCGACGCGTACGACTCGATCTCGCTGGTCGACCTCTCCTACCTGGGCTACGACCACGCCCGCCTGGCCAAGCTGGACCACCCGGCCTCGAAACGCGATCTGCTGCTCGCCTCGACGCTCCCGTTCGACGGCATGAACGAGCACGGCCTCGCGGTCGGCATGGCCCAGGTCGACGGCCAGGCCGAGGTCCGTCCGGGCGCCCGGGAGGTCGGCTCGCTCGCGGTCATCCGCCTGGCGCTCGACACCGCGCGCACGGTCGACGACGCCGTGCGCGTCTTCGAGACGTACACGCTCGACTGGAGCGGCGGCCCCTCGATGCACTACCTGATCGCGGACGCGAAGGGCGACTCGGCGGTCATCGAGTTCGCCACCGGGAAGATGACGGTCACCCGGGGCGACGGCACGTGGCAGCTGATGACCAACTTCAACCTGAGCACGTCGGACGCGGCGCAGCGGGCCGCCGACTGGCGCTACGCGGCCGGCTCGAAGGAGCTGGACGCGGCGGGCGGCAAGCTCGACCCGGGCGGCGCGATGAGCCTGCTGCGCACGCTCCGGCAGGGGCACACGCAGTGGTCGGTCGTCTACGACCTCAAGGCCGGCACCGCCGCCGTAGCGACCGGCCAACGTTACGAAACGGTCCACCACACCACGCTGTAGTGGTTATGACTACGTGGGAGGATTGCGCCAAGGAACGCGGGTCGAGACGCTCAGGAGGTGACTGTGACCGCGATGATCCCCGCCCACGGTGGGCCGTGGACCGAGGAGGAATACCTTGCGCTCGGCGAGGACAACGACCGGATCGAGCTCATCGACGGCGACCTCCGCGTGACCGCTTCCCCGAGCCCATGGCACCAGCGTGTCTGCCGCAAGCTGGCATCTGCCCTGGAAGAAGGGGCCGACGACCGTGGCCTGCATGTGCACTGGGCGATAAATCTATGGCTGAAGCCAAGCAGGATCGTGATTCCGGACCTGACCATCACCACGGCTATCGACTTCGACGAGCGGATCGTCCCTGGGGCCTGTGCAGCGCTGGTCTGCGAGGTCACCTCGCCCAGCAACGCCGCGACGGACAAAGTGCTGAAGATGCACTATTACGCCGAGGCCGGCATCCCGTCGTATCTCCTGGTTGAGCACGAAACGATCCGGCTACGGCTGTTCCGCCTTCACAACGGCACCTATATCGAGCGCGACACCGCAGCGCCGGGCGAGGTGCTCCGGTTGTCCGAGCCGGTAACGGCCGAAATACGGCCTGAGTCGTTGCTGCCACCGCGCTGATCAGCGCATAAGGTCATGTTTCATGACCCACTTCGACGCGGCCACCGCCGCGGTCCAGGCTGCGCTGGACGCCGGGGCGCGTTACGCCGACGCCCGGGTGATGCACCGGCGCTACGAGGCGATGTCCGCCAAAAACGGTGACATCGAGGAGCTTTCCCAGAGCGAGGACGCCGGCATCGGCGTGCGCGCGCTCGTCGGCAGCGGCTGGGGCTTCTACGCCGTACCCGACCTGTCTGACGCCGCCGCCCGCGCCGCCGGTGGCCGGGCCGCGAAGACCGCGGCGGCCAGCGCGCGGGTGCCGGGCCCCGCCGCGGACCTGGTGCCGGTCGGTGCCGGGGCCGGGTCGTGGGCATCGGCGTGCGAGATCGACCCGCTCGCCGTGCCGCTCTCCGACAAGGGCGACCTGCTGGTGCACGCGACCAAGACGATGCGCGAGCACGGCGCGGACGTCGCCGAGGGGCTGTACCAGATCTGGGACACCGAGAAGTGGTTCGTCTCCAGCGAGGGGCACCGCATCGACCAGCACGTCCGGGAGTGCGGCGCGGGCATCTCGTCCACCGCGATCGGCGATGGCGAGGTGCAGCGGCGCAGCTACCCGGCCTACCGCGGCCAGTACGGGACGCGCGGCTGGGAGCTCGTCCAGGAGCTTGACATCGGCGCGCACGCCGCCCGCGTGGCCGACGAGTCGCGCGCACTGCTCACCGCGCCGCTCTGCCCGGCCGGCGAGACCACGCTGATCCTGGGCGGCGAGCAGATGGCGCTCCAGATCCACGAGTCGGTCGGGCACGCGATCGAGCTCGACCGGATCCTGGGCTGGGAGGCCGCGTTCGCCGGCACGTCCTGGCTCGACCTCGACCAGCTCGGCAGCCTCCACTATGGATCCGAGCTGATGAACATCACCATCGACCCGACGATTCCGGGCGCGCTGGGCAGCTTCGGCTTCGACGACGAGGGCACGCCGGCCGCCCGGCGCGACGCCGTGCGCGAAGGGCGCTGGGTGGGCGTGCTTGCCGGGCGCGACTCGGCCACGGTCGCCGGCCTCGACTACGCGGGCAGCGTCCGGGCCGACGGGTGGTCGCGCCTGCCGATGGTCCGCATGACGAACGTGGGCCTCGAGCCAGGCCCGCACACTCTGGCGGAGATGATCGCGGCCACCGACGACGGCATCTTCATGGAGACCAACCGCTCCTGGTCGATCGACGACAGGCGGCTCAACTTCCAGTTCGGCACCGAGATCGCGTACGAGGTCAAGAACGGGCGGCAGGGGCGGATGCTGCGCAACCCCACGTACACCGGGATCGGGCCGGTCTTCTGGCGGTCGATGGACATGCTCTCCTCGGAGAGCGTCGCGTGGGGCACGCCCAACTGCGGCAAGGGTCAGCCCGGCCAGGTCGGCCACACCGGCCATCCCGCCGCGCCGGCCCGCTTCCAGAACGTGCGGGTGGGGGTGCGGGGCTGATGGAGGACATCGCGCGCCGCGTCCTGGAGATGGTCGGACCGGGGGTCGAGGCGGAGGTCTTCGTCGGCCACACCGCGCTGGCGCTGACCCGCTTCGCCAACTCGTTCATCCACCAGAACGTCGCCGACGCCACCACGTCGGTCCGCCTGCGTCTGCACGCCGACGGGCGGACGGCGAGCGGCTCGACCACCGTCACCACCGACGAGGGCCTGACCGGCCTCGTGCGGCGGACCCGGGAAGCGGCCCGGCTGCTGCCACCCGACCCGGGCTGGCCGGGCCTCGCCCCGCCCACCCCGCTCGCCGGTGCGGGCAACTGGGACGAGGCCACCGCGCGGGCCGCGCCCGACGCCCGAGCCGACCGGGTACGCGCGTTCGTGGACGCCGCCGGCGGGCTGGAGACGGCCGGCTACTGCCGCACCATGTACGCGGCCGGCGCGTTCGCCAACTCGGCCGGCCAGTCGGTCAGCGGCCGCACGGCCGAGGTGGCGATGGACGCCATCGCGCGGGCCGGCGGGGCCGACGGCCTGGCCCGCCTCGCGAGCTGGCGGCTGTCCGAGGTGGACGGTGCGGTGCTCGGCGCCCGGGCCGCCGCCAAGGCACGGGCCAGCGCCGGCGCGGTCGAGCTGCCGCCCGGCCGGTACGAGGTGGTGCTCGAGGCACCGGCGGTGGCCGACCTGCTGCAAAACTTCGCCCTGTACGGCTTCAACGGCAAGTCCTACAACGAGCGCCGGTCGTTCGCCGAGCCGGGCGCGGAGCAGTTCGACAAGGCGATCACGCTGGCCGACGACACGCTCGGCGCCACCGGGCTCGGCCTGCCGTTCGACGCGGAGGGTACGCCGAAGCGGCGGGTGACGTTCGTGTCGTCGGGCGCGACCGAGGCGGTGGCACACGACCGCCGCACCGCGGCCGAGGCGGGTGCCGCCGAGTCGACCGGGCACGCGATGCCGGGCGGCGGCGCGTTCGGCGCGGTGCCGGCGAGCATGCGGCTCGAACCCGGCCCGGCGAGCGGCGCGGCGGTGGAGGCGGGCGCCGTCGTGGATCCGGCGGCCGCCCCGCTCGTGGCCGGTGTCGAGCGCGGCCTGCTGGTGACCGACCTCTGGTACACCCGGGTGCTCGACCCGAAGAGCCTCGTGGTGACCGGGCTGACCCGCAACGGAGTGTGGCTGATCGAAAACGGCGAGATCACCACGCCGGTGCGAAACTTCCGGTTCACCCAGTCCTACCCGCAGGCGCTCGCGCCCGGCGCGGTACTCGGCGTGGGCCCTGACGTGACGACGGTGCCGGACGGCTGGGGCGCGGCCTGGCGCACCGCGCCCGCCCTCCACCTCGCGTCGTGGAACTTCACCGGAGGCGCATCGGGCTAAACCGTGATCCGGGCTGGGTAGATCACATAGCGCGGCAGTGCTTGACTTGGCGCCGTGACGGACGACGACGCCACCACCGCGGAAAAGCCGGTCGTGCCTCCCGCCGACGCGACCACGCGGCGCCGCCGCCGGTGGATCGCGATCGGCGGCGGCATCTTCGCCGCGCTCGTCATCGCCGTCTGTGGCGGGGGCATCGCCATCATCAGCGCGATCGACGGCATCGCCGACCGCGCCGAGGAAAACGAGCGGAGCGTCGCCCGCACCGACGCCGCGTGCGTCGAGCTTGAGCGGCGGCTCAACCGCCTGGCCCCGCCCGGCGCCACGGAAGACCCGCGCGACCGGGCCGTCGCCATCCGCAACGAGAACGCGGCCGTCCGCCCCTTCGTGGCCGAGATCGACCAGCTACCCGGCGACCGCCGGGAGCACCGCCAGGACTGGGTCGACGCGTGGAGCCAGCTCGTCGAGGCGCGGGCGGCCTACGCCGGCGCGCTCGACCGCCAGGCCACCGGCGGCGAGCCGGCCTTCTTCGTGCCCCCGCAGGGCCGGCGTGGCAAGCCGGTGGTCGAGCGGCTGATCGACGCCGGCCCCGACTCCTGCGACGGCTCGGTGCGCCGCCTCGCGGCGCCCGACCTGTAGTGAACTACTACACAACGTCCTGGACTTACGTAACCGCCCTGACACACGCAAGACTCCCATGCACGTGCCCGTCAACACGCGGCGTAACGTGTAGCACCGAAACCGCGCGGATGCGCCGTTAGGGAGACATAAAGAATGACGACTACGGCAACGAGGCCGGGTGCGCGGGCGCGTGCCGCCATCGCGGCGAAGACCCTGCGCACGGACCGGTGGTGGCTCGCCCCGCTCATCACCGTTGTCGGGCTCGGCGGTTGGGTTGCGTACGCCACGGTGCGCGTCTTCATGCACGACTTCTACTGGGTCGAGGACTACCACTACCTCACCCCGTTCTACTCGCCGTGCATCACCGACCGCTGCATACCCGAGGCCGCGCACTTCGGCACCTACCTGCCGGGCTGGTGGATCATCCCGGAGGCCGCCTTCAGCCTCCCGTTCCTGCTGCTCTTCCGGCTCACCTGCTACTACTACCGGAAGGCCTACTACCGCGCCTTCTGGATGTCGCCGCCGGCCTGCGCCGTGCCGGACGGCCACAAGACGTACAGCGGCGAGACCCGCTTCCCGCTGATCTTCCAGAACGCCCACCGGTACGCGTTCTACGCCGCCGGCGTCATCTCGCTGATCAACACGTACGACGCGATCCTGGCGTTCCACAGCCCGGACGGCTTCGGCTTCGGCCTGGGCAACGTGATCCTTGTCGGCAACGTGGTGATGCTCTGGGCGTACACGCTGTCCTGCCACTCGTGCCGGCACATCGCCGGTGGTCGGCTCAAGCACTTCTCCAAGCACCCGATGCGCTACCGCTTCTGGACGTTCGTCTCCAAGCTGAACGTGCGGCACATGGCGCTCGCCTGGATCACGCTGGGCACGCTCGCGCTGACCGACTTCTACATCATGGCCGTGTCCGCGGGCTGGTTCTCGGACCTCCGGTTCATCAACTGAGGGCGCCAGATATGACTACGCGAATCGAACGACACCACTACGACGTCGTCGTGATCGGGGCCGGTGGCGCCGGCCTGCGTGCGGCGATCGAGGCCCGGCTGGCGGGCAAGAAGACGGCGATCATCTCCAAGTCGCTGTTCGGCAAGGCACACACGGTCATGGCCGAAGGCGGCGCGGCGGCCGCGATGGGCAACGTCAACAGCCGCGACAACTGGATGGTGCACTTCCGCGACACCATGCGCGGCGGCAAGTTCCTCAACAACTTCCGGATGGCCGAGCTGCACGCCAAGGAGTCGCCGAGCCGGATCTGGGAGCTGGAGACGTACGGCGCGCTGTTCGACCGTACGAAGGACGGCAAGATCTCGCAGCGCAACTTCGGCGGCCACGAGTACCCGCGGCTGGCGCACGTCGGCGACCGCACCGGCCTGGAGCTGATCCGCACGCTCCAGCAGAAGATCGTCTCCCTCCAGCAGGAAGACAAGGCCGAGACCGGCAGCTACGACTCACGCATCCGGGTCTTCGCCGAGACGACCATCACCGAGCTGCTGCTCGACGGCGACAAGGTGGCCGGCGCGTTCGGCTACTACCGGGAGAGCGGCGAGTTCGTGCTCTTCGAGGCGCCCGCGATCGTGCTCGCCACGGGTGGCGTGGGCCGCTCGTACAAGGTGACGTCGAACTCGTGGGAGTACACCGGCGACGGCCACGCGCTGGCCCTGCGCGCCGGCGCCACTCTGATCAACATGGAGTTCCTCCAGTTCCACCCGACCGGCATGGTCTGGCCGCCCTCGGTCAAGGGCATCCTGGTCACCGAGTCGGTGCGCGGCGACGGCGGCGTGCTGAAAAACTCCGCCGGCAAGCGGTTCATGTTCGACTACGTGCCGGACGTCTTCCGCAAGCAGTACGCGGAGACGCCGGAGGAGGCGGACCGCTGGTACACCGACCCGGACAATAACCGGCGCCCACCGGAGCTGCTGCCCCGTGACGAGGTGGCGCGGGCCATCAACAGCGAGGTCAAGGAGGGTCGCGGCTCACCGGCCGGCGGCGTCTTCCTCGACATCGCCAGCCGCCTGCCGGCCGAGGAGGTCAAGCGGCGACTGCCGTCGATGCACCACCAGTTCAAGGAGCTGGCCGGCGTCGACATCACGAAGGAGCCGATGGAGGTCGGGCCGACCTGCCACTACGTGATGGGCGGCGTCGAGGTCGACCCGGACACCGCGGCGGCGGCCGGCCACGTGCAGGGCCTCTTCGCGGCTGGCGAGGTCTCCGGTGGCATGCACGGCTCCAACCGGCTGGGCGGAAACTCGCTGAGCGACCTGCTCGTCTTCGGCAAGCGGGCGGGCGAACACGCCGCCGCGTACACGGACGCGCTGCCGGCCCGGCCGCGGGTGGCACAGGCCGACCTGGACACCGCGCTGGAGACGGCGCTGGCGCCGCTAGAGCGCGACGGCGGGGAAAACCCGTACACGCTCCAGCAGGATCTCCAGGCCGTGATGGGCGACCTGGTCGGCATCATCCGCCGCAAGGGCGAGCTGGAGGAGTCGCTGGTCCGCCTCGCCGAGCTGCGCGAGCGGGTCGGCAAGGTCAGCGCGGCCGGCGGACGCCGGTACAACCCGGGCTGGCACCTCGCGCTCGACCTGCGCAACATGCTGATCGTCTCGGAGTGCACCGCGAAGGCGGCGCTGGAGCGGGAGGAGTCGCGCGGCGGACACACCCGCGAAGACTTCCCGTCGATGCGACCGGAGTGGCGGCAGGTCAACCTGGTCTGCTCGCTCGATGGCGACAAGGTGCGGCTGGAGCACAAGCCGCTGCCGAAGATGCGGCCGGAGCTGATCCAGCTCTTCGACCGCACCGAGCTTTCCAAGTACCTGACCGACGAGGAGCTCGCCGAGTTCGACGCGCTCGCTGAGGAGGCTGCCAAGTAATGGGCGCGAAGCGTCGTTTCAAGGTCTGGCGGGGTGACGAGACCGGCGGTGACCTGAAGGACTACGAGGTCGAGGTCAACGAGGGCGAGGTGGTCCTCGACGTCATCCACCGGCTCCAGGCCACGCAGACGCCCGACCTGGCCTGCCGCTGGAACTGCAAGGCCGGCAAGTGCGGCTCCTGCTCGATGGAGATCAACGGCACGCCGAAGCTGGGGTGCATGACCCGGATGTCCACGTTCGGCGAGGACGAGACCGTCACGGTCACTCCACTGCGGACGTTCCCGGTGATCCGCGACCTGGTCACCGACGTCTCCTTCAACTACGAGAAGGCCCGCCAGACGCCCGCGTTCGCGCCGCCGCCCCAGCTGGCGCCCGGCGAGTACCGGATGCAGCAGGTCGACGTCGAGCGCTCGCAGGAGTTTCGCAAGTGCATCGAGTGCTTCCTGTGCCAGAACACCTGCCACGTGGTACGTGACCACGAGGAAAACAAGAAGGCGTTCGCCGGGCCGCGATACTTCATCCGCGCCGCCGAGCTCGACATGCACCCGCTCGACGACCGGGAAGACCGCAAGGAGTACGCCCAGGCTTCGATGGGCATGGGGTATTGCAACATCACCAAGTGCTGCACCGAGGTGTGCCCCGAGCACATCAAGATCACCGACAATGCGATCATTCCCATGAAGGAGCGGGTGGTCGACCGCCGGTACGACCCGCTGGTGTGGCTGGGCCGGAAGATCTTCCGGCGCGACCAGCTCGACCAGGGTGAGCAGGTGCCGACCGCCGCGCTCACCGGTGCGCGCACAGAGGGGTCCGAAGTGGAGCAAGGGGTCAACTGGCACCGCGAGGTGCCGCGGCCGCAGACCGCCCCGGTGGGCGAAGACGGCAAGCTGCCGATCTCCGAGGTCGCGTTCGACCGGCCGGGTGGCCCATCGCCGTTCGGCGACGACGTGACGTTCCCACTGCCGACGGAGGGCCTCAACTACGCCCACCCCGAGCGGGACTGAGCGTGAACGTCGAGGGCGCCCTTCGGGGCGCCCTCAGCGTTTCAGGAACGGCGGCAACGCCGCCACGATCGGCGCGTCGGCCGGCAGCCACTGCACGGAGAGCAGCTCCTCGGCGCCGAGCCAGCGCAGCTCCTCGTGCTCCAGCGCCTGCGGCACGCCGCCGTCGAGCAGCTTCGCGGTGAAGACCCGCAGCAGGGCGCGTCCGTGCCCGAGGAGCACGTCTTCCCCCACGCGCTCGCCGACCGCGACGCGTACGCCAAGCTCTTCCTCACACTCGCGCACCAGCGCTTCGACGTCTGACTCGCCCGGCTCGACCTTGCCACCCGGGAACTCCCACATACCGGCCATTTCGGGAGGATCGGATCGAGCGCACGCCAAAACCCTCCCGTCTACGATGATCGCGGCGCCGACGATGATCCTTTGGTTAATCCGTTCGGACTGCACGGCCGACCAGCCTTCCAGATCAATACGAAATTCGGGTGCCTGAGCCGTCCTGTAGGGCACTAGAAGACGGAAATGTGGGCGTGGACACACCAGCCGCTTAGCGGCAAGACTGGGGGGCACCGAACGATGACGAGATGGCGACGATTTGGCCACAAGCCGGCAACGACGCCTGGGAGGTGTGGCATATGCGTGCTCTGTGGGGAAGCAGGGCTGGCCGTGACTACCTCAGCGACGCCCTGACCCTGCTGCCTGGCTGGACCCGGGAGGGTCGGCAGATCAAGCGCACGCTGGTAATCGATGATTCACAACACGCGGCACTCACCGAGCGTATCAAGGTGGTCGCCGATGCGTTACACCTCCAGCCGGAGGTCCGCCGCCTCGACGGGCACACCCAGATCCGCCTGACGCCGCGCGACGGCGAGACCATCACCGAGGGCGAGGTCACCCTCGCCGCCCGCATCGAAGACGCGTACCGCACCGTGACCAGCGGCGCCTGAGACCGCCTACACGTTGAAGCGAAACTCCACGACGTCGCCGTCTCGCATCACGTAGTCCTTGCCTTCCATGCGCACCTTGCCGGCCGCCTTGGCCGCCGCCATCGTCCCCGCGTCCATGAGGTCGTCGTAGGAGACGATCTCGGCCTTGATGAAGCCGCGCTGGAAGTCGGAGTGGATCACGCCGGCGGCCTCCGGCGCGGTCGCGCCGACCGGGATGGTCCAGGCCCGCGCCTCCTTCGGCCCCGCCGTCAGGTACGTCTGGAGGCCCAGCGTGCGGAAGCCGACCCGGATCAGCTGGTGGAGACCCGGCTCCGGTTGGCCGATCGACTCCAGCAGCTCGCGCGCCTCCTCCTCGGGCAGGTCGATCAGCTCGGACTCGACCTTGGCGTCCATGAAGACGGCCTCGGCGGGCGCGACGAGCGCGCGCAGCTCGTCGAGGAACTCCGCGTTGGCCAGCTCCTCCTCGTCGACGTTGAAGACGTAGAGGAACGGCTTGGTGGTGAGCAGGTGCAGCTCGCGCAGCTCGGCCAGGTCGATGCCGGCCGCGGCGGCGCCGGCGTAGAGCGTCGTGCCCTCGTTGAGCACCTTCGCGGCGGCGGCCGCGGCGGCGGCGATCGGCGCCCGGTCCTTGCGGAGCTTCGCCTCCTTCTCCAGCCGCGGTAGCGCCTTCTCGAGCGTCTGGAGGTCGGCGAGCATCAGCTCGGTATTGATCGTCTCGATGTCGTCACCAGGCGAGATCTTGCCGTCGACGTGCACCACGTTGGGGTCGGAGAACGCGCGGACGACCTGGCAGATCGCGCTCGCGTCGCGGATGTTGGCGAGGAACGCGTTGCCCCGCCCCTGGCCCTTCGACGCGCCGCGCACGAGCCCGGCGATGTCGACGAACGACACTGGCGCGGGGATCACCTTCTGCGAGTCGTAGAGCTCGGCCAGCTTGGGCAGCCGCGAGTCGGGCAGGCCCACGACGCCGACGTTCGGCTCGATCGTGGCGAACGGGTAGTTGGCGGCGAGCACGTCGTTTTTGGTCAGCGCGTTGAAGAGCGTGCTTTTGCCGACGTTGGGCAGCCCGACGATGCCGATGGTAAGACTCACGGGCGGCCAGTCTACGCGCCGGCCGGCCGGGCCCCGCCGCCACGGTCATGTCTGAAAACCGCGAGCAATTGGCCCGGCGGCCGGGCACGATCGATGGGTGGAGTTGGACTTCGAGCGCTGCTACCGGGCCGTCGACAGCCGTGACGGGCGGTTCGACGGCTGGTTCTACACCGGCGTCACCTCGACCGGCATCTACTGCCGGCCGTCCTGCCCGGCCGTCACGCCCAAGCCGGAAAACGTGCGCTTCTACCCGTCCGCGGCCGCCGCGCAGCGGGCCGGGTTCCGGGCCTGCCGGCGGTGCCGGCCGGACGCGGCGCCCGGCTCGCCCGAGTGGGACGTACGCGCCGACGTGGTCGGCCGCGCGATGCGGCTCATCGCGGACGGCGTGGTCGACCGCGACGGCGTGCCCGGTCTGGCCTGCCGCCTCGGCTACACCGAGCGGCACCTGCACCGCATGCTCATGGCCGAGCTTGGCGCGGGGCCGCTCGCGCTGGCCCGGGCGCAGCGGGCGCAGACCGCGCGCATCCTGATCGAGACGACCGACCTGGGGCTGGCCGAGATCGCGTTCGCGGCCGGGTTCGGCAGCGTGCGGCAGTTCAACGACACGATCCGCGAGGTGTTCGGTATGGCGCCGTCGGCGCTGCGCAAGCCGAAGCGCGGGCCGGCCGGCAGCCGGGGCCGAAGCGAGCGGAGCGAGCAACTGAGCAGAGCGCCGGAGCCGGGCGCGATCCACCTGCGACTGGCGTACCGGCCGCCGCTGCACGCCGAGTCGCTGCTGGAGTTTCTGGCGCTGCGGGCGGTGCCGGGCGTGGAGGAGGCGGACACCACGACATACCGGCGGGCGCTGCGGCTGCCGCACGGCACGGCCACGGTCGAGCTGACGCCCACGCCGGGCTACGTGGCCGCCCTGCTCCGCCTCTCCGACGTGCGCGACCTGGCGCCGGCGGTGGCCCGCTGCCGCCGCCTGCTCGACCTGGACGCCGACCCGGTGGCGGTGGACGCCGCGCTGGCCGAAGACGAGGCGCTCGCGCCGATGGTGGCGAAGGAGCCGGGTGTACGGGTGCCGCGTTCGGTGGACAGCTTCGAGATGGCGGTCCGGGCGATCGTCGGCCAGCAGATCTCGGTGACGGCCGCCCGCAAGGTGCTGTCGAAGTTGGTTCCCGCCGGGGAAAACCTGTTTCCCGGCCCGGAGCAGGTGCTCTCCCTGCCGGACGAGGCGTTCAAGATGCCGGCCGCGCGGCGGGCCACCATCCGGGCACTCGCGTCGGCCGTGGCCGGCGGCGGGCTGGACCTCGACCCCGGCGCGGATCGCGACGAGGCGGTACGCGGCCTGACCGCGATCCCCGGCATCGGCTCGTGGACCGCCGGCTACGTCGCGATGCGGGGCGTCGGCGACCCCGACTCGTTCCTCCCGACAGACCTGGGGGTGCGCCGGGGCGCGAAGGCGCTCGGCCTCCCCGACGACCCGAAGGCGCTCGACGCGCACGCGGCCCGCTGGGCGCCGTGGCGCTCGTACGCCCTGATCCGACTCTGGAGACAAGCATGAACAGCACCACCATCGAGACACCGGTCGGCCCGTTCACGATCCTGGCGAGCGACGCGGGCGCGGTACGCGCGGCTGGCTTCACGACCGACGTGGGGCGGCTGCTTGCGCTGGTACACCCGGCTCTGCGGGAGGAACCGCGGCCGCGACCGGACCTCGGACCGGTCAGCGGCGCGGTGCTGTCCTATTTGGACGGGGAGCTGGCCGCGATCGACGAGGTGCCGGTCGAGCAGCGCACCGGCGGCCCGTACCTCGCGCACGCCTGGGAGGTGCTGCGCGAGGTGAAGCCGGGGCAGCCCGTGACGTACACCGGATTCGCCCAGCTGTCCGGCCGCCCCGAGGCGATCCGGGCCGCCGCGAGCGCCTGCGCGCGCAACGCGGTCGCGCTTTTCGTCCCGTGCCACCGCGTCGTGGGCACCGATGGCACGCTCCGCGGCTATCGCTGGGGAATGAACACCAAGAAGTGGCTTCTGGCACACGAAGGGACAACAAGCTCGTAAACGTCAGACGTAACAGCTACCGTCACTGTGTGCATTACGACGGTGACCGGCGCCATCCAGTGCACAACTTGTGGCGCATCCGCCGTTATGTCCGGCCTTATCTAGCTCTGATGGTGTGGCTGGTGCTCGCGGCCTTCGCGGCCACGGGCGCCAGCATCGCCGTTCCCCTCGTCGTCCAGCGCGTGGTCGACGGCCCGATCGCCGACCGCGATCCGGCCGGCCTGTGGTGGCTCGGCGGGCTTGCGGCCGCCTTCGGGCTCATCGAGGCGGCACTCATCTTCATCCGCCGGTGGACCCAGGCCGCTTCCGCGCTGGGGATGGAAGCCACGATCCGTAACGAGATCTACGCCCACCTCCAGCGCCTCCAGATCGGCTTCCACGACCAGTGGCAGTCCGGGCAGCTGCTCTCGCGGGTCACCGCCGACCTCTCGGTGATCCGGCGGTTCCTGTCGTTCGGGCTGGTCTTCCTGATCGTCAACACGGCCACCTACGTCACGGTGGTCGCGCTCCTCATCCACCTGCGCTGGCCGCTGGGGCTGCTGGTGGCGGCGAGCGCGATCCCGCTGTTCATCATGAGCCGCCGCTTCTCCCGGGCCTACATCGCGGCGTCCCGGCGCATGCAGGACGAGCTCGGCGACGTCGCCACGCTCGTCGAGGAGTCGGCGCAGGGGCTGCGCACGATCAAGGCGTTCGGGCGGCGGCCGTTCATGGCCGACCGCTTCGGGCGGGAGGCGCGGCAGCTGCACGACACCGCGATCGGCAAGGGCCGGCTGCTCGCGCTCAGCTCCGCCCGCTTTGACCTGGTGCCCAACCTGACGCTCGCGGTCGTGCTCGTCGCCGGTGCCGCCACCGTCGCCGCCGGCGACATGACGCTGGGCCAGCTCGTCGCGTTCGTCTCGCTCCAGCTGATGCTGATCTGGCCGATCGAGTCGCTCGGCTGGATCATCGCGAACGCGCAGGAGGCGATGACCGCCGCCGACCGCATCTACGAGGTCCTCGACACCCGTCCATCCATCGTGGACAGACCACGGGCCGTCGCGGTGACCGAGTCCCGCGGGCACGTGCGGTTCGAGGCCGTCACGTTCACCTATCCGGGCACCGACACGCCGGTGCTCCGCCGGATCGACCTCGACGTGCGGCCCGGCGAGACGCTCGCGATCGTCGGCGCCACCGGCTGTGGCAAGACGAGCCTCGTCTCGCTGATGCCCCGCCTCTACGACGTCACCGGCGGGCGCATCACGCTCGACGGGCGAGACATCCGTGACATCCAGCTCGGCTCGCTGCGGCGTCTTGTGGGTATGGCGTTCGAAGACCCGACGCTCTTCTCGATGTCCGTGCGGGAAAACCTCACACTCGGCCGCCGCGAGACCACCGACGACGAGATCTACGAGGCGCTGCGGGTGGCGCAGGCCGAGTTCGTCTACGAGCTGCCGTGGGCGCTCGACACCCGCATCGGCGAGCAGGGGCTCTCCCTCTCCGGCGGGCAGCGGCAGCGGCTCGCGCTGGCCCGCGCGGTCATCGGCCGCCCGCGCGTGCTGGTGCTCGACGACCCGCTCTCCGCGCTCGACGTGCACACCGAGGCGCTCGTCGAAGAGGCGCTCTCCCGCGTGCTGCACGGCACCACCGCACTGCTCGTCGTGCACCGACCGTCCACAGTGGCCCTCGCCGACCGGGTGGCGCTCCTCGCCGGTGGCGAGATCGCCGCGATCGGCACCCACTCGGAGCTGCTCGACACCGTGCCGGCCTACCGCGCCGCCCTCTCCGCCGAAGCCGACGATGTCGTCAGCCGATAGTTGGCGCGGCCGGGCGGCCGATCAGGCCGCCGATCAGACGCTCGCGGAGACCGGCTCGGTGGTGCGGCTGCGCGCCCGCAGCCGGGTGCTGCTCGCATCGCTGATCCGGCCGCACCGCCGGGCGCTCGCGCTCGCCGTCGGACTGCTGCTGTTGCAAAACGCCGCCGGCATGGCCGGGCCCTTCCTGGTGATGCTCGGCATCGACAAGGGCATCCCACCGCTGCGCGACAACGGCGACGCCACCGTGCTCGCCGCGATCGCCACCGCGTTCCTGGCCGCGGCCGCCGGTGAATACCTCGGCAAGCGCGGCTTTCTCATCCTCTCCGCCCGCATCGGCCAGGCCGTGCTGCTCGACCTGCGCCAGCGGGTCTACGACCACTTCCAGCGCCTGTCCGTCGACTTCCACGAGCGCTACACTTCCGGCCGCGTCGTCGCCCGCCTCACCAGCGACATGGACTCCATCGCCGAGCTCGTCGACGGCGGCATCGACGACCTGGTGCTCGCCGGCCTCTCCGTCCTCTCCGTCGCGGGCATCCTGCTCTGGCTCGACGCCCCACTGGCCGCCGTGACCCTGCTCGCCTTCCCCTTCCTGCTCTTCCTCTCCCGCTGGTTCGCCCGCGCCTCCGCCCGCGCGTACCGCCGCACCCGCGAAGCCGTCGCGCTCGTCATCGTCCACTTCGTGGAGTCGCTCGGCGGCATCCGCGCCGTGCAGGCCTTCCGCCGCGAGCCGCGAAACCAGCAGATCTTCGAAGACCTCAACGACGACTACCGCCGGGCCAACCTGCACGCCTTCCGGCTCATCGCCGTCTACTCCCCCGGCATCAAGGTGATCGGCAACATCGCCATCGCCGTCGTCCTGACCTACGGCGGCTGGCAGGTCATGCAGGGCCACACCGAAATCGGCGTACTCGCCGCGTTCCTGCTCTACCTGCGCCGCTTCTTCGAACCCATGCAGGAGCTCAGCCAGTTCTACAACGCGCTCCAGTCGGCCACCGCCGCACTGGAAAAGCTCGCCGGGGTACTCGACGAGAAGCCCTCGGTGCCCGCACCGGCAAAGCCGGTGGCCCTGCCCGCCGACGCCGGCGGCGCCGTCAACTTCTGCTCCGTCGCCTTCCACTACCGCCCCGACAAACCCATCCTCCCCGCGCTCGACCTCGACATCCCGGCCGGCCAGACCGTCGCCCTCGTCGGCGCCACCGGGGCCGGCAAGTCCACCATCGCCAAGCTCGTCGCCCGCTTCTACGACCCGGTCGGCGGCACCGTAACCCTCGACGGCGTAGACCTGCGCGACGTCACCGACACCGACCTACGCCACGCCGTCGTCATGGTCACCCAGGAAAACCACCTCTTCTCCGGCACCATCGCCGACAACATCCGCTTCGGCCGCCCCAACGCCACCGACGCCGAGGTCGCCGACGCCGCACGCGCGATCGGCGCGCACGCCTTCATCGAAGCCCTCCCCATGGGGTACGACACGGACGTACACCGCCGTGGCGGGCGGCTTTCGGCGGGGCAGCGGCAGCTTGTCGCGTTCGCCCGCGCCTTCCTCGCCGACCCCACCGTCCTCATCCTCGACGAGGCCACATCCTCACTCGACGTGCCCAGCGAACGCCTCGTCCAACGCGCCCTCCGCACCATCCTCCGCGAACGCACCGCGCTGGTCATCGCCCACCGCCTGTCCACAGTGGAAATCGCCGACCGCGTACTGGTGCTCGAAGCCGGCCGCATCGTCGAAGACGGCCCACCGACGGCACTGATCGCCGATGGCGGCCGCTACGCCGACCTACACCGCCAATGGCGAGACTCCCTGGTCTAGTGCGGTGACCGCAAACCTTCACCGGGTGCCGGCGAAGCCGGCCAAGGTTTGTGGTCACGCACTAGCGTCATCTCTATGTCGGGGATGGATTAGTCACCGCGGCCGCAAACCCCCATCAAAGACGGAGATTTGAGCTACCGCGATGTCCGTCGTGGTCCGGACCGTTGCTCCCGCGGCCTCACCCGTCCGCTGCTGGTCGCGCTCACCCTCGTTTGGTCGCGGTCGCTCCCTTTGCCTCCGGCGGACGCGCGGCCCGCGATGTTTGTCCGCAATGCCTGTTGCCGAACAGGCGGCGGGAGATTTGAAACAGGGTTTCGTCGCTCTGAGTAAACGCCGCCGCCGGACGCGTGGCCCAGATCCGAGATCTTGGAGAGTTAGGGCGCTTTAGCAACCCTAAATCTCCTAGATCTCGACGTTTCTCGGCTGAGCCTGCTGACGCTGTGTCACAGACGATGGCCGGCGAGGCCGGCCCGTCCTGCGCGGGGTGCCCGGCCGAGGTTTGTGGTCACTAGACCACCGCGGAGGCTCCGTAACCACCACGGCCCTATGAGCGGCAAGGCCACTGTCACCACCCCGCCGCCGACCGGACGCGACGATCGCGTTGGCCGCATTCGTGCGAGCAGCTCGACAGCGTTCACAGCAAGCCAGTCGCACCGATCCGCGAAGGCGCCCGCAGCGACGGTCGAGGATGTCGGCGAACGCTGCCGGGAGAAGGCAGTCCGGCTGATCTACTGTGGACGGACGCGTGGTGCACGCTTTGGGTTTGTCCCGCGAACCTGGCAGCGGAGGTCGGGGATTTCGGCTCGCTCTGCGAGCCGCCGGCCGCAGCGGTGCCCGCGGGAGCATACGGTCCGCAGGTGACGCGGACGCGGGCAAAATCTCGATGTGTGAAGGGCGGGCGGGATATCGCGGTGCCGGCTCGCGCGGACGTCCGTAGGCTCTAACGCATGACTGATACGGTGCGCACCGCGCGCCCCGGTCTCCCGGACCGTCCCACGCTGGACGGGCTGGAGGAGAAGTGGGC
This sequence comes from Phytohabitans sp. LJ34, assembly GCF_052068095.1. NCBI lineage: Bacteria > Bacillati > Actinomycetota > Actinomycetes > Micromonosporales > Micromonosporaceae > Phytohabitans > Phytohabitans sp. LJ34. Next base: position 2,582 of record NZ_JBQHDG010000027.1, on the reverse strand, counting down.
GCGCCGCTGGCAGGAGGAGGGCACGTACGCGTTCGACCGGTCGAAGGACCGCTCGGACGTATACGCGATCGACACGCCTCCGCCGACCGTATCGGGCGAGCTGCACATGGGGCACGTCTTCTCGTACACGCACACCGATCTCATCGCGCGCTTCCAGCGGATGCGCGGCAAGATGGTCTTCTACCCGATGGGGTGGGACGACAACGGCCTGCCCACCGAGCGCCGCGTGCAAAACGTCTTCAAGGTGCGCTGCGACCCCTCGCTCCCGTACGACCCGGAGTGGACGCCCAGCGGCAAGCCGGAAAGCATCTCGCGGCGTAACTTCATCGAGCTGTGTGAGCGGCTCACCGTGGAAGACGAGCGGGCGTTCGAGGAGCTGTGGCGGCGGCTGGGGCTGTCGGTCGACTGGTCGCTGACCTATACGACGATCGGGCGCCAGGCCCGGCTGGTGTCGCAGCGGGCGTTTCTGCGCAACCTGGCGCGGGGCGAGGCATACACCGCCGACGCGCCGACGCTGTGGGATGTGGGCTACCGCACGGCGGTGGCCCAGGCGGAGCTCGAGGATCGCGAGCGTCCTGGCGCGTACCACAAGCTGCGCTTCCACGGCGACGAGCCGGTCTACGTCGAGACGACTCGACCCGAGCTGCTGCCGGCGTGCGTGGCGCTGGTGTGCCATCCCTCCGACGAGCGATACGCGGCGCTGGTGGGGCGCACGGTGCGGACGCCGCTGTTCGGCGTCGAGGTGCCGGTGCGCGCGCACGCGCTCGCCGACCCGGCCAAGGGCACCGGCATCGCGATGGTGTGCACGTTCGGCGACCTGGCCGACGTGACCTGGTGGCGGGAGCTCCAGCTCGACACCCGCGTGGTGATCGGGCGCGACGGGCGGCTGCTGCCCGAGGCGCCGGCGGGGGTGCCGGCCGGGGTGTACGCGCCGCTCGCCGGGCTCACCGTCAACGCCGCGCGCAAGGCGATCGTCGAGCTGCTCGGCGAAGACCTCGTGGGCGAGCCGCGGCCGATCACCCACCCGGTCAAGTTCTACGAAAACGGCGAGCAGCCGCTGGAGATCGTGGGCACCCGCCAGTGGTACATCCGCAACGGCGGCCGCGACCCCGGTCTGCGGGACGCGCTGCTCGCGTGGGGGCGGGAGCTGCGGTGGGTGCCGGAGCACATGCGCCACCGGTACGAACACTGGGTGGGCGGGCTCAACGGCGACTGGCTGATCAGCCGCCAGCGCTTTTTCGGGGTGCCGATCCCCGTCTGGTACCGGCTCGACGACGCTGGCGAGCCGGACCACGAACACCCTCTCACACCCAGCGAGGCGCTGCTACCGATCGACCCATCTTCGGACATTCCGGCCGGATTCACCGCCGAGGACCGGGGACGACCGGGCGGTTTCATTGGCGATCCGGACGTCATGGACACCTGGGCGACTTCCTCGCTTTCACCCCAGATCATCGGCGGCTGGGAGGCCGATCCCGACCTGTTCGGGCGGGTCTTTCCGATGGATCTGCGGCCGCAGGGGCAGGAGATCATCCGCACCTGGCTCTTCACGTCGGTGGTGCGCGCACACCTCGAGCACGGCGTGCTGCCGTGGCACACCACCGTGCAGTCCGGCTGGATCCTCGACCCCGACCGCAAGAAGATGTCCAAGTCCAAGGGCAACGTCGTCACCCCCATGGCCCTGCTGGAGGAGCACGGCGCCGACGCGGTGCGCTACTGGGCGGCCAACGGGCGCCCCGGCACCGACCTCGCCTACGAGCCACGCCAGATCAAGGTGGGCCGGCGGCTGGCGACGAAACTGCTCAACGCGTCCAAGTTCGCCCTCGGGCTGGGGGCGGCGGAGGCACTCCGTGCGCCGGTGACCGAGCCGCTCGACGCCTCGATGCTGGCCGGCCTCTCCGCGGCGCTGCACACGGCCACGGCCGCCTTCGACGAGTACGACCACACCGGCGCACTCCAGGCGACCGAGGCGTTCTTCTGGACGTTCTGCGACGACTACATCGAGCTGGTCAAGGAGCGGGCGTACGGGTCGGGCGAGGGTGCCGACTCCGCCCGCGCCGCCCTCGCGACCGCACTGTCGGTGCAGTTGCGGCTGTTCGCGCCGTTCCTGCCGTACGCGACCGAGGAGGTGTGGTCGTGGTGGCGGTACGGCTCGGTGCACCGCGCGCCCTGGCCGTCCCGCTACGAGCTGACCGCGGACGGCGACCCCGAGCTGCTGAAGGTGGCGAGTGCCGCGCTGACCCAGGTGCGCCGTGCCAAGTCGGAGCGACGGCTGTCGATGCGAGCGGACGTGCCGCTGGCCGAGGCGCTCGGCCCGGCTGAGCAGCTCGACCGGCTGGCGCGGGTAGCGGGCGACTTTCGGGCGGCGGGGCGGATCGAGCGGCTCGACCTGCTACCCGACCGCACACCTGAGCTGGTCATCGCCTGCGCGTTCTGACCCGAGGGATCAGGATGACGCCGTCGTGGTGTGCTTCAAGCTGGAGTTTGCCCGAGTCCGTGTCAGCCGCGGACCGCTGCTCCCGCCGGAGACCGCGCGGGTCGGCGGCGAGCTGGCGCTCGCCGAGATCCCCGACCCGCGCTGC